>JADGRB010000522.1 GCA_017881315.1 Pseudomonadota bacterium
CTTACCCGTCGTCCGGCCCGTGCAAATACACCAGCGCGCGCCTGCTGACGCAGGGAAAATTCTCGCAACAATACGGCCGCTTCGAAGCGCGCATTCAGATACCCGAGGGTCAGGGACTCTGGCCGGCTTTCTGGATGCTCGGCGACAACATCAACACGGTCAACTGGCCGAGCTGCGGCGAGACCGACATCATGGAGAACGTCGGGAAGGAACCGTCGGTCAACCACGGCAGCTTGCACATGCCGGCCGCCGGGACGACCAACGACAGCCAGCTGACGGGGATGTACACGCTCGCCGGCGGCGCCAAATTGGGCGACGCCTTCCACACCTACGCCGTCGAGTGGAGCGCGGCGGCAATCAAGTTCTTCGTCGACGACATGCTCTACGAGACGCAGACGCCCGGCGCCGCGACCGGCCGCACCTGGGCGTTCGACCACCCGTTCTTCATCCTGCTCAACGTCGCCGTCGGCGGTCAGTTCCCGGGCGCGCCTGATGCGACCACAACCTTCCCGCAGACGATGAAGGTCGATTGGGTGCGGGTCTATCAACCCGCCAACTGAGTATCGGTCGGCCGCAAATGCGCCCACCCTAGGGCGACCAGCCTTCGTTGTGCAGGAAGTCTTGGAGCTCCTGGTTGTCGCGCTCGAGCGGCGGCAACCAAGGCCCGAGGCGGGTTCGCTCCCACCAGACCTTCGATCCTCGCGGCGCGAATGAATAGCGGTAGAGGTCGACGCGGATGTGGCGTGGCGGCGCGCCGTGGAACGGGTCGGCGCCGAGCAGACCGAGCGTGGCCGGATCGGCGTCCAGCAGCTTGGCGACCAGGTGGACGGCCCAGGGATAGTCGCGCGGGCTCCCCATGGCGGCAAACCAGAGCAGCCAATCCAGACGGTAGTGGTACGGGCTCATCCAGCAGGGCCGGCGCGCGGGATCGCCCGGCTGGCATTTGAATTCGTAGGGGAGCCACTGGGTCTGCGGCGTGATGGTTTCGTCGCGCGTCCCTTCGAAGACCAGCTGCGCCCGCTCGCGGCCCACGCTGCCGAACGCGCCGTATGTGTTGACGATGGGAAGCCGGGTGAACGAGGTATTCATGATCTGCGCGCCCGACAGCATGTTGAGCACCGGCGGAACGCTGAGCGCGACGATCACGACGCCCAGCACCGCCGCCGTGAGCCCGTGGGCGCGGGACGGCGTCGCGGCGTCGCGCGCCGAATCGCTGCGCGCGACGAGGCGGGCGGGGAGCAGACGCCGCCAGAGCCCGTCGTCGAAGCAGGCCAGGATCGGAACCAAGGTGAGCCAGTTCAAGAACGACAGGTTGCCGCTGCCGATCAAGATGACCTGCAACGCGACCATGGCCGCGCCCGCCGCGATCCGCATGCGCCGGGTGCCGAACACGAAGAACGGCGCCGCCAGCTCGACCAGGTGGTTGAAGACCACGCCCACCTTGTGCGCGCCGCCCGGCAACGCGTGGAACAGCGGCGACAGCGGGTTGGGGATCGGTTGCGTCTCGAAATGAAAATCGAGACAGGTGAGATCGCGCCAGCAAGAATCGCCGCGCAGCTTGATGAGCCCGGCGCCCCACATGATTCGCACCGCCAGCCAGCGCAGCAGCCAGACGACCACGACGGAGGGCGGCCTACGCGGGAAGGGCCGCCCGTCGAAGAGCGGGCAGAGGAAGATGCACAGGAACCCGGTCTCGACCAGCTGAAGCTCCCAGCCGAAGCCGTAGAACGTCTGGCCCACGTTGATGACGGAGATCTGCAGCGCGCAAAGGACCATCAAGATGAGCGCATTGGCGTAACCGGCCAGCACCACCAGCGACAGGACGACGCCAATGAAGCCCGCGGCGCGCAGCGCGCCATCGCTCGCGCTCAACCAGAACAGCGACGGCAGCTCCGCGAATCCGGCCGCGCGTGAGCCGAGTTGTCGCGCGACATCATCCAGAAAACCGACCGCCGGCAGCAGCCCCTTTTCGCCTATCAACGCCGGCCCCTGGTTGACCAGCGTGGCGAAGGCCATCAGGTAGACCAGCCCCAGCAGGCGCAGCAGGACGAAGCGCGACAACCAATGCCCTGGCGCCGCCGGATCGTCGCGAGCGGCCCGGTCCGCCAGCCGTTTCAGCGCGGCCAAGAGCTCCTGCATCGCCGCGATTCTACCTGGGCTGGGCGGCCATCCGCCGCGGCCGATTTCGATCGGTCACCCCCTTCCGAAGACGTGCTAGTGTCCGGCCCATGATCGACCACGTCAGCCTTCGTGTGCAGGACTTCGAGAGGGCGCTGGCTTTCTACCGAGCCGCCCTCGAGCCCATCGGATACCAGGTGGTGATGGAGTTTTCGGGCGCCGCCGGCCTCGGTGCGGGTGGCAAGCCGGACTTCTGGATCATGCAGTCCGAGCCACCGATCAACGCAACCCACGTCGCGTTCTCCTCCGAGCGCGCGCTGGTCGACGCGTTCCACGCCGCGGCCATCGCCGCCGGCGGCAGCGACAACGGGGCGCCCGGGCTGCGCCCGGACTATCACCCGCACTACTACGGCGCGTTCATCTTCGATCCCGAAGGGAACAACGTCGAGGTCGTCTCCCACGCCGACCCCACCGCGCCCAAGCCCGCACCGGCGAAGGCACCGGCGAGCCGCAAGGC
>JADGRB010000523.1 GCA_017881315.1 Pseudomonadota bacterium
GGTTGCTAACCCTTCGACGTAGAGCTCTTCCATCTCCTGCTCCAAGCCGGTTTATCCCGGCGCTTTCCGAAACTACGCCACTTATCTCCGCGCCTGACAGCGTGAGGCGCTGGTAGGTGTCGGCGTAGTACGGGGCGATCCGCTCGGGGGTGAAGCGCTCGGCGTATCCGCGGCCCAGTACCGGGTCGGGAACCCCGCGACCGTGCAGGAGCTCGTCGATGGCGTGTGCGAGCTCTTCGGGGTCCTCGGGCGGGACGAGGACGCCGCGGCCCTCCGCCAGCGTCGCGGGCAGCCCTTCCACAGCGGTGCCGACGACCGGCACCCGCAGACCCAATGCAAGGACGGCGCTTTGCGACCAGGCTTCCTCCCGGGACGGGACGACGTGCACGGTGGCTCCGGCGATATAGGAGCCGGGCGAGCGCACCCATCCCGGCAGGAGGACCCGATCGGCCAGGCCGAGGGCGACCGACCGGGCAGTTAGGGACTCCCGCAACGGACCGTCGCCGAGCAGCAGCGTCGCCGGCGGATCAGGAAGCATTGCCAGCGCCTCGAGCAGGACGTCGGGGCCTTTTTCCGGATGCAGGCGCCCGGCGAAGGTCACCCTGGGGCTGGGCAGCCCGGGCAGCGGTCGCGCATCGATCCCCTCGACGATCGACCGTCCCTCGAACAGGCGCTCGGCCGGGACGCCGAGCGAGTCGGCGAAGGTGCGCGCTGCGGGGCCGTGGGTGAAGAAGGCTGCAATGCGCGGGGCGGCGGCGCGGGCCTCGGTGACATAGTCGCCGTGGGGCCAGGTCACGGCGTTGTGCTCGGTCGCGACGAGCGGCACCCCGTCGGGCACGGCCGCCGCCGCCGCCCACCAGGCTCCGAACATGTGGGCGTGGACGAGGTCGGCGCCTGCCAGGCGGGGACGCAGCCATTCGGCGAAATCGGTCGACGGCACCCATTGCAGGTGCGCGTGCCGGGCGAAGGCCTCGACGGGCACGTCGAAGGTGGCCGCGAGCGCGATCCCTTCGGCGGTGGCGTCCCCGGCGTACAGGCGGGTGACGAAACCGTCGGACCGCAGGGCGGCGGATAGCCGCAGCGCGGAGAGCTGCGCTCCGCCGCGCTCGATCACCCCGATGACCCGAGCGACGGTGAGCGGCCGCATGCCCGTCGACGGCTGGTCAGCCATGGCCGGTGCCGGGGCCCTCGGCGGGAGTTCTGGCCACCGCCACACCCCCGCGCTCGGCGCTGCGGTCGAAGCCGAGTCCCGTCCCTCGCTCCCACCGGCGCAGAACTTCCTGCTCACCTGGGCGTTCGGCGTCGTCGAGGACGACGGTGGCGCCTGGGGCGAGGCGGTCTCCGAGGACCGGCAGGGCGGGAAAGCGGGCCAAGCCGTGGCCGGTGGCGTGAGCGGGTGGGCCGTCCACCAGGAGCAGGTCGATGGGATCGGCCCGCAGCGCTTCGCGTAGTCCGTCGGCCAGGGCGGCCTCGTCGTACCAGCGCAGGCCGCGTTCGGCGCGGGGGTGCGGTATCAGGGGTGCCCGAACGATCGTCACGTCGGTCCCGGTGCCTTCGCGGTCGAGCTGCTCGCTGACCCACCGTGCCCAGAGGGCGTCGTGCTCAACGGCCGCCATCAGGAAGCCGGTGGGCGGTGGGCGCTGGGTCAGCAGGCGGGCGAGCAGGACCGTGCTGATTCCGCTGCCGAGTTCGACGATGCGTCGCCGCTCGTTCAAAACGATGTCGTTGCAGACGGTCACGAGCCCGGCCGGTCGCATGGCGCCGGAGCTCCAGGGCAAGTACAGCCCGGGCAGCGCAGCGAGCGCATACATGGCGGCCTCGTCGGAGAGGCCCCGACTCGTCGGCGTCGAGAAATCGGTCGCGGCCATGGCTGACCGTAGCGCCTGGCGAACTCCACCCCCTCCAGCCGCGGGTCATCGATCTGCTCGGCGTCCCCGCCGAGCGCACCAGTCGAACCCCTGACACCGGCATCCATATCGAAGGTCTGCGGTGTGGTGTGGTGCTATTCAGGATCCGCCGACCAATTGGACGCGTTGTTGGCACCAGCGCGCGCGTTGGTGCCTCTTGTCGACGGGGTGGCGGAGATGCCCTACCCGGCCTGGCAATCCGCGTTCGACGGGCTCTACCCGGCCGGTGACCAGTGGTACTGGCGGGCGGACTTCCTCAACGACCTACCGGACGAGGCGGTCGACGTGCACGCCGAGTGGGCCAGGCGGATGCCGACGTGGAAGTCCGGCGTGCACCTGTACCCGATCGACGGCGCACCCCAGGACGTCGGGCCGGAAGAGACCGCGTTTGGCTACCGCGATGCGACCTGGGCGGGCGTCATCTTCGGTGTCGATCCCGACCCGGGGAATGCTGCGGCCCTGCGCGACTGGTGCGTCGGGTACTGGGAGGCGCAGCACCCCTACTCCGCCGGCGGCGCCTACGTGAACTTTATGATGGACGAAGGCCAGGAGCGGGTGCAGGCCACCTACCGCGGCAACTACCACCGACTGGCCGGCATCAAGGCGCACTACGACCCGGCGAACCTCTTCCACATCAACCAGAACATCCCCCGAGCAACGATGTGAATTGCCGAATTGTTTGGTTCTGTCACACTTTCCGTGACGCGGACCGGGCCGGTGT
>JADGRB010000524.1 GCA_017881315.1 Pseudomonadota bacterium
GGCCAAGCACGCGAAGTCGCATCGTGAACAAATCCACCACCGATTATCGAGTCAATACGCCGTGAACGGAGCGTTCACGCGTCTCATGGACGCGTCTCATGGACGCGTTCATCGATACCGCGCGAGGGCGCTCGCCCATCCGGGAATCGATGCCGGTGCATGTTCGACCAACTCTGTTCATCCGGATGATGTGGGTTTCGACTGACATTGACTATGTCGTGGGCCCACCGGATAAGTACATCCTCAGACATCGACATCCCGGACATCGTTTGGAGAGGGGAGCGTGCGCAACGACCGGCGGCAAGATCACCGTGGACGATGTTCAGTAACAGCACGTAAGCTATAGGTATCAGTTGACCCGAAAACCGAGGAGATCTCATGGCTCCGAAGAAAAAGCTCGTCCGATCGTTGTTCCCCGCTGCCACAGGCATGGTCGCCGTGGGCCTCTGGGCCTGCGGCCCTGACGCGGGTGGCTCTCGTTCGACCGACGTCTCTCCCGTCAACTCGAGCCAGGCTGTTTCCACGACCTCTACACTGGGGGCCCGCTACCACGTCACGAGCGCCGCCACGTCCGTCAACCAGATCACCCCCTTGATCAGCATCGTCAACGGCGGGACCGCCGCGGTGGACCTGAGCACCGTCAAGGTCCGCTACTGGTACACCGAGGACGGAACGCAGGCGCAGAGCTACTGGTGCGACTACTGGGGGCTCCGCCCGGACGGGCAAAACAACTGCAGCAACGTCGTCGCGACCTTCGTGAAGATGGCGACGCCCACGACGACGGCCGACACCTACCTCGAGCTCAGCTTCAGAACAGGGGTGGGAAGCCTCGCCGCCGGCCAGAGCAGCAACGACATCCAGAGCCGGTTCGCCAAGAGCGACTGGAGCAACTTCAACCAGAGCAACGACTACTCCTTCGATGCGACCAAGACCACGGCCGCTGACTGGGACCACGTCACCCTCTATCTGAGCGGCACGCTCGTCTGGGGTACCGAGCCCGGCGGCGCCGTGCCGCCTCCGGACACCCAGGCGCCGACCGCGCCGACCAACCTGACGGCATCGAATGTCACCTCCAACTCGGCGACGCTGAGCTGGACGGCGTCTACTGACAACATCGGCGTGGCGGCGTACGACGTGTACGGCAGCAGCAGCACGGCCATCGGCTCGGTCACGGCCCCGACCACCCGCTACGATGTGAGCGGCCTTTCGCCGTCGGCGAGCTACAGCTTCACGGTGCGCGCCCGGGACGCGGCCGGAAACGTCTCGGCTCCCAGCAACGCGGCCAGCGTCTCCACCCAGGGCGGCAGCGGCGGCAGCGGGTCCTATGCGATGAACCCACCCGATCCCTGTTACAACCAGTTTTGGGTAGCCGGGTGCGAGACTGGCACCTGCGGCGGCCGCTGCCAGGTGGCCAACGCCTGCTCGCCGCCCGAAGATCCGCAGAAGGCCAGCCTGCCCATGACGTTCGCCTGCCCGCGCTTCATGCTCTTCAGCGACGAAATGAACCAGGCTGCCAAGGACGATTGGGGCGATCCCTCGCCGTTCGCCTACGGCGTCGTCGGGCATGACGCGGACACCAGTGGGCTGGATGTGGGCTCGAGCAGCTGCTGCCAGTGCTACCAGCTCATCTTCGAGAAGCCGGAGCCCGGCTCGCCGCAGCCGCCCGATCTGCCCATCCCGAAACCCATGATCGTGCAGAGCTTCAACACCGCGGCAGGCGGCGGGAAGAACTTCGACATCTATATGGGCGCCGGCGGATTCGGAGCGTTCAACACCTGCGTCGCCGGTACCTACTCGGGCACCGCGACCACCACCTTCGGTCACTTCATGTACAGCGCCTTCCCGAGCGACTTCCCGACGAACGGCGGGATCAAGGCGATCAACATCCCCGAGTGCAAGGTGAACGGCACGGTCACGCTGGCGTCGATGCAATCTACGGCCTGCCAGAGTCGGATCACGCAACTGTGCAACAACACCGCGGCTTCTTCTTCCACGGTGGCCACCGAAACGGAGAACTCCTGCATCCAGAGCAACGCCGTCGCCGGTTTCTATCACCAGAACTGGCAGATCCGGGCGAAGCGGGTCGAGTGCCCGCTCGCGATCACCAGGGTCACGGGCTGCCGCCTCGCGCCGCAAGGGCTGCCCGCGGCCAACCCGAACGCGAAGACCGCTGCAACCGCCGACAGCAGCTTCCGGACCGGCTACACCACCACGACGATGCAGGACTGTTGCAAGCCGAGCTGTGCCTGGCAGAACCAGGTGGGCGGCGCTGGGCTCACGGTCGTCGACAAGTGGACCTCGTTCTACTCCTGCGACCAGAACGGCGTGCCGATCACCGCGCCCTAGTCGTCGTTGGGTGCAGCTCTTTTGCGGCAACTCCGACGAGAGCAATTTCGATCACTTGACGAGTCTCAGCTTGGGACGCGCAGGCGGCAGCGGGTTGGGGACGGCGCCATCCGCGTAGCTTGATTGGTGAGTGCGCTCATGTTCCTTTGCGAGGTGAAACAGCCAGTAGTCGTCGAAGTCGCCGCTCGTCCGCAGTGCGCGGAGTCGCAGGACTGCTTCCGCGCCCACAAGAGTCCACCGGGCGCCGGTACGCCCCATGCGGTCCTGGACGAGATATC
>JADGRB010000028.1 GCA_017881315.1 Pseudomonadota bacterium
GGTGTCACCGCGGCTCCACCTACTGCGTGATGCGCCGCTCGACCAACGGCGGCATGCGCCTGGTCGCGCCGGCCCGGGTCAAGGCGCTCATCCCCGAGGGCGCCCGTCGGGCCGGGCTGGTGGGCGCCGCCGTGACCGACCACCCGGGCCTCCCCGAGATCCTTCGCCACATCGTCGACAGCGGCCGCGAGGTGGGCATCTCCAGCCTGCGCGCCGACCGCCTCGATGACGAGATCGTCGGGCTGCTCAAGCGGGGCGGTTACCGGACGCTCACGACGGCAGCCGACGGCGCCTCGGAGCGCATGCGGGACCTCATCGCGCGCAAGACCAAGGAGCGGCATCTGCTGCGCGCCGCCGAGCTCTGCCGCGCACATGGGATGACACAGTTCAAGCTTTACATGATGTTGGGGCTGCCCGGCGAAACCTCGGACGACATCGACGAGCTGGCGCGCTTCAGCCTGGAGCTGGCGCGGATCGCCCCCCGGGTGAGCCTGGGGATCGCGCCCTTCGTCGCCAAGCGGAAGACGCCGCTCGACGGTGCGCCCTTCGAGGCGATCGAGGTGATCGACGAGCGGCTCGCGCGTCTGCGCGCGGCGGTCAAGGGGCGGGTGGTCCTGCGCCCCACCTCGCCCAAGTGGGCCTGGGTCGAGTACCGGCTGGCGCAGGGTGGATTCGCGGCCGGCCGGGCGGCGGCGGTCGCGGCCCGCGCCGGGGGACGCTTCGCGGACTGGAAGGCGGCGCTCGCCGAGGTGCCGCTCCCACCGGTCAGCGCCCCTGGGAGCGCTCAGCTTTCGACGGTGGCGATCGCCTCGATCTCGACCAGGGCGCCCCTGGGCAGACCGGCGGCCTGAACCGTCGCCCGCGCGGGCGGGCTCCCCGGGAAGTAGCGCGCGTAGATCTCGTTGACGACGCCGAAGTCCCCTAGGTCGAGCAGGAAGATGGTCGTCTTGACGACCGATCCGAACGACGCGCCGCCGGCGGTCAGCACGGCGCCCAGGTTCTCGAGCACCCGTTCGGTCTGGGCCCGGACGTCGCCCGCACCGACCATCTCGCCGGTGGCGGGATCGAGCGGGATCTGACCGGAGCAGAAGAGCAGCTGGCCGGCCGCCGCCGAGATCGCCTGCGAATAGGGGCCGATGGCTTTGGGGGCGCCCGCCGTCGAAACGATCTGCCGCGACATGGCGCGATCATAGCGCACGGTTTGGCGTTGCGATCACGACGAGCCGGCCCGTATGCTCGGCGGGTGCGAACAGACGGGCGGCGTTACGGATCGCGGCCACGCGCCCGCGGCCCCGCCCGGCCCGCCGCCGAGGCCCCGGTGACCAGCGCCTCCCTGATGGGCGAGGTGCTGGCCCGGGTGGGCGGCTCGGGACGCGGGCGCGAGTTCCGGGTGTTCGAATGCTACGCGCGCGTGGTCGGCGAAGGTTTCCGGACCCGCACGCGCCCGGAGCGGCTCGCGGGGACCACGCTCATCGTCCGGGTCACCTCGGCGGCGCTGGCGCACGAGGTCACCTTGCTGCGCAGCGAGATCTTGGAGCGGATGACCGCGGAGCTCGGCCCCGGCGCGGTGACCGAGATCCGTACCCGCGTCGGGGCCCTGGTCGATCCGGGCTGAGGGATGCCTAGAAAGGGACCCCCGAAGGGTCCCTTAGACCCCCGCGAAGAGCACCGTCGGGCGAAATCCGTCGGTGCTCACGCGCTACTTCTTGCAGTCGTCGCTGCCGACGGAGATGAAGTCCTTGCCCATCTTCATCTCGCCCATCCAGTTGAAGGCCTTGTCGCCCTTCTTGGTGTAGGTCTCACGGAAGGTGAGCTTCTGGCCCATCATCGAGCCGTCGCCCGAGAAGACCAGCTTGTCCCCTTCCCAGCCCGACGAGCTTTCGCTGATCCAGCCGCCCTGGTTGTCGACCCCCATGGTGACGAATTTCTTGGTCACCGTGTCGAAACCGACGAACCCCTTGGCCTTGATCGGCGTCGTGTGGAGCTTGGACTTCTTCTGCTCGTACTCGAGCGCGATCCAGAAGTTGTCGACGTCCTTCTTCATCTTGAACGACGACTTGTAGGGGTGCTCAGGGCCGAACGGTCCGGCCGGCTGTTTGCCATCACACCTCCAGCTGCCCTCGAAGTACTTCAGCTGATCGAGCTCGGCGGCGGGCTTCGCGGCCGGCGGCGGGGGGGCGGCGGCGGGCGGGGGCGCGGCAGCGGGGACCGCCGGCTTGGCAGCCGCGGCGGCGGGAGCGGCCGCCGCGGGCTTGGCGGGGGCGGCGGCGGGAGCGGGCGCGGGGGCTTTGGGCGCCGGCATCGCCGCAGCCGGGGCCGGGGGCGGACCCGCGGTGGGCGTCTGCGCGCTCGCGTCGATCGAGACGGCAGCCAGGGCGACGAACACCGATGCGCCTAGCATTCCAACGTTTCTGCCGATGTGCTTCATGGGGGGCCTCCTCGGCGGGCACCATAGCTGAAGCGCAAAAGCGGCCCAAGCAGAAAGGGTGATCTGCCGGATCCGGATCAGACCGACCGGACGACGGCCTGCCGGAGCCCGCTCACGAAGGCGGTCATCTCCGGGACCGGATCGCGTTTGGCCGCGGACGCCTTCTCGACGATCTCGACGGCGGCGCTGCCGACCACCACGCCGTCGGCGAAGGTCGCCACGGCGCGCGCGGCGCCCGGCGTCCGGATGCCGAAGCCGACGGCGACGGCGAGGCGATCGCCGCTGCGCGCGCGAATGGCGGCGACCTGCGCGCGCGGCGCATCCAGATTGGCCAGCGCCGTGCCGGTGATGCCGGTCAGCGAGACGTAGTAGATGAAGGTCCCGGCGGCGGCGACCGCCGCGTCGATGCGTGGGTCGGTCGAGGTCGGCGCGAGCAGCGGCACGTAGTCGAGCCCCTCTCGGGCGAGCGCCGTGACCAGCGCGCCGTCCGCGTCGGGCGGGTAGTCGACGCAGAGCACGCCGTCGGCCCCCGCGTCGCGCGCCTTGAGCGCGAAGACGTCGGGGCCCATCACGACGATCGGATTGGCGTAGCCGAACAGGACCAGGCCGACGTCGGGATAGGCGTCGCGGAGCTGCCGGCAGAGCACCAGCGATCGGCGCAAGCCGCCCCCGCGGGCCAGCGCCCGGTGCATGGCCGCCTGGATCGCCTTGCCATCCGCAGAAGGATCGCTCCAGGGAACGCCGATCTCGATGACGTCGGCGCCGGCGTCGATCGCGGCGCGCATGAGGCGGAGGCTGGTCTCGCCGTCGGGATCGTCGGCCGTCAGGTAGATGATGAGCGCCGCGCGTTTTTCGGCGCGGGCGCGCGCGAAGCGGGCCGCCAGCCGCGGCGAGGGGCTCACAGCGTCACCCCGAGGCGCGCCGCCAGGGTCCCGATGTCCTTGTCGCCGCGCCCCGAGACGTTGGCGATCACGACGGCGCCGTCGGGCAGCGTGGCCGCGACCTGCGGCAGCGCGGCGATCGCGTGGGCGCTCTCGAGCGCGCAGAGGATCCCCTCGGTGCGGGCCAGCCGCTGGAATCCGGCGATCGCCTGGTCATCGGTGACCGAGAGGTAGGTCGCGCGCCCGGTCTCCTTGAGAAACGAATGCTCGGGACCGACGCCCGGGTAGTCGAGGCCGGCCGAGATCGAATGCGCCTCCGAGATCTGACCGTCGTCGTCGCACAGCACGTACGAGCGCGCGCCGTGCAGGATGCCGACGCGTCCCTTCGACAGCGTCGCCGCGTGGCGGGCCGTGCCGAGCCCGTCACCCGCCGCCTCGACGCCGAGGAGCCGAACCGCCGGGTCTGGCACGAAGGCGTGAAAGAGACCCATGGCGTTCGATCCGCCGCCGACGCAGGCGACGCAGGCGTCGGGGAGTCGCCCCTCGACCTCCTGGATCTGCGCGCGCGCCTCGCGCCCGATCACCGCTTGCAGATCGCGCACCAGGAGCGGGTACGGGTGCGGGCCGGCGACCGAGCCGATCACGTAGTGGGTGTCGCCGACGTTGGTCACCCAGTCGCGCAGCGCCTCATTCATCGCGTCCTTGAGCGTGGCGGTGCCGTCCTCGACCGGGTGGACCTTGGCGCCGAGCAGCTTCATCCGGAACACGTTCAGCCCCTGTCGCTGGACGTCGACGGCGCCCATGTAGACCTCACAGGGCAGGCCAAAGAGCGCGCAGGCGGTGGCGGTGGCGACGCCGTGCTGACCGGCCCCGGTCTCGGCGATGATGCGCGTCTTCCCCATCCGGCGGGCGAGCAGGACCTGGCCGATGCAATTATTGATCTTGTGCGCGCCGGTGTGGCAGAGGTCTTCGCGCTTGAGGTAGATCCGGACGTCGCGCCCCGATTCCTGGGCGACCTCCGCGGAGAGGCGCGCGGCGAACCCGAGCGGCGTCGGCCGGCCCACGTAGTCGGAGAGCAGGCGGTCCAGCTCCTCGGAGAAGGTCGGATCGGCCGAGGCCTCGGCCCAGGCCGCCGTCAGCTGGTCGAGGGAGGGGATGAGCGTCTCCGAGACGTAGCGTCCCCCGAAGGGTCCGAATCGTCCGGGAATCTGCGGGGCGGCTGGGGCGGTCATGCGCGCGGAACTATAGCGTCGGAAGTCTTCAGGCTCCCGATGAAATCGCAGCGCGCGCGGCGGCGATGAAGGCGGCGACCTTGGCGGGATCTTTCATTCCCGGCCGATTTTCGACGCCCGAGGCGACGTCGACGCCGTCCGGGCGGGTCGCGCGGATCGCCGCGGCCACGTTGTCGGGCATCAGGCCGCCGGCCAAGAGAAACGGCCGTCGGGCGTGGCGCGCGATCAGCGGCCAGGGCGCCGGCACACCGGCGCCGCCGAACCCCTCGACGAACGCGTCGTAGAGCCAGAGCGCGGGGTTCCAGCCGGTGGCGCCCGCGAACGAAGCGGCATCGCGCACGCGGACCACCCGGATGATCCGGGCCGGATCGAATGCGGCGAAATCGGCGGCCGCCTCGTCACCGTGAAGCTGCGCGCGATCGAGACCGAGCTCTTCGATCCTTTGCGCCACATCACCAGCCGGCGCGTCGACGAACACACCGACCTTTAGAACGCCGGCCGGTACCGCTTCGAGCACCGCGCGCGCCGAGGTCGGAGCGACATAGCGTTTCGACCCAGGCCACAGATTGACGCCAATCGCGTCGGCCCCCGCCGCTGAGGCCATGGCCGCATCCTCGGCCGTGGTGACACCGCAGATCTTGATCAGGAACGCGGCCGACACGTCAGCCCCGCAGCGATCGCAACGCCGCGGCCGGATCGGGGGCGCGCATCAGGGTTTCGCCGACCAGCATGGCGTCGAGGCCCGCGGCGCGGAGGCGGGCGACGTCGGCGGCGTCGCGGATGCCGGATTCGGCGACGACGATCCGGTCGGCGGGGACTTGCGCGCGCAGGCGGCAGGCCAGATCGCGATCGACGGTGAAGGTCCGGAGATCGCGGTTGTTGATGCCGATGATCGCGGCGCCGGCGGCCACCGCGCGGCGGACCTCGTCCGCGTCGTGGGCCTCGACCAGCGCCTCCATGCCGAGCTCGCGCGTCGCCGCCAGCAGCGCCGTGATCTCGGGATCGGAGAGCGCCGCGACGATGAGCAGGATGGCGTCCGCCCCGGCCGCCCGGGCCTCCACGATCTGGTAACGATCGACGATGAAGTCCTTGCGCAGGACCGGCAGCGCGCAGGCCGCGCGCGCCGCGCCGAGATCGTCGAGGCCTCCGCCGAAGAACGGTCCGTCGGTGAGGATCGAGAGCGCCTGCGCGCCGCCGGTGGCGTAGGCGCGCGCGGTCGCGGCCGGATCGGCGGCCTCGGCGATCCAGCCGGCGGAGGGCGAGCGGCGTTTGAATTCGGCGATGCAGGCGATCTGGTCGGGGCGACGGAGAGCACGCGCCAAGCTGCGCACGGGCGGCCGGGCCGCCGCGGCCGCCTCCAGATCGGCGAGCGGGCGCGCCGCCTTTCGCGTGGCGAGGTCGGTCCGGGTGCGGGCCAGGATGTCGTCGAGAATCATGGCGCGGACGTGGCCAGGGGCGCGATCCGGCGCAGCGTCTCGAGGACCGCGAGCGCGGCGCCACCCGTCAGCGCGGCCCGTGCGGTGGCGGTCGCCGCGCGCAGATCGGGGGCGGCGCCGGTCACGTACAGGGCCGCGGCCGCCGTCATGAGCGAGGCGTTGCGGGCCGCCTCCGGGCCGCCGCCGCCCAGGATCTGGAGCGCGATCCGCGCGTTGTCGGCGGGCGTGCCGCCGCGCAGGCCCGAGGGCTCGCTCTCGTCGAGCCCGAAGTCCGCGGGGCGCAGGTCGTAGGTCCGGACCTCGCCGTCGGCCAGCTCGGCGACGAAGGTCGCCCCCGCCGGCGCGAACTCGTCCAGGCCGCCCGCACCGTGGACCACCAGCGCGCGCCGAGATCCGAGCGCGCCGTGCGCCCGCGCCAGCAGCTCGCAGCGGTCGCGACTGAAGATTCCGTTGACGTGGAACTTCACGCCGCAGGGGTTGGTGAGCGGGCCGAGCAGATTGAAGAACGTCCGCACGCCCACCTCCTTGCGGGGACCGCCGGCGTGCTTGGTGGCGGCGTGGTGGGCGGGCGCGAACAGAAAGGCCAGCTTCGCCTCGCGCAGGCAGCGCGCCGCCAGCTCAGGGCTCGGCGCGGGGGTCAGCCCCAGCGCCTCGATGACGTCGTGCGAGCCCGACTGCGACGACTGGGCACGGTTGCCGTGCTTGGCGACCGGGACCCCGGCGCCAGCCACGATGAACGCCGCGATCGTCGAGACGTTGACGGAGCGCGAGCCGTCGCCGCCGGTGCCGCAGGTGTCGACCATCGTCTCGCTCGAAAAGTCGACGCCGATCATGCGGGCGCGCATCGCCCGCGCGGCGCCGACGAGCTCGTCGACGGTCTCCCCTTTCATGCGCATCCCGACCAGCAGGCCCCCGATCTGCGCTGGCGTCGCCTGCCCGTCCATGATCTGCCCGACCACATCCGCCATCTCGTCGGCCGACAGATCGTGCCGGTCGATGATCCTGGCCAGCGCGTCGCGCAGCGGAAGCGCGGTCACGGGCGGCCTCCGCGCTCGAGGAAGTTGCGGAGCAGATCCTTGCCCGCGGTGGTGAGAAACGACTCCGGGTGGAACTGCACCCCTTCGACCGGCAACGATTTGTGTCTGACCGCCATGATCTCCTCGTCCGCCGTCCTGGCCGTGACCTCCAGGCACTCCGGCACGCTGGTCCGCTCGATGAGCAGCGAATGATAGCGCGTCGCCTCGAAGGGGTTGGGCAGCCCCGTGAAGACGCCGCGCCCGTCGTGAAAGATCTTCGATGTCTTGCCGTGCATGACCCGCGCGGCGCGCACGATCGTGCCGCCGAACGCCTGACCTATCGCCTGATGACCCAGACAGACCCCCAGGATCGGAATCTTCCCGGCGTAGCTCCGGATCACCTCCAGGCTGATGCCGGCCTCGTTGGGCGTGCACGGCCCCGGCGAGATGACGATCTTCGAGGGGGCGAGCCCGGCGATGTCGGCCGCCGCGATCTCGTCGTTGCGCACGACGCGCACCTCCTCCCCGAGCTCGCCCAGATATTGGACGAGGTTGTAGGTGAACGAATCGTAGTTGTCGATCACGAGGAGCATCAGCGACTTCCCCCGCCGCCGGCGGCCCGCCGCGCGATCTCGATCGCGCTCACCACCGCGCCCGCCTTGTTCACACACTCCTGGTACTCGTCGGCGGGCACGCTGTCCGCGACGATCCCGGCGCCGGCCTGCACGTAGATCTTGTCGCCTAGCGTCACCATGGTCCGGATCGCGATCGAAAGATCCATGTTCCCGGTGTACGAGAAATACCCGACGGCGCCGCCGTAGATACCCCGCCGCGACGGCTCCAGCTCCTCGATGATCTCCATGGCGCGGATCTTGGGGGCTCCGCTCAGCGTTCCCGCCGGGAAGGCGGCCTGCACCACGTCGGCCGGACGGATGCCGGGGCGCACTCGCCCGCGCACGTTCGAGACCAGGTGCATGACGTGCGAATACCGCTCGGTCACCATCCGATCGTGCAGGACGACCGAGCCGGGCACCGACACCCGCCCGACGTCGTTGCGCCCCAGATCGATCAGCATGGTGTGCTCGGCCAGCTCCTTGGGGTCCGAGCGCAGCTCGGCTTCCAGCGCGGCATCCTCTTCGGGCGTCGCGCCGCGCCTCCGCGTCCCGGCGATCGGCCGCACCTCGACCTCGCCGCTGTCGAGCCGCACCAGCACCTCGGGCGACGCGCCGGTGACCACCGCTTCGGGAAACTCCAGGTGGAACATGTACGGCGACGGGTTGATGACCCGCAGGGCGCGGTAGACGTCGAAAGGGTCGACCTGCCCGCGCGGCAGCTCGAAGCGCTGTGAGTAGACCACCTGGAACGCGTCGCCGGCCAGGACGTACTCCTGGATCCGGCGCACGCCCGCCTCGTAGGCTTCGCGGGTGACAGTGGCGCGCGGCGACGAGGTCGGCGTCCGCGGCGGCGTCGGATCCAGCGCGCGCAGCGCCGGCGCCGGCCGCGCCAGCCGCTCGACGACCTCCTCGATGCGCGCGCAGGCGTCGTCGTAGGCCCGACCCGGATCGCCCGCGCTGCCGCCGACGTCCACGGCGGCGACCACCTTCACCGTGCCGCGCAGGTTGTCGAAGATGACGACCGTGTCGGTGATGGCGAAGCAGAGCTCGGGCAGGCCCAGGTCGTCGGGCTTGAGGCCGGGGAGCCGCTCGAAGCTGCGCGCGATGTCGTAGCCGAGCCAGCCGACCGCGCCGCCGAAGAAGCGCGGCAGGCCGGGCGGCACCGCGGGCGCCAGCTGGGCCAGATAATCGTCGAGGAAGCGCAGCGGCTCGCGGGCCTGCACGCGCTCGACGACGCGCAGCACGCCGTCCCCCGGGGCCAGCACCTCCACGGTCTCGCCGCGGGCCCGCACCACCGCCCGCGGCCGCACGCCAACGAAGCTGTAGGCGGCCCACTTGTCGCCGCCCACCACGCTTTCCAGCAGGAACGAATATGGCCCACGTCCGAGCTTTGCGTAGGCCGAGACCGGCGTCTCCGCGTCCGCCAGCACTTCCCGATACACGAAGGCGAGCCGGCTGCCGCGTGCCAGCGCGAGGAACCCCGCGCGATCCGGAACGAAACGCATGAGCTTCTCAACATACCACGCGTGCCGGTGGTCACTCGGCGGCGGTGCGGGCGGTCACTCCGCCGCGGCGCCGCCTCGTCCGCCGGCAACTCTCGCGCCAGCCGCAAGCGGCTATCGGCTATTATGGGCGGCGTTCGGATCGCCCGCCGTCATCGCCCAAACACGTGTCTCCACCCGATCCCCCATCCGCGCCCGGGCCGTTCACCCGCCGATATGTGGCCTGGACGCTCCGACACGGCAAGCTGCTCTGGGTGGTGGCGTTGCTGCTCGCCATCCCGGCGGCCTGGCGCACGACGACGCTCTACCGGCATCTGCGCAGCGACGTCGAGGAACTGTTGCCGCGCGACGCGCCCAGCGTGGTCGCGATCGAGGAGCTGCGCCACCGTATGTCGGGCCTGCAGTACCTCGGCCTCCTGGTCGATACCGGCGGCCCCGAGCGTCTGCCGGCCGGCGAGCGCTTCCTCGACGATCTCGCGGCGCGCATCCGGCGCTATCCGCGCGCCGAGGTCAGCGACGTGCGCACCGGCTTCGCGTCCGAGCGCGCCTTCGTCGAGAAGCATGCCGGCAGCCTGATCGCGCTCGAGGATCTCAAGATCGTCCGCCAGCGCATCGAAGACCGGCTGCACTGGGAGTACGCCAAGAAGACCGACACGCTGCTCGACGCCAACGAGCCGGCGCCACCCCTCGACTTCAGCGACATCGACCGGAAGTACGCCGGTCAGCTGGGCGGGCGCGACCTGGAGGGCAATCGGTTCTCGAATCGACGGATGGGTCTGACGCTGATGCTGGTCGAGGTGGGCGGCTTTTCGACCAGCGCCGCGCAGGCCGCAACCCTCATCCGACACGTCAAGGACGACATGCGCGCGCTGGGCGGGCCCGACCACTATGCGCCCGGGATGCGGGTCGGATTCACCGGCGACGTCGCCATCGCGGCCGAGGAGATGGCGGCGCTGGTCCAGGATCTGACGCTCTCGTCGGTCCTGGTGGTGGTGGCGGTCCTGCTGGCGATCGTCCTGTTTTACGGCTGGCCGCGCAGCGTCCCCGCGCTGTTTCTCCCGCTGGCGGTGGCGGTGCTCTACGCGTTCGGCCTGGCCAGCCTCCCGCCATTCGGGATCACCGAGCTGAACTCCAATACCGCCTTCTTGGGCTCGATCATCGTCGGCAACGGGATCAACTTCGGGATCATCCAGCTGGCGCGCTACGTGGAAGCGCGCCGGCGCGGGCAGACGGTCGAGCTCGCGCTCGCGACGGCGCTGTGGGGGACGCGCAAGGGGACGCTGTCGGCGGCGCTGGCGGCGGGGGTTGCCTATGCGTCGCTGGTGGCGATGCAGTTCCGCGGCTTCCGTCAGTTCGGGGTGATCGGGGGACTCGGGATGGCGTTCGCCTGGGGGACCACCTTCCTGCTCATGCCGCCGCTGCTGGCCTGGCTGGATCGCGGCCGTTACGCGCCGCGCGTCCGGCGCGTTTCGGGGCGCTTCATGGGCGCGGTCGCCCGGCTGGTCACCGCGCGCCCACGCCTGCTGGTCGGCGGCGCCATCCTGCTGACGCTGCTGGCCGTCTGGGAGGTGCGTGGTTTCGGGCGCGACCAACTGGAGTACGACTTCTCCCGGCTGCGGCGCCGCGACACCTGGGCGTCGGGCGAGGGCCACTGGGGCAAGCGGATGGACACGCTGCTCGGCCGGTACCTGACGCCGACGGTGATTCTCACCGATTCGGAGGCCGAAGCGCGGGCGGTGACCGCTCGGCTGCGGGCCGAGGCGACGCATGCGCCGCTGGCCGGCATGATCGCGTCGATTCGCAGCTACGACGACGTGGTGCCGCCCGATGAGGCCGAAAAGAAGGCCGAGCTGGCGATCGTCCGCCGCAAGATGACCCCCAACGTGCGCAGCAGCATCGCGCCCGTCGATCGGGAGAAGTTGAACCGGCTGATCGGCCCGGAGGACGTACCCGCCACCTTGCCGCCCATTCGCGCCGAGGCGCTCCCCGACGTCCTGACTCGCGGCCTGCGCGAGCGCGACGGCACCGTCGGACGCACGGTGCTGATCTACCCGAACCCCGCCAACAGCTGGTGGCGCGGCGAGACCATCACGACGTTCGTCGGCGCGTTGCGCGCGGTCGCCGACGCGCCGAGGACGCTGGGTGGGCGCCCCGGTCGGGTGGCGGGCGGCCCGGCGCTGTCGGCGGACATCATCACGTCGATGACCCGCGACGGGCCGCTGGCGTCGGGGCTGGCGTTCGCGGGTGTGGTGGCGACGGTCCTGCTCATCTTCCGGCGCGGCCTGGCGACACCCTTCGTGATCGGTTCGCTGGTGGTGGGTGTGCTCTGGCTGCTGGCCCTGACGATGAGGCTCGGCATCAAGATCAACTTCGTCAACTTCATCGCCTTCCCCATCACCTTCGGGATCGGCGTCGACTACGCCGTCAACGTGATGGCGCGCTACCTGCGCGACGGCGCCCGGGACGTCACAGCCGCCGTGCGCGGCACGGGGGGGGCGGTCGGCCTCTGCTCGCTCACCACCAGCATTGGATATTCGTCGCTACTGGTCGCGAAGAACGTCGGCCTGTTCCTGTTCGGCCTGCTGGCGGTATTCGGCGAGGTCGCCTGCCTGACCACCGCGGTTGTCGTGCTGCCGGCGGTGCTGACGCTGGTGCGCCCGCCGTCCAGCCCCACCCTCCCCGCCTTCGAGTGGAACGGCCCCGAGAGCGCGACGCCGGACGAGCCCCTGCCCGGCACGCCGCAGCCGGAGGTTGTGTCCTGAATCGCGCATAAGGTAGCTTCGGGGCTCACCCGACAGGAGCGTGCCATGCCACGTGCTCACGCCGTCCACGCGGCATTCGGACTCACCGTCCTCATCGCTTTCGGATCGTCCGGGCGGGTCCGCGCCGACGAGGGCCTCAAGACCATCAACAACCCGGGAGGCGGCCAGATCGTCTACGGGCCGCTCGGCGAGGTGTCGTCGCTGAAGACCGCCATGGGCTACGTGCTCCGCACGGTCCACAGCCATTTCGAAGATCGTCCCCGGATCGGAAAATTCTTCCAGGCCAAGGACGGCCATTCCGTCGCCACGTTCTTTTCGGTAACAGCCAAATCGCAGGGCGGCGGCGCCATCAGCGGTCTCGCCATCGTCTCGATGGCCGAAGGCAACGGGGCGGCCGGCGCGATCCTCTACGACGACGCCGCGCGCTTCAACAAGAGCGAGCCCCTCATGATGAAGACGCTCAACGAAGCGTGGCACGTGGCCACCGCCAGGCCCGCCGCGCCCGCCGGCGTCGCACCCGCCGGCGCCGCGCCGGCCGGATCTGCCGTGGCAGCCTCTCCGCCCGTCGCAACCCCGTCGGGCTCCGCGCCCTCGGCGCCCGTCGCCAAGACGGGGCCGCAACAGCTGCACATGATGACCGCCGGAGATCGCAGCGCCCACATCGGGCTTCCCACCGGATGGCGGATCACCGCCGTCGGCGCCGGCCAGCTGACCGCCGAGGGCCCCAACGGTGAGATGATTGGCCTCGGGCTCATCTACCAGCAGATCCGGAATCCCGGGATGCGGATGCCGACCTTCGGGGGCGTGCGGGGAGCCCCCTCGCTGGTCGCGCCCTACGGCGGCAATCTCTTCACCAGCTTCACGAGCCTGACCAACCAGGTCCGCCGCAGCCGGCGCCAATCGGAGGGGACCTTCAAGCTCACGCGTTCCGAGAATCTGCCCGCCAATCAGCAGGAGCAACGGGTCATTCAAGTCGCCTTCGATGTCGATTTTCACGACGGGAAGGGATCGCGCAAGGGCAGCGCTCGCATCGGCGCCATGCACGTGCGCGGCCTCGACACCTGGGCGATGACCATCAGCACCTCGAACATTCCGAGCCGGCTCGCCGCTGCGGAGGACGCGACGATGAAGGCGATTCTTCGCAGCTACAGCCAGGACGGAAAGGTCATCGCGCGGGAGACCAACCAGGTCATCGCGGGGATTCACGCGAACGCCCGGGCCGCTCAGATCCGCGCGGACGCGCAGAGCGCCGCCAACGATGCGCACAACCGCGCCTTCGACCAGCACATGAAGGACATCGACTCCAACAACAGCGCGTTCGAAGCCCACATGGACTCCATCGATCGCTCCAGCAAGAGCTTCCAGAACTACCAGCTCGATCGCGAGATCATCCAGGACAACGACCGCAACGAACGCGCGACCACAAGCAACGGTTTCGGCGACGCGCTGGTGAAGGCCAACCCCGACCGCTTCCAGTACGTCAAGCAAGAGGACTTCATCAAGGGCGTCGACTACTAGGCCAGGACCCGTCCGTGCCCTTCAAGCAGAAGCTCTGGATGGTTTGCGCCGCGGTGGCGCTGCTGCTGATCGCGATGCGAGTCTCCCCGACGATCGGCCAGATGCTGGCGTTCATCACGGTCTTCACGACCGTGTGCCTCTGGCTGCTGGGATTTACCCGTGCGCCTGCAATTGTCCGGCAGGCGCGGCGGGCGGCGGGCCTTCGTCCGCGACGATCCGCCGAGGCCCATCCCCAGGTTCCCGACCGGCAATTCAAGGTGCGATCCACCCGGGCGGGCTGGGCCGTGAGTTATGTGCTCAGCGCCCTGGGCGTGGGCGGCGGCGTCTGGCTCGGGGTCCTGGGAGTCACCGACCCCAAGCTTGGGAACGACATCCTGGTCCTCGGTCTGGTCACCGTCTGCGCGAGCGTGCTCATGGGATATTTCCTGTGGCGATCGGCGCGGCTGACGATCCGGACGGGCCCTACCGGCATCGAGGCCGACGTGCTCTTCGGCCGCCGACAGATCGCCTGGGACGACATCGTGATCGTCTGCAAGCTCACCGACCTCTGGCACGGGCAGGTGCGCCTGGGCGAGCAATACGTCGCCTACGCGCTCGATGGCTTCATCAAGCTGCCGGCCCAGCTGGAAAACCGCGACGAGCTCGTCGCGACGGTCCTGGCAAACGCGCCTGGCAGCGCTTAGCGGCGGCTAGCCAGCGGAAAGCTGGGTGCCGAACGCCGCGGGAGTTAGAGCCAGCCCAGCGCGCGTCCCGCGATCAGCACCGCCGCGCCCCACACGCCCGCCGCCACGTCGTCGAGCATGACGCCGGGGCCGCCGCCGAGGCGCTCGGCGGCGCGGGCGGGCCAGGGTTTGAACTGGTCGAAGATGCGGAAGGCGATCACGCCCGCGACGAGCGCGCGGGTCGTCATCGGCGCGGCGATCCAGGTGACCAGCACGCCCGCGACCTCGTCGACGCAGACCATCTGCGGATCCTTGATGCCGAGGCGGCGCTCGACCCGGCCGGAAGCCCAGATTCCGACCAGCGTGACGACCGCGGCCGCGATCGCCACCGCGACAGGTCCATGCGGACGCAGCAGCAGGTAGAGCGGGATCGCGCCCAGCGTCCCGGTCAGCCCGGGCGCGACCGGCATGTGGCCGCAGCCGAACCAGACGGCGATGACGTGCGCCGTGACGTCGCGCCAGCCGTGCAGTGGCGGTGGCGGCGCGATCGGCGCCCTGCCCGCCCCGGCGCTCACGACCGCCAGAGCTTTTCGCGCTCCACGACGTCGAAGACCTCGCGCAAGATCTCGACGCCGTTCTTGGCGGTCGCCTCGTCGATGGTCAAGGCCGGCTGGATGCGGAAGCTGGCGGCGTAGGCCATGGTCAGAAGGCCCCGGCGGACGGCCTCGGCGAAGATCCGTTCGGTCACGCGCCGCGGGAGCGGCGCCTTGGTCTTCTTGTCGGAGACCAGCTCCATCCGCAGCAAGAGGCCGACGCCGTCGACGAAGCCGACGAAGGGGTACCGATCGACGAACCCTTGCAGCTCGCGCTTCAGCACGGCGCCGACGGCGTGCGCGTTTTCGACCAGCTTCTCTTCGTCGATGATGCGCAGCGCGGCCGCGCCCGCCGCCGCCGCCAGCGGGTTGCCCCCGTAGCTCGACGACGATCCGGAAGCGTTTCCCCAGGGCTTCGCCTGGGCGATCTCGTCGGTGGTCAGCAGGCCCGACAGCGGGAAGCCGCCGCCGAAGGCTTTGCCGATGGTCACGACGTCCGGCCTCACGCCGGTATGATCGGTCCCCCAGCGCCGCCCGGTGCGCCCGAGGCCGGTGATCATCTCGTCGGCGATCAGCAGCGCGCCCAGCTCGTCGGCCATTTCCCGCACCGCCGGCAGGAACTCCTTGGGCGGGATCACGTTGCCGGCCGTCCCCTGCATCGGCTCGACGATCACGGCGGCCACCTCGCCCGCGCTGGCCGTCTTGACCTGCTTGCGTCCGACCTCGGCGCAGGCGATGCCGCAGCTCGGGTACGAAAGGCCGATCGGACAGCGGTAGCAGTCGGCGTACGGGATCTGGTGCGCGCCCGGCACCATCGGCCCGAGCTTGTCCTTGAAGGTCGAGCCCATCAGCGACAGCGCGCCCATGGTCTTGCCGTGAAAGCCGCCCCAGAAGCTGACGAACTCGTACTTGCCGGTGTGGCATTTGGCCAGCCGGAGCGCGCTCTCGACCGCCTCCGCGCCGCCCGAGTAGAGCTGCAGCCGGTGAACGCCCGGTGCCGGTGGCGTGGCGGCCAGCCGCTCGCCGAGCTCGACGCGCGCGCGCGACGTGAACGAGCCGACCGAGATCTTGGCGGCCTGGTCCTGCAACGCGGTCACGAATTTCGGGTGCGAGTGCCCCAGGGCGTTGACGTTGATGCCGCCGATGAAGTCGAGATAACTGTTGCCGTCGACGTCGGTGACCGCGCTGCCGCGCCCCTCCTCGACGACGATCCCGGCCATCACGGCGTAGCCCTGCAGTCCCGGCGCGATGTGCTCGTCCTCTCGGGCGCGCAGCGCACGGCTCTCCGGTCCCGGGATCGCGGTGACGATCTTGGCCTTTTGATTCTTGGGCTGAGAGCTGTTCATGCGGGCGACGGCGGGCGGCCGGAGAATACGAAATATTTCGACATTGGATAGTTCCATCCGCCGCTCACGACGATCGACGTGATGAGGCGGGCCAATATGTACTGCAATCCGAGGAGATCGTGCAGCAGGAACTCTCCCAGGGTGTTGAGGGCCAGGCTGCTGCCCGAGACCAGGACGAACCGCCAGAGCTGGTGTCGGGCGGCGACGTCGCTCGCCCCGCGATAGGTGAAATGGCGACCGAAGGCGAAGCTGGTGATGGCGCCTGCGCTGGCGGAGATCGCCGTCGCGGGCACCGCCCGGAAGCCGACCAGCGAGACCAGAACGATCATCGTGAGGTAATCGACCACCGTCGCCAAGATCGAGGTGGCGGCGTGGCGGACGGCCTCCAAGCCCAAACGGCGCACCTTCTTCTCCGGGACAGCGGCTGCCGTCGAGGCGCTACGCCGAGCCGACGTGGACGTCGGTCTTGGTCACGATGGCGTCGGGATCGAACGGATCCAGCGACGGCACGACCTTGGCGGGCTCGCGCGCCCGCAGCATCGCGATGATGCTCGAGAGCCGCTGCAAGACCGAGATGTTCGCCACCACCGCGATGATGGTGGTGGCCAGGATGATGGGGAGCTCCCGGAGCGCCAGCGAAGGAGAGCCCCCGAAGAGGGCCTGCGCCACCGGCGTGAATCCCATGCCGACGATCATATAGGTGGCTCGCTCGCTGCGGCGCATCGCGCCCCGAGGCGCCGCGACGCCCATCGCCTCGGCCTTGGCGGTGGTGTAGCTGACCATGAAGCCGCCCACCAGCGCGGCGAGCACGATGAACAGCACCTGATCGTGTCCGCGGTAGTAATAGATGAGACCACCGAACAGGAAGAACTCGCCGAAGCGATCGGCGGCCGCGTCGATCACCTCGCCCGCTTCCGAGCCGACGCCCAGCTGCCGGGCCAAGAGGCCGTCGAGGATGTCGCAGAAGGTGGAGAGCGTCGCCAGGGCCGCCGCCAGCCCGAACCAGCCGAAGGCCACGGCGACGCCGGCACCCAGGGCCGGGACCAACGAGAACAGCGTCACCATGTTGGGGGTGATGCGCAGGGCGGCCAGGAAGCCGACGATCGGATTGAGGAGCCAGTAGTACATCTCCATCGTCGCCTTGTTCAGAAACACGCTGCCGCCGTCGGCGTCGAGCCGCGCGTGCCGCGCCCGCCCGTGGAACATCGCCCGGACGCCGTAGAGCAAGAAGACGGCCACGACGAAGCCGATCATTCCGAACGCAAAATACAGGTCACGCATGAGACACATCCTTCATGACAATCCGATCGTGGAGGTCGTCGCCGCCGAGCGCGGTCAATCCGCCGAGGGGAAGCTCGCGACTCCCCTCGCGCGCCGACGCGTAGGCCGTCGCGATGAGCTGGACGCACAGGAACGACTCCTCGGCCTCGCGTCCCACGAATTCGCCGCGCGCGATCGCCCCCTTGAAGTCGTCGAACAGGGAGTTGAACCAGGTGACGTGGCTGGAGTCCATCCAGTCCGACGAGATGGCCTGCCGCTCGAAAGACCAGCCGGTGCTGCCATCGGGCGCGCGTTCCTGCAGCGCCACCTCGATGTCGTCGTCCTCGACGCGGACGGCCCCGCGCTCGCCGTGGACCGTGTACATCACCTTGCGGACGCCGGCGTTCCACGACAGATGCGCCGTGGCCACGCCCGTCGGGAAGCGCAGGCTGCAGGAAAAATCGTCCTCCGTGTCGAAGGCGCCCAGCGTCGCGGTGCGGGCGGTGATCGCGATCGGGTAGGAGCGGAGCCATTCGAAGGCCAGGTAGAAGGTGTGGCTTCCGTGATCCATCGCGATGCCGCCGCCCGAGTAGCGGCGCTCGCGGCGCCAGTCGGGGCGCCAGCCGGTGACCCCCTTGGCGTGCGTGTTGCGGAAGGTCTGCAGCGTGACCAGATGGACCTTCCCGATGCGTCCCGACTCCAGCACCGCCCGGACCGCCTTGATGACCGGCGCGTGCTTGTAGTTGTGGCAGGGGTAGAGGACTCGCTCTGCGCGGACCGCGTTCCGCAGCATCCCGCGCGCGTCGTCGATCGAGGCGGCCAGCGGCTTTTCGCAGAGGACGTGCAGCCCCCGCTCGAAGGCGGCGTTGGCGATCTCGGCATGGTCCGAAGGCGGGGTCGCCACGTCGACGAAGTCGAGACGTCCGGCCTCGGCCGCCAGCAGAGCTCGGTAATCGTCGTAGATGCGCGCCGCCGGCCACTGGGCCTGGGCGACCGCGCGGCGCTCAGGCGAGATGTCGGCAATCGCCGACACGTCGACGTCCTGGAGATCCTGTGCGCGCCGTTTGTAACCGGCCGCATGCCCTTTCTCCATGATGAACCCGTAACCGACGATGCCGCCCCGAAGCTTCTTCATCTTAGACACCTGCATTAATCGCGTTTTCAGGGCCTAGGTCAAGTTGGTCGCTGCTCGAGACGCCTTGCCCCGGGTCCCCTATCTTCCAGGTCACACTTGCAGAACAATTCGCTAGCGTTGCAAGGTACGCGCCAACCATGGCCGTGGATCGACGAAAAGGATGGAGCACGGATCGACCAGAAGCGAGTGGTTTGGTCGTGGCGACCCACAACCTCATGCATGGGCTGCGCATCGACGCGCTCGTTCCGCATTACCTCGCGCTGCGCGAGACGGCGGGGCTGGATCTGCTCTTTCTGCAGGAAGATCGCTATCTCGCGGGCGGTCCACCCGGCGACGAGCGCCCGAGCACCCGGATCGCTGCGGCCCTCGGCAGCCCCTACCAGCTCGTTCGCGACGACGGCTGCCCCGGCCTCTGCCTCATCTATGACTCGCGGACCCTGAGCTGTCGGGCGAGAGCCGTCGTGCCGCTGCCCCGGCTCGCTCGGCTCTCCTGGTTCGAGAAGCTCTACATCGTCGGGGGTCAGACCAAGCAGAAGTACCTGCTGCTGGCCGAAATGCAACCCGATGGCGGCGGCCCGGTGTTCGGGGCCGTCTGCTTCCATCTGGATACCGCCGGTGGCAATGCGCACCGCCTGACTCAGGTGCAAGCCATCGCGTCGGCGCTGGAGGCGCGCGATCTGCAGCGACGGGCGATCGCCTGCGGCGACACCAACGCCTTCGCCTGGCGGCGACAGCCCGAGGCGCTCGGGAAGCTGCTGGCACCGCTGCGCGACTTGGGCGCCGCCGACTCGGAGACACCGGAGACGCGCCCGACCCACTTCTTCGCGCGCCAGAACGAGCCCAAGCTTCCCCACCGGACCGGCGTCTTGCTTGGCAAGATGGGGCTCGACCTTCCCCGCCGCTACGACGTCGTGTGCACCACCTTGCCGGTGTCGCGTCGCGGTCAGGTCGTGACGCCCGACTCCGACCACGACCTCATCTGGGCGGAGCTGCGGGCGTAGGCCGCCCCGCGATGGAAAGCGCGAGATCCGTTGACGAATGGGGGCTCCGCGATTAGGGTCCGCAGCCATGAGCGAAGTGCTTTCATCGAGCGATCCGGAGGTCTTCGCGCTCTGCCGCGCCGAGGAGCGGCGGCAGGCCGAGAAGATCCGACTCATCCCGTCGGAGAACTACGTCTCCAAGGCGGTGCTCGAGGCTTCGGGCTCCGTCTTCACCAACAAGTACAGCGAAGGCTACCCGGGCAAGCGGTACTACGAAGGGCAGGAGTTCGTCGATCCGCTGGAGCAGCTGGCCATCGATCGCGCCAAGTCGTTGTTCGGCGCCGCGCACGCCAACGTCCAGCCGTACTCCGGCTCGCCCGCGAACCTGGCCGTCTATCTGGCGTTCCTCAAGCCCGGCGACAAGGTCATGGGGCTGGCGCTGCCGATGGGCGGTCACCTCACGCACGGCTGGGGCGTTTCGATCACCGGCAAGTACTTCACGCCGGTGCAGTACGGCGTCCGCAAGGATACCGGTCGCCTCGACTACGACGAGATCCGCGACCTGGCCAAGAAGGAGCGCCCCGCCCTGCTCTGGGCCGGTGGCACCGCCTATTCGCGCCTCTGGGACTTCGAGACCATGGGGGCGATCGCGCGTGAGGTCGGCGCGCGGTTCTGCGCCGACATCGCTCACATCGCGGGGCTCATCGCGGGCGGCGTGCATCCGTCGCCCGTCGCGCATGCCGACGTGGTGACCACCACCACCCACAAGACGCTGCGCGGCCCGCGCGGCGGCATGATCCTGTGCAAGACCGAGCACGCGCAGGCCATCGACCGCGCGGTGTTCCCGGGCCTGCAAGGGGGGCCGCACGTGCACAACACGGCGGCGCTGGCGGTCGCGCTCAAGGAGGCCGCGCAGCCGTCCTTCAAGGATTACGCGAAGCTCGTCGTTTCGAACGCGCGCGTGCTGGCCGAGGCGCTCATGGGCAAGGGGTTCGACGTGGTCTCGGGCGGCACCGACAACCACCTCATCTTGATCGATCTGACGAACAAGAAGGTGTCGGGGAAGATCGCCGCGCGCGCGCTCGACAAGGCGGGGATCGAGCTGAACTACAACTCGGTGCCCTACGACACCCGCAAGCCGTTCGATCCGTCGGGGATCCGTCTGGGCTCGCCGTCGGTCTCGAGCCGCGGCATGGGCCAGGCCGAGATGCGACAGATCGCGACCTGGATGGATCGGGTGGTCGGCGATCCCACCGACGAGACGGCGGCCAAGGTGCTGGGCGAGGTGCGCGAGTTGACCGGAAAATTCCCGGCCCCGGGCATCTCGATCTAGGGACGCCCGGTCGAATCGGCGGGACGACCATGACCAACGACAAACGCAGACTACCTTCGGCCGCCGTGTGGGTGATGGCGTTGGCGCTGGGCTCCGCCTTACCCGCGCGCACGGTGCGCGCCGAGACCATCGAGCTTCTCGACAAGACCAAGCTCAACGCGAAGATCATCCACTACTACGACGGCGTCTACACCGTCGAATCCGGCGGGCAGACCATCAAGCTGCCCAAGGAGAAGATCCGCGCCATCTCGTTCCAGCTTCCGCCGCCGCGCGCGGAGTTCTCGACGCCGGAGAAGACCTTCGAGCGCTGGCGCAAGGCGCTCCTCGACGGCGCGGCCGAGCGGATGATCGACTGCTATGCGCTCGTTCAGCAGGGGATGCTGGCGACGCAGATGGGGCTCAGCCAGGCGCAAGACGGTTTCAAGAAGATGGAGAAAGAGGTCGCGGGGACCAAGTTCCAGATCAAGGAATCGAAGATCAAAGGGGACACCGCGACCTTGAAGGTCCTGCGCCAGAAGGGGGACGAGAGCGATACCGGCGACATCGCCTTCGTCCGCGAGAACGGCGAGTGGAAGATGCTCCTGCCGCAATGACCGGGCCCGCCCCGAGATGAAGCGACGGCTGCTCCTCGCGCTCGCCGTGTGCGGCGTGGCGTGGGCTTCGGGCGCGACCCGGGCGGAGGCCGCGGTGTCGCTCGACCCCTTCCGGCGCGCCGGCGCGCCGACCTCGCTCGATCTCGATCCCTTCCGGCTCTCGGGCCAGGGCCAGGCGTCGCCAGCGAGCCCGCTCCGGGTGGCCGACGGGGATGCGGTGCCGGCGTCCAGCGGCGACGGGGCGTCGGCGCCACCGTCGGTCCCAGCGACTCCGTCCGCACCCGCGGCCAAGAGCTGTCGCCGCGACGAGGACTGCGGCGGCGAGAACATCTGCCAGGCCAACGTCTGTCAGCCGATCCAGATCCGGACCAACATCCTCTACCTCTACTACCGGGAGGGCTCGTTTCGTGAGGCGTTGCTGCTGTACTGGTCGCGCAAGGGGGAAAGCGGCTACACGGTTCTGGCGCCGTTTTACTGGCACTACTGGAGCCCCAACACCGCCGCGCACGTGGTGGCGCCGTTCTTCTGGCACTTCGAGGACCGCCTCCGCCAGAGCTTCCTCACGGTCATCGTGCCGATCCTGCCCGTCTCCTGGGGGCGGGAGCCCGGGGCGACCTCCTTCGCGATCTGGCCGCTCTTCTACGCGTCGAGCAAGTACGGCTGGGCGGCGCCGCTCCTCGGCACGCTCAAGCTGAAGGATCCCGACGAGCACAAGTCGTTCGGCGTGGTGGCGTACCTCTATTGGTGGTGGCGGACACCGACCCGCGCGACCGATCTCGGCTTCCCGATCTTCTTCTCGACGCGCACCGAGAGCCACGCCTTCACCTATGCGATCCCGCTCAACTTCTACTGGCGGCACGCGGACGACGCGAACACCCTGGCGCTGCCGCTCTTCTATCGAAACACGCACAAGACCGGATCGTGGTTCGTCAGCTGGCTCGGCTACGCCCACCGCGAAGGGACCGAATATGGCCGCTCGCTGGCCTGGCTCTACTACTGGGGCGGCGACGAGCGCGCGCGCTCGAGCTATCACGTCCTCTTCCCGCTGGTCTGGGACTTCGAGGGCAAGCAGGACGGCGCGACCGTGGTCTTCCCGCTCTTGTGGAGCTTTCGCGGGCCGAACAGCAATACGACCCTGGCCTTGCCGTTGCTGCCGGTGCTGCACGTCCGGGAGGGGAGCTGGTCCTTCAACACGGTCTTCCCGCTGTGGTGGAGCGTCGGCGACGACAGGACCGGCCGCGGCCGCCGCCTCTTCATTCCGTTCTTCTACTGGGATCGCGCCGAGCACGGCACCGCCACCAAGCTGGTGACGCCGCTCGGCGGCTACAGCCGCGACGATCTGGCGGGCACCCGGACCTGGGCGATCCTGCCGCTGCTCTCCGGGGCGCACCGCGATCGCGGCGGCGAGCGGCGGATGATCACGCCGCTCTACCTGAGTCACGAGGACACCGCCGCCGACGCGATGACCCGCCTCATCGGCCTGCTCTTCTACCGGCGGGTCGATCCCGCGGGCGCGACGACCACGCTGTTCCCCCTCTTCTGGCACTTCAGCGACGTCGCCACCGGGGCGAGCGCGACCGCCCTGTTGCCGCTCTTCTTTCATCGATCCGGCCCCCGCGACACGACGACCGTCGTGGGACCGCTTTACTGGCGCAGCTTCACCAACGGCGGGTGGGGCGGCGGACTATGGCCGCTGGCTTTCTTTGGCGAGAACGCCGGGAGCAGCCACGCGGTGGTGTTCCCGCTCTTCTGGCACTTTGCGGGCGCCGGGTCCTCGACCACCGCCCTCTTGCCGATCTTCTACTGGCACCGCGATCCGCACGGCTACGACTCGTTCTGGCCGCCGCTGCTCTTCGTCGGCAACCACGACGGCGAGAGCTACGCGATCCAGTTCCCGCTGCTGTTCCACACCGCCAGCGAGCGCGAGGGATCGAGCACCACCATCACTCCGCTCGGCTACACCCACCGCGACCGCGACGGCTGGAGCTTCGCCGTTGGGCCGATCGTGCCGCTGCTCTTCGCGCGCTCCGGCCACAACCTGTCGCACTTCGCGCTGCTGCCGTTCATCTGGCATTTCGAGGACCGCGCCGCCGATCGCTCGACGACCGTGGTCGTCCCCTACTGGCATCGGCGCTGGGGCGGCGAGACGACCGACGCCCTCTTCCCGCTCTTCCACTACCGGCGCGGCGCGCGCCCGGGCGGGACCGACGAGACCAGCTTCACCCTCTTCCCGCTGGTTCACTACCGGCGCGACGCGGAGTCGCGCGTGCTGGTCACGCCGCTCGGCGCCTCGGTGCGCGGCCCGCAGCGCGCGGGCGGATTCCTCGGCCCCTACATCTGGTACGACGACAAGGATCTGAGCGTGCGTTTCGTCCCCGTCCTTCACGCCGACGTCACGCGCAAATCCGACGGACAGCGGCTGCGGCAGTGGGGGCCCTGGTTCGAGGTCGACGGGCCGGGACACAAGACCCAGGGCTTATTTCCGCTCTTCGGCCATTACGCCGACGCCCACGAGAGCGACACCTGGGCCTTCCCCAGCTACTTCCGGCTCCGCCGCGACAACGGCGACGGCGTCGACACGCTGTTTCCGCTCTTCTGGCGATCCTCGTTCGCGGGGCGGGTCACCACCGTGGTGGGTCCCTACTTCGACCGGACGACGCCCGACAGCCACAGCACCGGCCTGGTTCCGCTGGTCTTTCATGCGCAGAACTCCAAGCGGACGATGACCATCATTCCGCCGCTGCTCCTCTATCACCGGCACGACGCCGACGACTCCCACGAATGGTTCTCCTGCGCGCTCTTCTTTCACAGCCGCGACCCAGACGGGAGCAGCACCGGCCTCTTCCCGCTCTACTGGTCGACGACCAACAAGGAACGCCGCCACGACATCCTGTTTCCGCTCTTCTGGCATTTCGCCGATCGGGCCGCGCACACCAGCTGGACCCTGGCGGGGCCGTTCTACGGGTCGACCTCGGGCACGCGGCGAACGCTCGGCCTCCTCCCGATCGTCTGGCACACCCGCGACGACGGCAACGGCGACGGCGCCAACGCCCTCCTCCCGCTCTTCTACCAGGCGAGCGGCCACGATCACGTCTCGTTCTACACGCTGCTCGGCGGATACCATCGAGACGGCCCGGCGCATTTCTGGTACGCGACCCCGCTGGTCGTCCACGCCGACAGCGTCCAGAGCCGATTCTCGATGGTGTTCCCGCTCTGGTTCCACCACACCGACAAGGCGACCGAGACCAGCACCACCGTCATTCCGCCGCTGCTCCACGTCTCGCACGGCAATCCGGAGTCGGGTTTCTCCACCACGTTGGCCCTGTTCTGGCACTACCACGACATCGGGACCTCGACCTGGCTCGGTCTGCCGCTCTATTTCGACGTGCACGAATACCACCTCTCCCGCACGACGCTGCTGCTGCCGCTGCTCTTCCGCCACGAGAACGAGGTCGAGCACGACACCACCTGGGTCGCGCCGCTCTTCTATCGCCACTCGACGCCGACCGACATCAGCATGGTGGCCTTCCCGCTGGTCTGGGACTTCAAGCGCGATCAGGAGCGGACCACGGTGGTGTTCCCGTTCTACGTGCACTGGCGCCGCGCCGACCACGCCACCACCTACGTCTTTCCGAACTACGTCTACCGCGAGGGGCTCGCCCCGAATGGCAGCCCAGATGGGACGTATCGACGTTACGTCTTCCCGTTCTACGACTCGGGCGTCAAACGGCCGGGCGACTTCATGTGGGAGGTGGTGGCGGGCCTCTTCGGACACGAACGGATCGGCACCCACAACTTCTTGCGGCTGTTCTGGTTCACCATCGAGACCAGCCCGACGACGCGCGCGCAAACGGCCTGGTACGGCCAGCCGGTCAGCCAGCCCCGCAAGGCGGTCCGCCGCGGGCTCAGCGTCGCGGGCTGGTAACGGCGCCGTCGCCAGCCGAGCCCGAGCCCACCCCGGATACCGGGTCGGCGGTCGCCAGCGCGTCGACGGGCTCGCCGAGCAAACGCGCGCGCAGGGTCCCGACCAGAAACATCGAGCCACAGACGACGACCAGGCCGCCCGGACCGGCTAGCCCCCGGGCGGCGGCCAACGCCTCCGTGACATCGTCGTGGGCCGCGACCTCGGCGAAGAAGTGCCGGGCGTGGGTCGCGAGGACGCCGGGCGGGAGCGCGCGCTGGCTCTCCGAGCGAGTCGCCACCACCGCGCTCGACACCGGCGCCAGCGCGGCCAGGATCGCCTCCGGGTCCTTGTCGCGCGCGATCGAGATCAGCAGCACGACGCGCCGGCCGCCGGCCAGCTCGGGGAGAGCGGCCGCCAGGGCACTGGCCCCTTCGGCGTTGTGGGCGCAGTCGAGCAGGAGATCGTCGCCGAGACGTTCGAGGCGCCCGGGCCAGACCGCCGAGGCCAGCGCGCGCCCGACGATCTGCGGATCGAGGGCGCGCCCGAGACGCGCGGCCGCGGCGCCCGCGAGCGCCGTTGCCACGGCGGCGTTATCGCGCTGGTGCGGCCCGGCTAGCCCGAGCGGCCCGACCGGCGCCTGGAAGTCCTGGCCCAGGCGGGCGAGCGGTGCGCCCACTTCGGCCGCGATCTGCGCGATCTCGTGGTCGGCCTCGGCCGGGAGGCGACCCAGGAAACAGACCACGCCGGGTTTGAGGATGCCCGCCTTCTCGCGGGCGATCGCGCACAGCGTGCCGCCCAGGTAGCCGGTGTGGTCGATGCCGATCGAGGTGATGGCCGTGGCCAGCGGCTCGGCGGCGGTGACCGCATCCAGGCGCCCGCCCAGGCCGGTCTCGAGCACGGCGATCTCGACCGCCTCCTCGGCGAGGGCCAGAAAACCGAGCACGGTGGCGATCTCGAAGTAGGTCAAGGGGACGCCGGTCGCGGCCACCTCGCGATCGAGCGCCGCCAGCCGATCGCCGTCGAGCTCACGGCCCGAGACGCGGATCCGTTCGGTGAAGCGGGCCAGGTGGGGCGAGGTGTAAAGGCCGGTGCGATATCCCGCGGCCCGCAGGATCGCCTCCGCCATGGCCGCCGTCGACCCCTTGCCATTGGTCCCCGCGATCTGGACCGCCGCGAATTGCCTCTGCGGGTCGCCCAGAAGCGCCAGCGCGCGCCGCACCGGTTCGAGCCCCAGCTCGACCCCCAGCGCCTGCGCGGCACCGAGGCGCGCCAGGAGATCCAGGTAGCGCGGGGCCGGCATCGAAGGAGCCTACGGCGTCGCGCCCGCGGATGCGCCTACGACTGCGCGCCCACCACCGCGCGGGGGCCCAAGAACCGGAAGAGATTGGCCAGCATCGCGCGGGTCTCGTTCCGATGCACGATCTTGTCGAGGAAACCGTGCTCCAGCAGGAATTCGGCGCGCTGGAAACCGGGAGGCAAGCGCTGCCGGATCGTGTTCTGGATCACCCGGGCCCCAGCGAAGGCGATGAGCGCTTTGGGTTCGGCCAGGATGACGTCGCCCAGCATGGCGAAGCTGGCCGCGACGCCGCCCGTGGTCGGGTTGAGCAGCACCGAGATGTAGGGCAGCCCGGCCTCACGCAGCCGCCCGAGGGCCGCCGAGGTCTTTGCCATCTGCATCAGCGACAGCAC
>JADGRB010000259.1 GCA_017881315.1 Pseudomonadota bacterium
CCACCGGCAGCGCCGGCCCCGGCGCCCGCGCGTCCCAGGCCCGCGGCGGAGAAATGGTGAGTCTGATCGGAATGAGGACCCGGCTTGGGACGGGCGCCGCGCTCGCCAGTCTGCTGGTGGCGTTGGCCGCCCGGCCCGCGCGTGCCCAGGATCGGGATCAGCGCGAGCTGGAGGCCAAGAAGGCCTGCCTCGGCGGGCACGCCGACAAGGGGATCGAGCTCCTCGCGGATCTCTACACCGACACCAACGATCCGACCTACATCTACAATCAAGGACGCTGCTTCGAGCAGAACGGGCGCGCCGGGGAAGCGATCACCCGCTTTCGCGAATACCTGCGCAAAGCGACGACTCTGCCGCCCGATGAGAGGGCGCAGCTGCAGAAGCACATCGACGAGCTGGAGGCGGAAGCCAAGACCTCCCCGGGCGGGGCCTCGTCCTCGCCGCTGTCGCCGGCGTCGATCGCCGCGCCCGCGCCCGCGTCCACGTCGGCCGCTGGGGTCGCGATCGCCTCGCCCAGTCCGACGCCGGAGCGCGGACGCCACCTTCACATCGCGGGTCTGGTCACGGGCGGGGTGGGCGCTCTGGCCGTGGTGGGCGGCGTCGTGATGGGGCTGCACGCCCGATCGCTGTCGAACGAGGTCACCGCCGACGCGAACATGAGGACCTTCTCCCAGAGCAAGTTCGACAGCGGCGAGCGCGCGCAGACGCTGGAGCTGGTCGGCTACGGCGTCGGCGCGGCGGCGCTGGTCGCCGGTGGGCTGCTCTACTATTTCGGATCGAGGCACGCCGAGGGCGACGACGCGGCGCCGACCGTCACGGTCGCCATCGATTCGGCGGGCGCGCGCGCCGCGCTGCGGGTTCGGTTCTGATGGGAACGGCCCACGGTTCGAGGTCACGGATCGGTAGAGCGTGCGCGGTGGCAGCGATGGCGGCGGCGCTCGCCCTGCCGTCCGGAGGCTGCTTCGATCCGACGTTCCCCGAGGGAAAAGTCGCCTGCAAGGTGACGGCGGACTGCCCGCCCGACTTCGCCTGCAGCGGCGGTTTGTGTTTCCACCTCGGCGAGGACGGCGCGGTCGTCACGGGAACCGGAACCGGCGGCGCGGGGCACGATGGCGGGGCGGGTGCCGGGGGATCCGCGGGACATGGCGGCGCGGGTGCCGGGGGATCTGCGGGACATGGCGGCGCGGGTGCCGGGGGATCTGCGGGACAGGGCGGTGGTGCGGGACGGGGCGGGAGCGGCGGCGCGGGACGGGACGCGGGCGCCGACGCCGCCAGCGACGGCGGTTGCGCCGCGAACCTTTGCGCGCTCGGCGATCACCGCTGCGGCACGAACGGCCTCGACACCTGTGTGGCGGTCGGAAATTGCATGACCTGGAGCTCGGACCTGCCCTGCACGGGTCGCAAGACCTGCCAGGGCGCGGCGCCGAGCGCCGCTTGCAAGTGCCCGGCGGCGCCGGCCGGTTGTACCGCTGCCGGAAACAGTTGCGTGAGCGGCGCGCTGGTGACCTGCGCCGTCGACGGCGACAGCTGCATCTACCCGGCCGCCAGCACGACCTGTCCGACCAGCGAGCCTTGCGGCGGCACCTTCCCGAGCGCGGTCTGCACCTGCCCGACCAAGCCGGCCGCCTGCTCCAACGGGCAGGCCGGCACCTTCTGCGATGCGACCAACAAGAACGTCATCACCTGCGCGGTGGACGCCAACAAGTGTCTGACGGTGACCGGCCAGATCGCCTGCACGTCGGCCCCCTGCACCGGAACGGTCGGCGCCGCGACTTGCGGCACGTGCCCGGCCGCGCCGGCGGAGTGTACGCAGTCGGGCAAGGTCTGCGCGGTGAACGGGCAGCTCGAGACCTGCGGGCTCGACAGCAACGGATGCATGGCGAATCTCGGCGCCGTCGGTTGCGGGTCGCCCCAGACCTGTCAGGGAGCCCTCCCCAATGCTACCTGTACCTGCCCCACGGCGCCGGCCGTCTGCATGAACCAGGTGGGCAAGGTTTGCTCGTCGACCGGGTCGACCACGGTGGTCACCTGCGGGATGACGAACGGATGTCTCACCACCACGGGCACCAAGACCTGCCCCTCGCCACAGACCTGCATGGGAAGCTTGCCGTCGGCCGATTGCGCTTGCCCGACCGTCGCGGCTTGCCAGTCGGGCACGGCGGGATCGTATTGCGACTCCAGCAACGGCAACCTGGTGACCTGCACCGAGGACGGCAACAGCTGCTTCTCGGCGGCGAGCGGGCCCTGCGCGTCGGGCCTGGTCTGCTCCGGGAGCTTCCCGAGCGGCAAGTGCGTCTGTCCGAGCGTCCCCAACTGTCCCACGGCCGGGAAGTCCTGCAGCGGTACGACGCTGGTCACCTGCACGCAGGACACGCAGGGCTGCTTTCACGAGGCCGACACCAACTGCGCCAGCAGCGGTCTGGTCTGCTCGATGGTCGGCACGGTGAGCGGCTGCAACTGTCCGGCGCCGACGGGCGGGTGCGGGAGCACACCGAGCAAGACCTGCTCGGCCGACAACATGCTGTTCACCTGCGCCGCCAACACGCAGGGCTGCATCCAGGGTTCGACCACGACCTGCTCGAGCGGCCAGTACTGCTGGACCTCGACGACGGCGTGCGCCGCGCCGACGGCGGTTGGTTACCCGACCGATCTCGGCGGCACGGAAAATCTCGGTACGGGCGCTCTGGCGGGTGAAGCGATCACGATCAGCGTGACCTCGACGGTTCGATCGTTCGGCCTGCTCGCCCCCGCTGCCGGTTCGATGGTCAGCATGGGGCTCTACTCCGACGTGGGCGGCGTGCCGAGCCAGCTCCTGATGTCGGCCCAGTCCAAGGGCGTGCTGGCCGGAACGAACACCTACGCCCCGACTTCTGCCCAGGCCGGTGGCTCGCTGCAGATCCCGCCCGGGACCTACTGGATCGCGGCGCTCTATGACGTGACGACGACGATCCGGGCGACGCCCGTGGGCGGCGCCATGACCACCTTCAAGGGCGTCACCACCAACTTTGGCGCCCTGCCAACCAGTCTGTCGTCGGGGAGCGTCTTCACGCAGGCGGGCCGGGAGACCAACTACTACATCTTGATCACGCAGTAGCCAGCAGTCCGACGTTCAGAAAGTTGCGGTGGTCCGCGGCCGGACAATAATCCGGCGGCGAAATTCAAATCGAGGAGGGTGCGGATGAAGCGTGGACTTGTGGGGACCGGCAGAGCGCGGACCGTCGCGGGGACGATTGGACTTTTGGCGCTGGTCGCGTCGCGGGCCGCTCTGGCGGTCGACCCGACCTGCTTTCCCGTTGGTGGCGGCGGCGTGCCCGGCCAGCCTGGCCTTCCCGACTGGTGGACCGGCACGGCCCCATTCGATGATCCGCGCTGGATCGGCTCCTACGGATTCAGCCAAGGGACGGAGAATTTCAACGCGCTCCTCGACACCACCGGTGGCCAAAAGAGCCTGGTGCTGCGCTGGCATGTGACCGGGGACGGGGGAGCGGCCTCGACTGGCGATCAGGTCTGGGTGGGCTTTTACAACCCCACCACGACCGTGGGCACGATCCTGATGTTCACGCGCGACGCGCTCACCACCACGACCGCGGGGGTGGTGGGGGCCGGCGTCATGTCGGCGACGGCCTATACTCGCACCGGGACCAGCGGCGTCTGGAGTAGCGGCACGGTTCCCGCCACCATCTCCGCGCAGGCCCGGCTCGACGCCACCTGTGACACGACCACCTTCCCAGTCACCTGCGACGAGTGGGTCATCCGGCTGCGCGTGCCGACCACGGCAGCGGCGGGCGGCATCGATCTCGGCGGCGCGTTCGACATGTGGTACGAGCTCGACGCCGATCACGGCGGCACCGCCACCACCGATCGCGCGAAGTTTCCGGTGGGCGCGATCGACGTGGATCCCACCACGTTTCCTCTGACCTTCCCGGAGCCACTCGGCAGCGCGTCGCCGGCGTCGGCGGCCTGGACCAACATCAGCACGACCGGGGGCACCTGCGCCGCGGGGGTCGACCTCCAGTCGCAGAACATCACCGTCGACAACACCACCGACGGCTCGGGCACCGAGATCGCGCTGACCGGCGTCAACACCTTCCACGTCAAGCCGACCAACAACACCGCGACCATCTACAACCCGAACGCGATCAAGGCCCGGCTGCGGATCGCGGACTGGGGCTCGTCGGTGGGTGATTCGCCGCAGTGGGACACCGTGCCCGATCCGAGCTGCGCGGCCGCGACCGGTCCCTCCGTCGGCTCTGTCGGCGGCGGCATGCCCTTCGATCTGACGTGCACCTGGACGCTGACGGCGGGACAGCAGTGCGACTACGGACACGCCAGCGGCTGCACCCCGGACGCCCTGGGGAGCAGGTACCTGCACCAGTGCATCATCGCCGACCTGACGTCGTCGGGCGTGGCGGTGCCGTTTTCGACCTCGAGCGCCTGGAACAACTTCAACTTCGACCAGGCGTCCAAGCTGGAACGGCAGGCGCGCATCGACGTCGGCTCGCTGGGCCCGCGCGACGTCTACGTCTACATCAAGACCAACAACCTGCCCGAGAAGGTCGAGGAGACGCCGCCGCCCGCGAATGGGCAACAGCCGCCGGGGCGGGGGCTGTCGGCCGCCGCGAAAGAACGGATGGGCGAGCTCGCGAGCACGCTGACGCCCGGCCGCGTGACCGCCAAGGAGGCCCAGGCGCTGCGCGGGCTGGTCGCGGCGGGTCGCCTCACCTACGAGGACGTCGCCAAGATCATGCCGACCTACACCGCGTACGTCTGGCACGACAGCGGCACCACGGTGAAGACCAAGAGCGGGACCGCCAAGCTGCTGGGACCCCAGCCGGCCTTCACGCTCTTCGTTTCACACGACGGGCCGCTGGTCGGGTGGAAGCATGCCTTCGCCGGCGTCGGCGGCGCGACCATCACGGAGATTGCGCACAACTTCTACAAGATCTCGGTCGGAAGCACGGGATCGGTCGAGGTCTCGACGTCGATCGAGGCGCTGGAGCACCTCCCCCGGACGGGTCCCCCGTTCTGGCTCATCCTGCTCGGGATGCTGCTCTTCTTGATCCTGATCTGGATCATCATCCGCGTGATTCGCGGCTAGAGGATTTGCGACAAAGGTCCGGCTGCAAGGCCCGGCTGTCTTCGGATGGTCGGGCCGTATGTTAGGGTCGGACGCGCACGATGCAACAGGCGGCGCGCGCGTCCTCCCTGGCGGATCGTCCGCTCCGGCACGCGCTGGTCCTGGGCGGCGCCGGGTTCATCGGGGCGCCGCTGGTGCGCGCGCTGGTCGGCAGCGGCGTGCGCACCACCTGTCTGGTCCATCGCCGCCCTCCACCCGTCGCGGAGCCGGCCTCGCTGGTCGGCTCGGTCGACCGGTTCCGCTGGCGCTCGCTCGAGGCGGATCTCCCGGACGTCATCTTCCACCTGGCGCGCATCTCGCGCCGCTCGCGGTTCGACGGCGCTCTGGTCCGCGTCCGCAACCACCTCGCCAGCGAGCGGTTGTCGCTCTGGCTCATGAGCTGCCCGCGGCCGCCGGTGCTGGTGTTCGTGGGGGGGACGCTGGCCTACGGCTCGCACGGCGAGGCCTCCGTGACCGAGGAGACGCCGCTCTCGCCGATCAGCTTCTCGCGCGACTACCACGCGGCGGAGGGACCCTGGCTGCGGGCCGCGCGCGCCGGTGATGCGCCGGTGATCATCGCGCGACCGGCCTGGGTGTTGGGCCCGGGATCGTGGCTCGACGCTTATTTCCTTCGTCCCATGCGGGAGACCGGCGCGGTTCCGCTTTACGGCGAGGGGACCAACTGGATGTCCCTCCTGCACGTGGACGACTGCGCCCGCCTGCTGATCCACGTCGCGCGGCGAGCATCGCTCATGGCGGTGGTCAATCTGTTCTCCGGCCCGCCGATGCGCCAGGCCGATTTCGTCGAGCGGCTGTCGCGCGCGTCGGGCCTGCCCATTCGTCGGGTGTCGCTCGACGACGTCGCGGCCAGACACGGGCGCGTGGTGCGCGAAGCCTTCGACTTTTCGGCGCGCGTGGGGACGGTTCACGAGGCGCTGCACGCGACCTACACGCCGATCCACCGCGATCTGGACGGCGCGCTCCGGGCGCTGCTCGCGGGGCAAGTCGATCAGACGGCCCGCAGCGCGTAGAGCAGGTGCTCGCCGGCGCACCAGAGCGGCGTTCGGTTCAATAGCCGGTCGCCGAGCCAGAGCGCGCGCAGCAGCGATCCGTCGGCGCGGAAGCGCTGCGCGCGGTACCAGGCCGGGTAGACGATCGAGAGGCCTTCGCGACGCTCGACCTCGAACCCGGGCCGAAAGGCATCGGCGATCTCGTTCGGAAAGTAGAGGCGCGCGTCGAGCGGGCGGCTTTCGGAATATCCGCGCCATCTGTCGGTGAGGCGGGCCAGCGCGCGACCGGGCCGGCCGCGCAGCAGGGCCAGCGCCGAGTCGAGGAGGTAGACGCGACTCACGAAGCTCAGCACCAAGACGCCGCCCGGGGTCACCACTTGGCGCAGGGCCCGCGCGGCGCGCGCCAGATCGGGCTCGGTGTTGAGCGGGCCGAAGAAGGAGTAGACGAGATCGAAGCGATCGTCGGGGAGGAGCTGCGGCAGATCCTCGGCGCAGCCCCGTTCGACGCGGAGGCCCGGGACCGCCGCCAGCTTGCCGCGCGCCACTTCGACCATGCGCTCCGACACGTCCAGCCCCAGATAGCGTCGGCCGGGGTAGCGGGCCGCGAAGTAGGCGAGGTCGGTGCCGGGTCCGCAGCCGAGATCGAGCATCGAGCTGACCGCGTAGCGCTCGACCGCGCGCCGGAACGCCTCGCGCACCCGCACCAGCACGGGGTTCGAGGTGTAACGCTCCTCCGCCACCTCGGCGAAGGAATCATAGTAGGCGGAGACCTGCCGCAGATCGATCGGCGGGGCGAGGCGCGGTCGGGCGGGGCGCGGCTCGGACACGGGGATCACGGCTTCTCGGGATGCGGTGTCGTGATGGATCTCCGCTCTTCACCCAGAAGCGCTCTCTTGATTGCCGCCCTCACTCGATTGAGTCGCCTCTTGGCCCTGTAGCGAAAGAGTAGCAGCCGTGCGTTGGGCTCTCGATATTTTAGGAGGAGATAGGCGT
>JADGRB010000260.1 GCA_017881315.1 Pseudomonadota bacterium
CCGGATCTGCTCGAGCGGACCGGCGATGCGTCGGCCGACGATCCGTTCGAGCTGGCTTCGCGCCGCGAGATGCTGGAGCGCCTGGTGGGCGGCATCGGCGGCCTGCCGGACAAGATGCAGCAGGTGCTGTCCCTCTACTACTGCGACAACTTGAACCTGAAAGAGATCGGCTCCGTTCTCGGCGTTACCGAGTCGCGCGTTTGCCAGATCCACGGCGAAGCGACCCGACGCCTGCGCGATTCGCTGGGCGAGCTGGCGGCCGAAGCGGCAGCCTAACTCCCTGGAATAAACCGCGTTTACGAGACAGAGTCCCGACGCGACAGGTGGGATGATTTCTCACTAAAGGATCATCTACATCCGTCGATGGTGTGTGCATGAGCAACACCAACCGTTACATCGGCCCCCGCCGGCCGCCCGTGGCCGCCCACCAGTCTTCGCTGCAAGCGGGCGCTCTGATCAACGCCCCTTCGCGGGTCGAGGCGCTCCGCAGGCTGGTCGCCGCGGGTCAATATCAGGTCAGCCCGCGCTGGCTCGCCACCAAGATCTTCCGCGCCGCCGGCGTCCCGATCCCAGGCTAGCTCCTTCCCAGCGCCTTGAGGAGCTGGGCGCGGGCGGTATAGAGCTGGTATTGGGCCTGGACCCGCTGGGCCGAAGTTGTGGTGAGGGCGAGCTGTGCGTCGCCGAGTTCGATGATGCTGCCGACGCCGGTCGCGTAGCGCCCCTCGGCCAGGCGTAGCCGGTCGCGGGTGTTGGCCAGGGCGTCTTCGGCCGCGGCGATGGCGCCTTTGGCCGCCCGGATTCCGAGCCGCGCCTGTTCGACGTCCAGGCGGACCTGCTGCCGTTCGACCTCGAGCTGGGCGTTCGCCTGGACGAGCTGACCTTGCGCCTGCTGGATCTGCGCGTTGATGGCGCCGCCCTGCAGGAGCGGGACGCTCAGGGTGATGAGCCCGGCGAAGTTCCAGGTGGTGCGGTCGAGCGCGGGGCCGCTCTCGTTGACGCTGCCGCTCACGCCCAGGTTCGGCCAGATCATGTCGTGCGCCGAGCGGAGGCTCAGCTCCTGGCTCCGGGTGCTGAGGCGCAGGTTCACCATCTCCGGACGCAGGTGCTTGGCCTCGTCCACCAGCGTCTCGACCTTGCCGTCTTCGCCCTCGACGGGCGGGAGCTCTTCGTCCGAAAGATCGTAGTCGATCGAACGCTCGACACCCATCGCCTGATTCAGAACGGCCCGCGCGACGGCGTACGCGTTCTCCGCGTTGATGAGCTGGAGCTGGGCGGTGGCGCGATCGGCGCGGGCCTGGGTCAGATCGATCGCCGGGTGGGTCCCGACTTCGACGAAGCCTTTGACCTGCGCCAGGTGTTTCTCCTGGTTGGCCAGGGTCTCGCGGGCGACGCCCACCAGATCCTTGTCGGCGCGGGCCGTGAAGAACGCGACGCGCGCGTTGTAGGCGACCTGGGCCTCGGCGACGTGGATGCTCTCGCTGGCGGCGTCGGCGGCGGTGCGCGCGGCTTTCCAGCGGTTGATGCTCTCGCCGAAATCGTAGATCAGCTGGCTGGCCGACAGGCCGACCCGCCACAGCGGGGTGGTCGCGAAGGAGGAGCTGGCCGCCTGGCTGCCGTTCGGGACCGTCCCGCCCGGTTGCGGGACGAAGTTGGAGGTGGCGCGCGTGTAGGAAGCCGTCCCGTTCAGCTGCGGCAGCAGCGACGAGCGGGCCTGGTCGGCGAGCCCCGTGTTCGCGGTCAAGGCGCCGCGCGCGATCTCCAGCGTCGGCTGATGCGCGTGCGCCGCGCGCAACGCCTCGCCGAGCGTCAACACCTGGGCGCTGGCGACGGCGTCGGGGGCGGCCGCACCGTCGGCGCGCGCGGCTCCCGAGCCCGCGATCCCGATCAGGCAAAGAGCAACGAGAGATCGAAGTGTCATGGTCGCCTCATTCGTAGCGGAGCGCGTCGATCGGATCGAGCTGCGACGCTTTGCGCGCGGGATAGAGACCGAAGACCACGCCGACCAGGCCGCTGAAACAGACGGAGATGAGGACGATGTCGGGCCGGACCAGCGTCGGCCAGCCGAACTTGGCGGCCAGCCGGCCGGCCGTGAAGATGCCCAGCGCCACCCCGACGAGGCCGCCGGCGACCGCCAGCGTGAGCGCCTCGACCAGGAACTGCAGGAGGATGTTGAGCGGCGTCGCGCCCACCGCCATGCGCACGCCGATCTCGCGGGTTCGCTCGGTCACGCTGACCAGCATGATGTTCATGATGCCGATACCACCCACCAGCAGCGAAACGCCCGCGATGCTGGCCAGCAGGGTGGTGAGCGTGCGCATGCCGTCGGCCTGCGCGTTCGCCATCTCGGTCAGGTTGCGAATCGAAAAATCGTCATCGGCGGCACTGTCGAGGTGGTGGCGATCCCGCAGCAAGTCCGTCACCTGCGTCTCCGCGCGGGCCGTCGAATCCGTCGAGGTGGCGCCGATGAAGATCGTTCCGGAGATGAACTTTTGCAGGCCCCCCTGGATCTTGGACTGGAAGGTGGACTGCGGGACGAAGGCGCAGTCGTCGTAGTCCTGTCCCATCGGCGATTGGCCCTTCTTCTCCATGACGCCCACGATCTCGAAGGGGATGTTCTTGATGCGCACCGTCTGGCCGATCGGATCCACCGCGCCGTAGAGCTTGTCGACCACGGTCTGGCCCAGCACCACCACCTTCGCCGACGCGTCCACGTCCGAGTCGAGCAACGACCGTCCGCGCGCCGCCTTCCAGCTGCGGATCAGAAAATATTCGGGCGAGGTGCCGCTGACCGAGGTGGCCCAGTTCTGATCGTCGCTCATGAGCTGCGCGTTCGAGCGGAGCTGGACCGCGGCGTAGCGGACGGCGGGCGCCTCGCGCCGGATCGCGGCCAGGTCGTCCCAGGTGAGGGTCGGCATGGTGCCGAAGCCGCCGCGCGCGCCGCTCGACTGGGTGCTGCCCGGAAGGACGATGAGCAGGTTCGAGCCCATCGAGGCGAACGAAGCCTCGACCTGCGCCTTGGCCCCTTCGCCGATCGCGACCATCGCGATCACGGCGCCGACGCCGATGATGATGCCGAGGACGGTCAGGAACGAGCGCATCTTGTTGCGCAAGAGCGCGCGCAGCGCGACGCGGAAGGTTTCGAGCGGGATCACGCCGATGCCTTCCGCGGCTCGTCCGCTGGCGGGGCTTTTCGCGGCTCGTCGTCGGGCGGCCCTTTCGGGGGTTCTTCGTCGGGGGGCGCGGTGGCCGCCAGATCGTCGACCGCTCGGCGGGCGCGCTGGCGCTCGTCGGTGCGGACGCGCCCGTCGCGCATCACCAATACGCGCGAGGCGTAGGCCGCCACGTCGGGCTCGTGCGTGACCAGCAGGATGGTGATGCCGGCCGTCGCCAGCTCCTGGAACAGCACCATGATCTCGACGGTGGTGCGAGAGTCGAGGTTGCCGGTCGGCTCGTCGGCCAGGATCAGCCGCGGCCGGGTGACCAGCGCACGCGCGACCGCCACCCGCTGCTGTTGCCCGCCCGACATCTCGTTCGAGCGGTGGTGGACCCGATCGGCCAGACCCACCCGCCCGAGCGCCTCGGAGGCCCGGCGGTGTCGCTCGCGGGCGGGGACGCCACCGTAGAGCAGCGGCAGCTCCACGTTCTCGAGCGCGCTGGTTCGCGAGAGGAGGTTGAAGCTCTGGAACACGAAGCCCAGGGTCTTGTTGCGCACGCCCGCCAGCTGACGGCGGTCGAGGCGCGACACTTCGGCGCCGTCGAGGCGGTAGGCCCCACCGGTGGGGCGGTCGAGGCAACCGATGATGTTCATCAGCGTCGACTTCCCCGACCCCGACGATCCCATCACCGCGACGAAGTCCCGCTCCTCGACGGTGAGCGAGACCTCGCGCAGCGCGTGCACCTCGACGTCGCCCATCCGGTAGACCTTCGAGACCTGGTCGAGCTCGATGAGGGGCATGGTCAGAAGAGCCGGCGCATGCCGCCCGGGCCGGTGGGCGGCGCGCCGGCCGCCTGACCATCTGCCGCGGAGGCGTCGACGATCACCGCCTCGCCTTCGCGCAGGTCGCCTTCGAGCACCTCGGTCATGTTCCCGTCGGAGAGGCCGACGCGCAGGGGAACCATCTGGGGCTTTCCATCGCGCAGCGCCCAGGCCGAACGCCGGTCGGTCGGCGTATCCCCGTGTCCGGCCCCATGCGGGCGGGCGCCAGCGGGGCCACCCGGTCCCGCTCCACCGCCGGAAGCCGCACCGCCGCTGTGCGCGCCCCCGCCCGCGCCGGTTCCGCCGCCTGGGGCCCCGGCGCGGTTGCCCGCGTCGCGCACCCCGGCCGGCACCGGGATTCCGAGCGCCGTGAAGATCTCCGGCGTGGGCCGAAATCGCAGCGCCGCGTTCGGGACGCGCACGACCCCCTCTCTCTCCGCCGCGATGAAGGTGATGTTGGCGGTCATCCCCGGCCGCAGCTTCAGGTCGGGATTGGCGACGTCGATGACCGCGTCGTAGGTGACGACGTTCTGCAGCGTCGTCGGCGCGTTGCGAATCTGGCGGACCTTGCCGCGAAAGCGCTCGCCCGGGAACGCATCGACGGTGAAGGTGGCGGCCATGCCGGTGGAGAGCTTGCCGACGTCGGCCTCGGCGACCGAGGTGTCGACCTGCATCTCGCGCAGGTCCTTGGCGATCACGAACAGCGTGGGCGCGGCCAGCGACGCGGCGACGGTCTGCCCCACGTCGACGCTGCGCGAGATCACGGTGCCGTCGGTGGGGGAAACGATGCTGGTCATGTTCAGGTTCACCTGCGCCTGGAAGAGCGCCGCCTTCGCCTGCGCCTGTGTGCCGCGCGCGGCGGCGCTCGCGCCCTTGGCCACCTCCAGGTTCGCCTGCGCGGTGTCGAAATCCGCCTGGGCGATCAGCTTCCGGTCGAGGAGATCGCGCGATCGGTCGAACTGCCGTCCGGCGTCCCGCTCCTGCGCCTCGGCCTTGAGCAGATTTCCCTGGGCCGCCTGGGAGTTCGCCCGCGCCTGTTCGAGCGACGCGGCGATGAGCTGCGGATCGATCTTGGCGATGAGCTGCCCTTTTTTGACGGGCGAGTTGAAGTCGACCAGCAACTTCTGGATCGTCCCCGACACCTGCGTTCCCACCTGCACCGTCACCAACGCGGACAGCGTTCCCGTCGCGGTCACGCGCGCGATGATCTTTCCCCGGTCGACGTTGGCGGTGTCGAATTCGACCGGCGCCTTGCGATGGGTCTTTCGCCAGCGCCAGACGCCGGCGCCGCCGCCCGCGAGGAGACCCACCGCCAGCACCGCGACGACCGATCGCCGGACGGCGGGCGTCATCGTCGCTCAACCCCGCCTTCGCGGGGCCGACTGTCGGGGAGCATGCACACGCTGAACATCAAGAACCTCGCAGGGGCGAAAGATTAGATCGTTTCGCCCGGTTTCGCCGCCGGTCAGCGCCCATGGCCGGCGACGCCCCCGCACGATCGCCGGCGAACGCGCCTAGGGCCAGAGGGCGCGGAGCGCGCCGAGATCCAGGTGGGTGGCCCACTCCTTGGCCGCGCGGGCCATGATCACCGCCTGATCGCGGCGGCGGATTGACGGGCGGTGCGCGAAGACGTCGTAGCCAGCGGCCTCGATCTTGTCGAGGATGGTGGTGCCGACCAACCAGATGAGGGTGAGCTCCATGCGCAGATCTTTACCCACCTTTTCCAGCAGCGGCCGGCCGCGCTCGTAGAGCGCCCGGGTGCGGGTGACCTCGAAGCGCAGCAGATCGCGCAGCGCGGGCGTCAGCTTGAGCGCCTTGACGTCTGGCTCGGAGACGCCGAAGTGGTGCAGATCCTCGGCCGGGATGTAGATGTGGTCGCGGGCGGCGTCGGCGGCGACGTCCTGCCAGAAGTTGGTGAGTTGGAGCGCGGTCGACATCTCGTCCGCGTAACGGACCAGGGCCGGATCGCGGTAGCCGAACAGCGCCAGCAGGAGCCGCCCGACCGGATCGGCGGAGCGGACCGTGTAGCCGCGCAGCGCCTGGAAGGTGGCGTAGCGCCGCACCTCCAGATCCATCCGGAACGCGGTCAGCATGTCGTTGAGCGGCGGGATCGACAGATCGCGCTTCTCGATGGTGTCGGCCAGCGCGACGAACACCGGATGGTCCGCCTCGCCGTGCGCGCAACGGTCGAGCGCCTCTTCCCAGCGATCGAGCGCCTCGGCGCGGCGGCCTTCGTACTCGGGCTCGTCGGCGAAGTCATCGGCGCTGCGCGCGAACGCGTAGAGCGCGACGACGTGCTGGCGCAGCTCCGGCGGCACGAAGCGTGACGCAACCGGATAGCTCTCGGTGTGTGCGCGCGCGAACTCCTCGCAGTAGGCATAGGCCCGCTCGACGCTCCAGGGACCGGGCGGCGGATCGAGCCAGCGGATCGGCGGGCGCGACACCGACGCCAGCGGCGGCGCGCCCGTCTCGTCGACTTCGCGGCCCCCGCGGAGAATCTGCCGGATCATCGGCTCTCTCCTAGCACACGAACCGGGCCGGTGGCGCGGCGATGAAGCGCCATGTGGCCACGCTGGATCCCGTCGGTGGCCAGCGCCCGCAGCGCGGCCAGGTTGGAGGCGAGCCCCGCACAGGCGACCACCATCCCGAGTGTCGAGGCGTCGGCCGTGCCGAGCAACTTCTGCGCCAGGCGCGCGCCCGCGTGAACCTGCAGCGTGCCGCCAACGGTGCCGAGCGCCATCGGCATCTCGAGCTTTCCGACCAGATCGCCCTCCTCGGCGTGCCAGGTCGCGAGCGGCCGGTAACGCCCGGTCACTGACGCGAAGGCGTGTGCGCCGGCCTCGACGCCGCGCCAATCGTTACCTGTCGCGATCACCACCGCGTCGACGCCGTTCATGATCCCCTTGTTGTGGGTGGCGGCGCGGTAAGGATCGTCCTCGGCGAACAGCGACGCGGCCACGATCCCGTCGCGCACCGTCGCCCCGTCGATGGTGGGAGTGGCGAGCGCGGCCACCGGGACACGCGCCTCGACCCGCACGCAGCGGCGATCGCAGAGGTTGGTGAGAATCCGCAGCCCGGAGCGCCCGCCGGCCAGCTCGGCCACGCGGGCGGCCAGCGCCTCGGCGACGGTGTTCACCAT
>JADGRB010000525.1 GCA_017881315.1 Pseudomonadota bacterium
GGGGGCGCGGGCGGTGTGCAGCACAGCCCGACCTCGGTGCTGATGCACCACAACGATCTCGCGCGCACCGGCGTCTACATCGACGCGGCGCTGACCAAGACCGCGGCCGCGAGCATGACGATGGACACGACCTTCGCGGGCGCGACCGTCAGCGGAAACGTCTACGCCCAGCCGCTCTACCTGGCCGGCAGCGGGAGCACGCCGGACGAGGTCATCGTGGCCACCGAGAAGAACATGGTCTACGCGTTCAACGCGGCCAACGGCATGCCGGTCTGGAGCAAGCCGTTCGGCACCGCGGTCAGCTCCGGCTTGCCCTGCGGCAACATCGCGACGAACGGGAACTCGCTGGGCATCACGGGGACGCCGGTCATCGACGGCACCAACCGGATCATCTACCTCGACGCCATGACGACCGACACGACGGTGACGGCGAAGCACATGGTGCACGCCATCAACGCCGATACCGGCAACGAACAGACGGGGTGGCCGGTGGATGTGAACGCCAAGGCCAGCTCGGGCGCGACCACGTTCAACTCGCTGGTGCAGAACCAGCGGGCGGCGCTGGGACTGGTGGGCGGCAAGCTCTTCGTCCCTTACAGCGGCCACGTCGGCGATTGCCAGGGCTACCACGGGTGGGTGGTCGGCGTGACGACGGGCGCGGCGCCGGCTGTGAGCGCCTGGGCGACGCGGGCGATCGCGGGCGGGATCTGGGGAGCCAGCGGCATCGCGTCGGACGGGACGTCGATCTACGTCGCGACGGGAAACTCCAAGTCGTCGGCGGGCGCCGGCCCGACCACCAGCTCGGGTGACAACGGTGGCAGCTGGGGCGACGGCGAGACGGTGTTCAAGTTTCCCGCCAGCCTGACCGCGCCGGCGATGACGGCGACAACCGAATACTTCGTGCCCAGCAACTGGGTGAACCTGGACGATGCCGACGCCGACATCGGCGGGACGGCGCCGGTGCTGGTCAACGTTCCCGGCGCGACGCCCTCGGCGCTGGTGGTCGCGCTCGGCAAGGACGACAACGCCTATCTGCTCAATCGCGCCAACCTGGGCGGGATGGATGCGACGCCGCTGGCCAAGATGAAGGTCGCGACCGGCGCGATCATCAACGCGTTCGCGGCGTACACCACCGCGATGGGGACCTACGTCGTGTTCAAAGGCGCCGGCAGCGGCTGCCCGAGCGGACAAACCGGCGGCCTGACGGCGATCAAGATCGCTGCGACGAGTCCCCCCACCATGTCGATCGCCTGGTGCGGCGGTCCCGGGACCAGCTCCTCCCCGGCGGTGAGCATGACCGACACCAGCGGGTCGAACACCATCGTCTGGTCGGTCGGCAACGACAACAAGCTCCACGGCGTCGACGGCGACACCGGCGCCAGCATCTTCGCGGGCCAGCCCACCGCGATGTCGGCGGTGCAGTTGATCCAGACGCCCATCATCGTCAACGGTCGGATCTTCGTGGCCTCCAATAGCCAGGTCTACGCGTTCAAGCCCTGACGTGGGGCGCGGTCGGAGACCGCATGAGCCGGGGTCGGCGCGTTTCAGCGCGCCGGCGCCACCACCAGGCCCCAGGGCAGCCCGCCGACCTTGATCCGCTTGTCGATCTGGCCGCTCGCGAGGTCGACGATCGAGACGTCGTTGGACGGGCCGTTGGCGGTGTAGAGTTTCTTGCCGTCGGCGCTGGTGGCGATCCCCCAGGGACGCGCGCCCACGCCGTCGATGAGGCGCTGGACCTTCCGGGTCGCGACGTCGACGACCGCCACCGATTCGCCGCGGCCGTTCGAGACGTAGAGGGTCTTCCCGTCGGGCGATAGCGTCTCGCCCATCGGGCGAGGTCCGAGGACCGTCTTCGCCTTGGGCTCGATCTTGATGCTGCCGGCGGGCGCCAGCCTGGCCACATCGACGACGGTGACGAGCGCGCCGTTTTCGCAGGTCACGAAGGCGGTGGCGCCGTCGTGGGTGAACACCACCCCGCGCGGGCGCGGGCCGGTGGCGATGCGCCCCAGCACGGTCAGCTTCTTGGTGTCGATGGCGAACACGGCGTTGTCGCTCTCCGAGGTGACGAAGACGACCTTGCCGTCGGGGCGGAGCGTGACCCCTTCCGGCTCCTGGCCCACCGCGGTCTTTCCCTTGATCTTGCCCGAACGCAGATCGAGCGCGCTCATCTCGGCGGTCTCCTCGTTGGAGACGAAGAGCGTCTTGCCGTCGCGCGACAGGTCGAACGATTCGGGATCCTGGCCGCTCGGGAGCGTGCGCAGGAGCTTGCGGCTGGCCAGATCGACGACGCCGATGCCGTCGGCGGCGCGATCGGCCGCGGGCAGCTTCGATTCGTCGACGCCCGGGCCCGCGCGGGGCGAGCCCGACAGCGCGACATAGAGCAGCTTGCCGTCCCGCGACAGCTTGACGCCGCGCGGACGCTTGCCGACCGGGATGCGCGCGGCGACCTCGCCGCGATCGACGTCGACGATGATGATCTCGCCGCTCTCTTCGCCGCTGACATAGATTTCGCCACCGGCCGGCGCCGGGGCGCCCTGCGCGGGGCCGGAGAGCAGGGCGGCCAGGGGGAAGAAGACGATGCGGGCCACGAAGGCCAAGCGGACGAAGGCCAAG
>JADGRB010000029.1 GCA_017881315.1 Pseudomonadota bacterium
GCCGATGAAGTTTCCGCGCCGGCTCTTCCAGCCGCGATCGTAGTATTCGCGGATCGCGTGCTTGAGGAACGCGTCGTAGTCGTCGAAGACCTCCGGGCCGAGCTCCGTCTGTTTGGTCTTCCCTTCCGCCTCGGTCGCCATGTCGATGTCGCCCTCCGTCGATGGACTCGGTAGATCGTACCACGCCCGTGGGAGAGACTAGGGGCGATGCGGCGATGGGGATAAAGGGCGCGATGTTCGCGCTGGTGCTGCCGACGGTGGTTCTGGCGGCGCTTCCGGTGCGGGCGGCGTCCGCGGTCGCAACCCCAGCACCCTCGCCCGCCGCACGCGCTCTGCGTACTGGTCACTACGAAGAGGCGCGCCGCCTCTGCCGCGCGCGCCTGGTCCGCGCGCCCGACGATCGGACCGCGACGGTCCTCTGCGCGCGCGCCGAGGCGTCCCTCGGTCTCTACGCCGACGCCCGCCGGCGCCTCGAGGCCGCCGCCGAGGCCGACCCCGCCGACCTGCCGGTGCGCGACGCCCTGATGCGCCTGCTCGACGCCACCGGCGACCGCGCGGCGCTCGCGCCCTTGCTGAGCGCCAGCTACGACGATTGGAGCTCCGGCCGCGTCGATCGGACCCGCCCGGCGGCGCTGATCGCGATCGCGACCGCGGTCCGGCTGGACGACAACTGGAAGGACGCCAGCGACGTCCTCCGCGAGGCGGTTCTGGCCGACCGGCGGGAGGTGGCCGCGAATCTGGACTGGGGCACGGTGCTGCTGGAGAAGCACAACGGCGCCGATGCCGAGACCTCGTTCAAGGCGGTCCTGGCGGTCGATCCCGAAAACCCCGACGCCCACTTCGGCCTCGGGCGGGTGGCCCTCGAAGATCGCTACGACGCCGCGACGGCCCGCGCGGAGATCGCCCGCGTTCTCGCCGTGAATGCCGCGCACGCCGGCGCGCTGGCGCTACGCGCGGAGCTGGCGCTCGACGCCGAGGATTTCGCCGGAGCGCGCGGCGACGTGGCCGCCATTCGCCGCACCAACCCGCGCGATCCGGGCGCCGCCCGCATCGAGGCGACGGTGGCCCTCCTGCTCGACGACGGCGCGGGGTTCGCCCGCGCGCGGCAGATCGACCTCGACGTGCACCCGCACGACGGACGGTTCTTCGCGTTCGTCGCCGAAGCGCTCTCCCGGCAGCGTCGCTACGAAGACGCGCGCGCGATCGCGGCGGAGGGCGTCGCCGCCGATCCCGAGGACGCCGGCTGCCTTTCGACCTTGGCCACCACCCTCCTCCGCCTCGGCGAGGAAGCCCCCGGCCTCGACGCCCTCCGCCGCGCCTGGAAGCGAGATCCGTACAACCTGCGCACCTACAACCTGCTCGACCTCTTCGAGAAGGTGATCCCCACGCGCTACGTGACCATCGCCAGCGCGCACCTCCGCTTTCGGATCGAGCCCGCCACCCGCACCGCGATCGAACAGATCGTGGTCCCCTTTCTGGAGGAACGCTACCGCGCCTACGTCGCGCGCTACGGGTTCGAGCCGAGGGGGCCGGTGACCTTCGAGCTCTATGGCGATCCCCGCCACTTCGCCGTGCGCACCGTGGGCCTGCCGGCCATCGGCGTCTCCGGCGTCTGCTTCGGGCGCGTGATCACCTCGCAGGCGCCCACCAACCACGCCTTCAACTGGGGGATGGTGCTGGCGCACGAGCTGGCGCACGTGTTCGCGATCGAGCTGTCGCATTCGCGGGTGCCGCGCTGGTTCACCGAGGGGCTGTCCGAGGTCGAGACCATGCGTACCCGGCCCGAATGGACCCGCCACGACGACGTCGCCGTCTACGGCGCCTTGCGACGCGGCGACCTGCCACCGCTGGCCGGCCTGTCGAATTCCTTCATGGATGCGCGCAGCGGCGACGAGGCCACGCGCGCGTATGCCCAGGCCGCGCTGGCGGTCGATTTTCTCGAACGCCACTTTGGATTCGCGGCGATCCGGAGCGCGCTCGTCGCCTACGGGCGCGGCGAGCGCGGCGTGGCGGTGCTCGAACGAATGGCCGGACAGCCGGCCGCCGAGATCGAGGCCGCCTTCCGCGCCGATCTCGGCAAGCGATTCGCGCTCTACAACAAACAATATCTGCCCGTGCAGTCGCTGGGCGCGACCGGGCAATCTCTGGGCGGGTCCGCCCTCGCGGCAGAAAGATCGGGTACCGGCGCAAGGTCGGCGCACGAAGTGGTCCGGCGGGGCGTCGCGGCCCTGGCGAGCGGCGATCTCGAGGGCGCCAAACGCGCGCTAGCGGCGGCGCGCGCCGCCACGCACCCGTCGCCCGACGACCAGGCCGACACCCTGTTTCTGGCCGGGGAGATCGCGCTGGCGCGGCGAGATGCCGAGGCCGCGATCGCGGCGTTCGAAGGGCTGCTCGACGCCGCGCCGGCCTCACACGACGGCTATGACGTGCAGGTGCGGCTGGCCCTGGCCGAGATCCACCGCAAGCGCCAGGCGGCCGCCGAGGCGCACCTCCGGCGGGCGGTCGATTTCGATCCGACGCGCGTCGAGCCCCACGCGCTCCTGGCCGAGCTCTACGGCACCGAGCAGCGCGCCGCCGACCAGCTCACCGAGCTGGAGGCGGCCTTCCGGCTCGATCCGCAGAACGACTCGGTGGCCAAGCAGATCGTCTTCAACGAGGCGCGGACCGGCCGGCCGGGGCGGGTCCTCGAATTCGCGCCGATCGCGATCTTCATCGATCCCGCCGACGCCGATCTGCAGGCGGCGCTAGGCCGCGCCCTCGCTGCGACCGGGAAGACCGCCGCCGCGGCCAACGCCTTCGAGCGCGCCCTGGTCTTCCACCCGGCCGATCCCGCCTCGCTGCATCTGACGCTGGCCACCCTCTATGGCCTGCTCGGTGACCGCGCCCAGGCCGCCGCCCACCGCGCCGCCGCGGGGCGCTGAAAGCGCGGCGCCCGGGACCGCGCCGCCGCGGGGCGCTGAAAGCGCGACGCTGGGGAAGGCGAGCGTGAACGTCGTTCCGCGCCCGGCCACGCTCTCGACGTCGATCTGGCCCCCGTGGTCGACGACGATCTGCTGCACCAGCGCCAGACCGAGACCCGTTCCGCGCGCCTTGGTCGAGAAGAAAGGATCGAAGATCTTCCCCAGATCCGCGCGGTCGATCCCGGACCCCGAGTCCGACACGCGCACGGTGAGGCGTCCCGCGGCGCGGTCGACCCCCACCCCGATCTCGAGGCGCTTGACCGGCGCGGTCGCCATCGCCTCGCGCGCGTTGCGCACCAGATTGATGAGCGCCTGTCGCAACTGCGCCTCGTCCGCCGGCAGCTCCGGCAGCTCGGGCGCGATGTCGACCGAAAGCTCGATCCCATCCTGCGCCAGCTCGCCGCGCGACAGGTCGACCACCGACCGGACGATCACGCCCAGATCTTCACTCTCCAGCTTGGGCCGGGGCAGACGCGCGAACCGCAGGTAGGTCTCGGTGATCTCGGCCAGGCGATCGACCTCGCTGATGATCGAGGCGATGAGGCGTCGGGCCTCGTCGGCGCCCACCGCCAGCTCGTCGCCCAGCAGCTCGGCGTTGAGGCCGATCGAGGAGAGCGGGTTGCGAACCTCGTGCGCGATCTGCGCCGCCATGCGCCCGACCGTCGCCAGCCGCTCCGACCGGATGAGCCGCCGCTCGCGCTCCTGGATGGCGTCCGCCATCGCGTCGAACTCGCGCGCCAGATCGCCGATCTCGTCGTGCGACGTCACCCCCGTGCGCTGCGCGTAGTCTCCCCCCGCGACCTGCTGGGTCCGCTTGCGCAGGACGCCCAGCGGCCGCAACGTCCGCAGCGTGAACACGAAGACCGCCAGCGCCACCGCCAGCCCGGCCGCGCCCAGCGCGATCGCCATCGACAGCGCGGTCTCCTCGTCGTCGGAAAGCCGCTGCGCGATCTGCCCGCTCTCGCCGCGCAGCGGACGCCGCGTCCGGTTGAGGCCATGGATCAGCGTCGCGAAGTGGCTCTCGAACTCCGAGCGCGCCTTGGGATCGACCGCGACGGCGGCCGCGCCGAGCTCGCCCGTCAGAATGTCGAGCTGTCGCCCCAGCGCCGCGATCTGGCGCTGCCAGCTCTCGAAGTCGGCGCGGCGCAGGGAGCCCGGCTCCTTCTCCAGGTAGCGATCGATGGTCCCCAGGGCGTCGTCGACGTCCTTGCGCGCGGTCCGCAGCGCCAGCGGCAGGTTGGGATCCAGCCGGGCCCCGCTGCGCCCGAGCGAAGGCGCGAAATCGTTGAGCGACTTCCAGGCCGCGTCGACCGATCCCTGCAGCTCGAGATAGGCCTCGTTCGCGACAACCCCCTGACGCGCCCGCCGGACCGACAACAAAGTGAAGGTCGCGTTTGCTGCGAACGCGAACAGGAGGACCCCGAAGGCCAGCCCCACCTTGCCGAAAACACCGAGGCGCATACGGTTTTACGCTAGCACGCACCCTCCCCCGGTCGAAATTCGACCCAAAATAGTCCGCCCGCGGTCATTCCGGGACCGTCGGCATTGACAGGGCGTAAGCATGCGGAAAAAATGGCGTCCGCATGACCTCACGGGGCCTTGGGACCGTCCTCTTCTTGTTCGTCTCTTCAGCAGCGCTCCGGACGGCGGTCGCTGAGTCGGGGGCGATCCCCACGGCCGTGCTGGGCCTGGAGGCGCTTGACGGGGCCCCCGACAACCTGGCCGCGGACATCACGGACGCTCTGCGCCAACGAGTCGCGGCGACCAAGGAGTACCAGCTCCTTCAGGGGAAGGACCTGGTCGAGGTCAAGCTGGTGTTCGCCTGCCCGGACGAAGCGCCGGCCTGCATGTCCCAGGCGGGCAAGAGCCTGGGGGCGTCCAAGTTGATCTTCGGCAACGTCAAGAAGGCCGGAGGCGACTTCCAGGTGACGCTCAAGCTTCTGGATGTGAACCGGGCGGTCGTCGAAAGCTTCGAGACGGACACCATTCCGAAGAAACGCGCCGACTCCAGCAGCTTGCGACAGCTGGCGCCCGCCTGGCTGGCCAAGCTGAGCGGCAAGGGCAACGGCGCGATCACCGTGCGCGCCAATTTTTCGGGTGCCGCCGTGAGCCTCGACGGGACCAAGGTCGGCGTCACCGGCAGCGATCCGGTGGCGGTGGCCGACGTGGCCCCCGGCAAGCACGAGGTCTCGGTGGAGAAGAGTGGATACACCACCACCAAGCAGGAATTCACGCTGGCGGCGGGGCAGAACCTGCCCCTCACGCTCAGCCTGAGCCCGGTCTCGGTGGAGGTCCCGAAGCCGGAGCCGGGCGCGGTCGTCGAACGCCACCGGACCGACTCGGGCGTCGAGTCGCCCTCGGACAGCGGCTCGCACACGCTGGCGCGCACCGGATTCTGGGTGGCGGTGGTGGGCGCCCTCGCATCGACCGGGCTGGCGCTCAAGTTCGGGCTGGACGTCCGGGACATCAACAGCCAGCTCGACCAGTATCGCCGCTTCTCCTGCACCACCTCGCCGACCGGTCTGTGCGACAGCCACGGCGCAAGCGCGCAGCAGCTCAGCCTCGCCGACAAGAACACCGTCGCCAGCAAGACCGATCAGGGAGACCGCGACCAGACCCTGCAGTGGGTCTTCGTCGGCGTCGGAGGCGCCTTCGCGATCGCGGGTGGATACTTGCTTTACAAGGGCTATCTGGCCGCAGAAGGATCCCAAAGTGCGTCAAATCACGGCCTCAGAATCTTCCCGACCGCAACCGCCTCCGCAGGAGGAATAGTTGCGGAGTTCGATTTTTAGAGGCGGCCGTTTTAGAATTCAGGACCGGGGTGCGTCTAGCTTAGGGGGGATCAGCTCGTGACCGCGACAGGGAGCCTAATAAACCAGACCATCGGGAACTACCGGGTCACCAGTCTGCTCGGCGAGGGCGGGATGGGTGTGGTTTATCTGGCCCAGCATCCGGTCATCGGTCGCAAGGTCGCGATCAAGCTCCTGCACGCCGTTCTGGCGCGGGATCAGGACATCGTCTCGCGGTTCTTCAACGAGGCGCGGGCGATCCACATGATCGCGCACGAGAACATCGTCGAGATCCTCGACTTCGGCCAGACCACCGACGGGCAGCCCTACTTCATCATGGAGTACCTGACCGGCGAGTCGTTGAGCGACGCCGTCAATCGCGGCCCGATGCCGGCCCAGGACGTGGAGACCATCGGCGCTCAGATGTGCCGGGCGCTGGGCGCCGCGCACGCCAAGGGGATCGTCCACCGCGATCTCAAACCGCACAACGTCCAGCTCATCGACAAGGCGGACGGGGCCATCCACGTCAAGATCCTCGACTTCGGGGTGGCCAAGATTCTAGCCTCCCCGGACGGCGCCCAGTCGGTCAAGACGCGGACCGGCTCGCTCATGGGGACGCCGCTCTACATGTCGCCGGAGCAGTGCAAGGGCGCCGGCACGCTCGATCATCGAACCGACATCTACTCACTCGGCGTCATGCTGTTCGAGATGTTCGCCGGGCGGCCCCCGTTCATGGCCGAGGGGGTCGGCGAGCTCTTCGCCAAGCACATGCTCGAGGAGCCAACGCCGCTGCTCGATTTCGCGCCCACCGCGCCCCCGCACATGGCGGCGGCGATCATGAAGTCTCTCGCGAAGGAACCGCGGGATCGCTTCCAGACCATGGAGGAATTTCGCAAGGCCCTGGTGGGCGAGGTCAAGCTGGCGGTGGCCCCCGCCCGGCCCGGCGGCCCGCGCCAGTTGTCGGCCGCCTTCGGCGCCCAGACCCTGCCGCCCAAGGCCTCGACCACGCTGTCGTCGGCCTCATCGGAGATCGACGACGAATCGCTGGGCCGTCCTGGCCGGCGCAAGCGGCTGTTCGCGATCGCGGGCTCCGTTGCGGTGGCGGTGGTGGTGATCGGATTCCTGGTATTGCCCAAGGATCACCCCAAGGCGGAGATGCCCCAGGCGGCGCTGCCGGCACCGGCGCCCCCGCCCCCGGCGCCCACCTTGGCCCCGCCGGTCAAAAAGACGGTCACCATCCGCTTCGAGGCCGACCCGGCCGGATCGCACCTCTTCCGCAAGAAGGACGACAAGGATCTGGGTGAGGTTCCCGTCGACGTTCAGCTGCCCAAGGGCGGAAGCACCTCCGAGTACCTGCTGCGGCTCGGGGGCTATCGGGAGGTCGCACTGGTCGCCGACCCCAGCTCGGATCGGACCCTCCACGTATCGCTCAACAAGCTGGCGCCCCCCGCGCCGGCCGGCAACGACGCGTCCAAGAAGCACGGCGCGCACCACGCGACCACCGGCGGCAAGCACCCCCGCAGCCCCGTCGACGAAGACGGCCTCGCGACACCATCGTTTTGATTAGACGGGGGCCTGGCTCGCTGCCGCTCGCAGGCCCCCGGGCCCCCCTCGCTTCGCGTGGCGAAGCCACGCTTCGCTCGCCTGGTTTTTGAAGCTTCTATCTAGTCGTCGTCGCTGATGGCTCGGCGCTTGTGGCGCAGCGCCAGGAGATCGAGGAAGCGCTCGGGGGCGAGGGAGACGCGGCCTCGGCTCTCCAGGTAGCGGCGCCGCTCGAGAGCGAAGATTCCGCCCGCCGCCACGCCACCGCTGGCCAGCGCCACGATGTCGTAGACGACCGAGCCCGGGGCCATGAGGGCGCCGCCCACGCCGAAAAGCAGGAAGGCCATCCCGGCGCGCAATCCCATCTGGCCGAAGCGCTCCCGCCGCATCTCGGAGAGGTCGATGTTGAAGGTGATGGCGGTGTCGTCGCTCCCTTCCTCCGAGAGGATGGTCTCGACCCGGTTGACCAGCGCGAAGGCGTAGCGCTTGGAAAAATCGAGCGACCGCACCAGCCCCGGCCAGATCCCCTGCGCGCGCTCCCATTCGATGCGGTCGCCGTGGTGCCGGCGCACGGTCATGAGCTGCTCCCGCAAGAAGCGATCGACCGCGCGGCGAACCGTCTCGATGGGCGCACCGACCACCCGGCTCACCACCACCCGGCTGGCGCCCAAGGTCCGCGTCAGCGCGCCCTGCTCCTCCGGCTCGGTCGGGGCGCCGTGCCGCACGTCGGCGAGCGCCTGCTCGATGGCCTCCCGCCGCAGCCCCACCTCCTCGCCGAGGCGTACCAGCTCACCGACGCTCAGCGATTCGGAGCTGGCGCGCTCCGTCGAAGCGGGGTTCTGCGTGTCGATCTCGGCAGCGCGGCGCAGAACGAAATCGACCTCCCTGCGCGTGAGCTTGTCCGACACGGCATTCGATTATAGCCGCAAGGAGGGGTCCGTGCGGGGTGGATCCGGCGGGAGCGGACGACGCATCCGGAAGGCCATCCGCATGATCCATTCATAGAGGCGGTCCGGGACGAAGGGGCGCAAGCGCCCGGCGGAGAACGAGGTCCGGCCCACCGGCCAGCGCAGACGGGGGTTGGCGGCGGTCGCCGCCCGCTCGATGACGTCGAGGAGCGGCGTGAGGTCGTCGGACCGGCCCAGACGGGCCGCCTCCCGCCGGTAGCTGGCCAGCAGCGGCGCGTAGGGGCTCTCGGGCCGGTCGGCGGCCGCCGCGGGCCGCTCGTTGGTGTAGAGCGCGGTTTCGAAGGGACCGGGCTCGATCAGGGCGACCCGGACGCCAAACGGGTAGAGCTCCAGCCGCCAGGCCTCGATCATCCCCTCGAGCGCCCACTTCGAGGCGTGATAGGGGCCGACCATCGGCAGCGCCACCCGCCCCGAGAGCGATCCGATGGTCACGACCGTTCCGCCACGGCGCGCGCGCATGGCCGGCAAGACGGCGCGCGTGACCCGGTGGACGCCGACCACGTTGGTGTCGAGCTGGGCGCCGAGCTCGTCGGACGACGTCTCCTCGAGGGGACCGTAGGCGTAGTACCCGGCGTTGTTGACCAGCACGTCGAGGCGGCCGTCGGTCTCACGCAAGATCTCGCCGACGGCGGTGGCGACGGATTCGTCGTCGGTGACGTCCAGCTGCGGGGTGGTCAGTCGCCAGCCGCGGCTGGCGGCGAGCCCCCGCAACGACGCGCCCGCGTCCGGACGACGCAGGCTGGCGAACACCCGCCACCCGCGCGCCGCGAACCGCTCGGCGGTGGCGCGCCCAATTCCAGACGAGCTGCCGGTGATCAGAATCGACCGCGCGTCGAGGCCGCCCTCCATCTCAGGTCCGCAAGAGGAAGCCGACGAGCGCCGTCGAGAGCGCCCCCCACGCGGCGCTTCCCAGCACCCACCACCCCGTCGCGCGACGGCGCAAGCGCGCCAGGGTCCGCAACCCCAGCGCCACGTCGAGCGTCGAGAACACCAAGAGGCCCGCCATCCACGCGAGGTTGACCTGGGCGTGGCGATCGGGCGATCGCGCGTAGGCCAGCGCGCCGACCAGGAAGATCGATCCCAGCAGCGCCTGGAAGATCGCGCGCCTCCGGGCACGCCCGCGGAGCTGCGCCGCGCGCACCTGCCGCAGCGTGCGTGCGCGCGGCACGGACGCCGGGCGGCTGGTCGTCACGCGATCATCGGCGGGCATCGCCCCTAGTATGGCATCGAGTAGCCGGTCTGCAGCACGTGGGCGTTGCCGAAGCTGTCGTTCTGGTAGTAGCGCCCGTAGGAGATCTCGAAGGTACCGGCCGCGAACCAGCGAAAGAATCGATACGGGCGCAGCGCCTCGGCGTCCCAGATTAGCTTCACCTCCGGGTATTCGGTGCGCAAGGGGCCGAGCTTGGGGTCGGTCGTCAGGTAGGGCAAGTTGAGATCATCCATGGCGGAGCAGCCAGGGTTCGAGGCGACGTCGCACCAGAGCCCGGCGTGGTTCTGGAAATACTGCCGATAGAGCAGCCGCACCTCCAGGTCGCGGGTCAGCCGTCGGTAGACGCGCCCTTCCAAGGTGTGCGCCGAGATCGCCCAGGGGTTGGGGCTGCTCCCCGGCTCGAAATCCCAGTAGTATCGATACTGAAACTGCACGCCGGTCTCGCTCTGCGGGAAATAGTAAGCGGCCCGCAGAGAGACCGCGCTCCTGAGGCGGCTGTCGGGAAGCACCTCGTAGCCCGTACCCGGCGCCGTGCGATAGGGGTTGCCGAGGAAGCCCGAGAGATAGGCGCTGTCGAGGTTGATCTGTGCGATGGCCACCGGCGAGAGCACCTGCGTGTAGGCGAGCCCACCGAAGACGACGTCGAGCGGACAGGAGGCGCTGCCGCCCGCCAGGCAGGGCGGCGTCCGGCCGCGGAACCCGACCGCGTCGAGGCTGAGCCCGCCCGACGCCGCGACGGTGGCGGTGTCGCCCCAGAACCGCTGGGCGAGCGATCCCACGAAGGTGTGCGACCAGTAGTCGGATTCGGCGCTGTATTTGTAGGCGAGCGTGGCGCGCGTCCGCTCCCAGTTCTTGCCGACGCGAAGCCCAGCTTCGTTGCGGACCTCGGTGAAGATGGTGTCGACCGCGGTCCCGGCGGCGGCCGAGGCGGACGTAATGGTGTCGACCAAATAGCGCGCGTCGACGTCGAAGCCGTCGGGAAGATCCTTGCTGATCTCGACCACCGGCTGGATGACGCGGGTCGAAGGCTCGCGGTAGTAGGCGCCGCGAATCGTGACCCGGTCCTCGGCGCGAGTGATGCCCGCGCCGAGCGCCGTCCACGCGGCGGCCAGCAGAGACAACGCTTGGACGGGGCCGAGCGCCCGACCCACGGCTTTGATCTTCCGTTTCAATTGCAGCCGCAGCCGCCGCCGGGTTGACCGAAGCCCAGGTCGGCCCCTTCGCGGGCGCCGAGCCAGTGTTGCCGAAAGTGATCCTCCATCGGATCGGCGTCGAAGCGGAGCGCGCGTTTGGCCAGGTGCTCACGTTGCCAGGGCTGGACGGGGGGCGGCGGCGCGTGCGCGCACCCGGCGCCGCCCCCCGCGGCGGCGACGCCCAAGAGCAGCAAGCAAAGCCGAAAGCGAAGGGACGGCATGCGGGGTTTTTATCATGGCCGCCGTGACGATCACGAATGGGCGACGCACACGCTACAATGGCGATCGTGGCGACGGACCCCACCTACCTGGTGCTCGACATCGAGACCATCCCGGACCGAGATCTGTTCACGCCGCCCGAGCCGCCGGGACCGGGCTCGACGGAACGGCCGTTCCCCCCGCTCTACGCCTGCCGGCCGATCGTCATCGGCGTCATGTGGCTCGACGCCGCGTTCGCGGTCAAGCGGATCGGCACCATCGGTGAGAGCAAAGACGAGGCGGGCATGATGACCGACTTCGCGGAGTTCATGGCGAAGTGGCGCCCGGATGTCGTCACCTGGAACGGCCGCTCGTTCGATCTTCCGGTGCTGGCGCTGCGGGCGCTGCGCTTCGGCCTCGACTTCGGCTGGTATTACCGCGGACAAGGCACCCGGTATCGTTTTAGCGAGGAGGGGCACCTGGATCTGTGCGACGTGATAGCCGACCATGGCGCCGCGAAGATGACCTCGCTCGACGGCGCGGCGCGGACCATCGGGCTGCCGGGCAAGGACGGCGTCGACGGCAGCCAGGTCGAGGGGCTGTTCCACGCCGGCCAGCTCGAGGCGCTGCGACGGTACTGCCTCTCCGACGTCGCGCAGACCGCGTTCCTGTTTCTGCGCTATCGCCTGGTCTCCGGCGATCTCGACCGGGACGGTTACCGGCACGCGGCGACCGGTCTGCTGGCAGCGCTGGAGACCGATGGGAGGTTCGGGCGGCTCCTCGACGGGGTCGACCGGCGGCGCCTGTTGCTCACCGACTGATCCGGGTGGCGGCGCTGGCTTCCCGTCCATCGTTGCGACCGCTGTCGCGTACGTTCTACCAGCGACCGACCACGACCGTCGCACACGAGCTGCTCGGCAAGCTGCTGGTGCGCCGCACGCAGGCGGCGGATGCAGGAATTCAGCTCGCGCGGATCGTGGAAGTCGAAGCGTATCTCGGCGAGCGCGACGCCGCCTCGCACGCCCGCCGTGGGCCCACGCCGCGCGCCGCGATCATGTTCGGGCCGCCCGGTTTTCTCTACGTCTATCTGGTCTACGGCATGCACCACTGCATGAACTTCGTCACCGAGGCCGACGGGACAGCCGGGGCGGTCCTGATTCGTGCCGCCACGCCCGTGGCCGGCTTTCCCGCCCGCCCCCGCGCGCTCACCGGCCCCGGCAAGCTGTGTGCGGCGCTCGGAATCACGCGCGCCGACAACGGCCACGATCTCACGCGGCGCAATGACTTCTATGTCGCCGACGACGGCGCGCCGGCGCCCCGCCGGGCGGCCTCGGCCCGGATCGGCGTCGCCTATGCGGGGGCCTGGGCGGCGCGCAAACTGCGCTTTTACGTCGCGGGCAGCCCGGACGTCTGCAAGCTCTGACGTTTGCGAACCTCGCCATCGATCGCGGCGAACATGCTCGGCAGCGAAGCGGCCACCAGACCGTCGGTGACCTTGCGCAGGACGAAGCCGGGCACCGGCGCCTTGACCTCCAGCGAGACGCGATAGTCGATCGCCGTCCCATCGCCTTCTTGGGTGAAACGCCAGCCGCCCACCGAGTCGGTCACGATCTCCCCTTCGACGAAGGTCCAGTCCACCGTCCGCCGCTCGGGATCGCACACCAGATCGAGCACGTAGCGGATCGGCAACACGATCTGCGCGCGAAACTCGACCCGCACCACCGCGCCTTTGGTCTCCAGAACCCGCGTCGCCTTGATCTCCGGGAAGAGCCGCGGATAGACGGCGAAGTCGGTCACCACGGCGTAGACCTCCGCGGGCGTCGACCGTGGCAGGAGGTGGCGCTTTTGCACCGGTTCGCGTCCGCTGCGTCCGTTCATGGGCGGGCGTGATTTCACCACGCCGCGCCGCCCGGCGCCACGGTTGACCGCGTTCCGGCGCCACGGTTGACGCTGGACTGCCGCGGCGCTTAACGTCAACCGCTCATGCCTCGCCCCCCCTTTCCGCCCGGGACGCGCACCAACTTCCTCGGCGATCGGCCGGTCCGCCTGGATCACGTCCGCCTGGACTGGGAGCTCGACCTGCTCGGCAAGCGGCTCACGGGCCTCGCGACGTTGACGGTGACCGTGCGGCGCGATCGCTTGACGGTCGTGACCTTCGACGCCGTCGAGCTGGACGTCGAAAGCGTCGCGGTCGGCGATCTGGCAGCTTCCTTCGACAACGACCGTGAGAACCTGCGGGTGACCCTGCCGGAACCCACCCCCGAAGGGACCACGCTCGAGATCGCGATCCGATATTCCTGCAAGCCGCGCCGCGGCCTCTATTTCATCGGCCCCGACGCCGAACACCCCGATCGCGCCCCGCAATGCTGGACCCAGGGGCAGGACGATGACTCGCGCCATTTCTGGCCCTGCCTGGACCAACCGATCGAGAAGTTCTCGACGGAGGTGATCTGCACGGCTCCGGCCGGGAGCTTCGTGCTCTCGAACGGCGCCCTCCAGGAGCGGATCGATCTGCCCGGGGCGCGGGTGCGCTGGCACTACAAGCTCGACTTCCCACAGCCGGCGTATCTGCTCACGCTGGTGGCCGGCCCGTTCACCGAGATTCGCGCGCGCGCCGCCCGGACCGGCGTCGACGTCTTCGCGTTCGTGGCGCCCGGCCGCGAGGCGGACGCGCAGCGCAGCTTTGCCCGCACGCCGGAGATGATCGATTTCTTCTCCGAGCGCATCGGCGTCCCCTACCCGCACGCGCGCTACAGCCAGATCACCGTCCCCGAGTTCATCTTCGGCGGCATGGAGAACACCACCGCGGCCACGTTGACCGACCTCATCTTGCTCGACGAGCGCGCCGCGCTGGATCACGACGTCGACGGATTGGTGTCGCACGAGCTGGCGCACCAGTGGTGGGGCGACCTGCTCACCTGCCGGGAGTGGTCGGAGGCCTGGCTCAACGAGGGGTTCGCCACCTACTTCGAATACGTCTGGCGCGAGCACGCCAAGGGGCGCGACGAGGCCGACTTCGAGCTCCTGGCCGACACCGATGGGTATCTCGCCGAGGCCGAGCGCTATCAACGACCGGTGGTGTGCCGCCAATACGAGGAGCCGATCCACCTCTTCGACGCCCACCTCTACGAAAAGGGGGGGCGCGTCCTGCACATGCTCCGGCACGAGCTCGGGGATGCCGCGTTCTGGCGCGCGATCGGCCACTACGCCCGCAAGCACGCGCGCGGCTCCGTCGAGACGCGCGATCTCGCGCGCGCGATCGAGGAGGCCACCGGCCGCAGCGTCGACCGAATGTTCGACAGCTGGATCGCCCGCCCGGGGCACCCCGAGCTCGAGGGCCGCTGGAGCTGGGACGAGGACCGCAGGGTCGGCACGCTCACGCTGGCCCAGAAGCAGGCCGTCACGCCCGAGACGCCGCTCTACGAATTTTCGGCCGGCGTGCGGTTCGAGATCGACGGCCGCGAGCGCGACGAGCGGATCGTCATCCGCGAAGCCACCCACGCCTTCGAGTTTCCGTTCCCGACCCGTCCGACGCAGGTGATCTTCGATCCCGGCGACGTCGTCCTCAAGTCGATCAAGCTCGACAAGAGTCGGGCGCTCTGGCGGCGACAGCTGGCGGCGGCCCGCCTCGGCATCGATCGCGTGCTCGCGGCCCGCGCGCTCGCCGACCTGCCCGATCCCGCCGGCGTCGAAGCGCTCGCGACCGCGCTCGCCGACGATCCCTTCTGGGGCGTCCGCGCGACCGCGGCGCGGGCGCTCGGCAAGACCCGCCGCGACGGCGCCCGCGATCTACTGCTCGGGGCGCTCGCGGCCCCGCACCCGCGGGTGCGGCGCGCGGTGGCGGCGGCGCTGGGTGAGTTCGTCGGTGACGAGACAGCGGCCCGTGCCCTCGCCGATCGCCTGCGCGCCGGCGATCCCAGCTACTTCGTGGAGGCCGAGGCGGCGGCCGCGCTTGGGCGCACGCGGTCGGCGGTGGCGCTCGAGGTGTTGCCGACCGTCGCGCTTCGGCCGTCGTACCAGGACGTCATCGCCAGCCGCGCCATCGAGGGTCTCGGCAAGACGGGCGACGAGCGCGCGCTCGCGCTCATTCGCGCCGCCTGGCGCCCGGGCGCGGCGTTCCCGGCGCACCGGGCGGTGGTGGCCGCGCTCAGCGAGCTCGCCCGCGGGACCGGCATGGCCCGGGTGGCGCGCGAATGGATCGAGGAGCGCCTGCAGGATCCCGACTTCCGCGTGCGCGGCGAGGCGGCGGCGGCGCTCGGACGCCTGGGCCTCGCCGAAGCGATTCCCCCCATCCGCAACGCGATCGCCGCCGAGCTCGACGGCCGCGCCCGCCGCCGCATGAACGACGCCGTCCGCGCGCTCGAAGATGGCGCCCGCCCCGCCGAGGAGGCGCGGCGGTTACACGAGGAGGTAGAGCGCCTGCGGGGTGAGACCCTGAAGTTGCGCGAGCGCCTCGATCGGGTGGAGTCGCGGCTCGGCGCCGGCCCGCCGCCCAGCCCACCGCCCCCCAAGGCAAAACGCGCGCGCCCGGTCACCCGCCGCCGTCCCCGGACCCTGCGACCACCCCGGCGCTAGGTCGCCTCTCACCCCTGCAACTCGGTCACGATGTCGCGCGCGATCTCTCGGGCGCGCGCCAGCTCCCCGCGGGGAAGCGAGATGGCGCCAACCACCGGGTGACCGCCGCCCCCGTAGCGTTCGCAGATCCGGTTGATCTCGTGGGTGCGCGGCACCTTGGCCCATGGGTTCGCGCCGATCGAGATCTTGGCGCGGGAAGAGATCGTCACGCCCACCGAGTAGCGGGCCTCCGGGAAGAGATAGTACGAAATGAACTTGTTGAAGGCCGCGGTCTCCCGGTCGGCGAGGTCGAACAGGACCACTCCGCCCGCGAGTCGGGCGGACGCCCGCATGGTCTCGATGTTCTTCGCGTGCTGCGCCAGCAATCCGCCGAGCGGACCCGAGACGTATGGATCGGCCGCGATGTCGGCGAGCGGCCGGCTGATCAGATCGCCGATGAACCGCTCCGCCACGGCGGGATCGCGGTTGTTCTCGATGAAGGTCATCAGGCGCAGCGCGGGCTCCTTGAGCTCGACCGCCATCTTGGCGTCGGGGAACAGCGCGCCGTCGATGATCTCCGCCCAACGAATCAGCTCGGCGAGCGGCGTCTCGTCGAAACCGAACTTGGCGGCCACCGTGTCGGCCAGGAACTTGGTGCAGCTCTTGGCCTTCGGATCGTAGAACTTGCGTCCGGTGGCATCGGATCGGAAGTGGTCCTCGTCGCCGGGCAGCTGGAAGGCGGAGGCGTGGTGGTCGAACCACCAGGTCAGACGCGGGTCCTGCGAGTAACGAAAATCGACGCAGGCGTTTTCGTCGCCGTCGAAGTAGTCGGACGAGAATGGCTGCGGATCGCCCTTGTGCTCGAGCGGCCGATACACGACCTCCACCTCGCCCTTGGCGATCCGCTCCCGATAAAATCGCGTGAACACCCCGGCCGAGCTGCAACCGTCGAAGCAGTTGCCGTGGTAAAGGACGCGCAACTTCATCTGCCGAAGCTAACACGAACTCGCGCGCGGAGAAGGTAACGGATAGAGTTGGTCGCCATGGCCGAGTTTCTGATCGATCTCAAACGGACTCACGATTGCGGTGCCCTGCGCGCCGCGGACGCGGGCAAGCGCGTCGTTCTCTTTGGCTGGGTCGCCGCGCGCCGCGATCACGGCGGCTGCGTGTTCATCGACCTGCGCGATCGCGCGGGCACCACCCAGGTCGTGTTCGAGCCGGGCACCGACGAAAAGGCGCATCGGGGCGCCAGCGAGCTGCGCCGCGAATTCTGCGTGGCCATCAGCGGCCTGGTCACCGAACGGGGCGGCCACAAGAACCCCAACATGCCGACCGGCGACATCGAGGTGAAAGCCGACGACCTGACGGTCTTTTCGACCTCGGAGACGCCCCCTTTCGATTTCGGCGACGACACCAAGTCCGACGAGGCCATCCGCCTCAAGCACCGTTATCTCGATCTGCGCCGCCCCGGTCTGCAGAAGAATTTCATCCGGCGCTCCATCGTCTATCAGACCACCCGGCGCTACCTCTCCGACAACGGCTTCCTCGAGATCGAGACGCCGTTCATGGTCAAGTACACCCCGGGCGGCGCCCGCAACTTCCTGGTGCCCTCGCGCCTCAACCCCGGGCAGTTCTACGCGCTCGCCGAGTCGCCGCAGATCTTCAAGCAGCTCTTCATGGTCGCCGGGATGGATCGCTACTTCCAGATCGTTCGCTGCTTCCGCGACGAAGATCTCCGCCTCGACCGCCAGCCCGAATTCACCCAGATCGATCTCGAGATGAGCTTCGTCGTCGAGGAGGACGTCCAGGGCATCATGGAGGGCCTCATGGTCGCGCTGTGGAAGGACGTGCTCGGCGTCGAGGTGCCCCGCCCGTTCCTCCGCCTGCCCTACGCCGAGGCCATCGGCAAGTACGGCTCCGACAAGCCGGACCTCCGGTTCGACCTGCCGCTGTGCGACCTCACCGAGCTCGTGGTCCGTCACGACGGCGGCGGCGTCGGCCTCCTGCAAGCGGCCGTCAAGGCGCCCGGGGGCGTGGTCAAGGGTTGGCGGCTGCCGGCGGCGCAGGCCAAGAGCCTGTCGCGGGCCGACCTCGACAAGCTGGAAGAGTTCGCCAAGGGATTCGGCGCCCGGGGCCTGGCCCGCGCGCGCATCGGCGAGGGCGGGATCTGGACGCAGAGCCCGATGAAGACCATCACCGACGATCTGCGCCGCGCCATCAACGACGCCGCCGGCCTCGGCGACGGCGATCTGTTGTTCCTGCAGTTCGGCGCCAAGAAGCTGGTCAACGCCGTGCTGGGCGGGCTGCGCCTGCACCTCGCCGCCAAGAACGACCTCATCCCCAAGAACCAGTGGCGGTTCTGCTGGATCACCGAGTTCCCGCTGTTCGAGGCCAACGACGAAGGCCAGCTGGTCTCCGCGCATCACCCGTTCACCTCGCCGCACGCCGACGATCTCGAACGGCTCGAGAGCGATCCCGCTTCGGTGCGCGCGCGCGCCTATGACCTGGTGCTCAACGGAAACGAGATCGCGGGCGGCTCGATCCGGATCCACCGCTCCGACGTCCAGGCGCGGGTCTTCCGCGCGCTGGGACTCTCCGACGAGGACGCGCGGGCCAAGTTCGGCTTTCTGCTGGAGGCCTTCAAGTTCGGGCCGCCGCCCCACGGCGGAATCGCCGCCGGCGTCGACCGACTGTCGATGCTCCTGTGCGGCGCCGATTCGCTGCGCGACGTGATCGCCTTCCCGAAGACGCAGAAGGGGACCGACCTGTTGACCGATGCGCCCGGCCCGGTGTCGCGGCGCCAGCTCGACGAGCTGCATATCGCGCTCAAGGAATGACCCCGTCTCCGTCTCCGTCGGCGCAGCGCGCGACGACGCTGGCGCGCCTCGCCGCCCAGCCCTTCGAGCTGCTGATCGTCGGCGGCGGCGCCACCGGGGCGGCGGTGGCTCGCGACGCCGCGCTGCGGGGCCTCGAGGTCGCCCTCTGCGACGCGGGCGACGTCGCGGGTCAAACCTCCAGCAATTCCTCCAAGCTGATCCACGGCGGTCTGCGCTACCTGCAGTATGGCGACCTGCCGCTGGTGTTCGAGGGGTTGGGCGAGCGCCGCCGCCTCATGCGGATCGCGCCCCACCTCTGTCGACCGATCGAGTTCCTCTTTCCAGGCTATCGCGGCGAACGTCCGGGCCTCGCCACCCTGGGCGCCGGCATCGCGCTCTACAACGCCCTGGCGCTCTGGCGTCCGCCGGCCGAGAGCCGCCGCGTCGCCGCCCACGAGGTCTACGACCTGGCGCCAGCCCTCCGCAGCGCCGGCCTCGAGGGCGCCCAGATCTACGTCGATTGTCAGACCGACGACGCGCGGCTGGTTCTCGAGAACATCCTCGACGCCGAGTCCGCCGGAGCCACCTGTGCCACCCATCTGTTCGTCGAGAAGATCGTGCGCGATCGACGGGGACGCGCGGAGGCCGCCCTCGTGATCGATCGGGAAACCGGCGACCGCTTCGAGATCCGGGCACGGCTCATCGCCAGCGCCACCGGGCCGTTCACCGACGGATTCCTGGGCGGCGCCCGCCGGCTGCGCCCCACCCTGGGCGTGCACCTGGTCTTCGACGCCGGGCGGGTGCCCCACGGCGGCCGCGCGATCGTGCTCCGTTCCCCGCGCGACAACCGTCTCTTCTTCGTCCTGCCGGCCGGCGCCCGCACGATCGTGGGCACCACCGACACCGACTTCGCGCCGCTCGAGGATCCCGGCCGCCCGCCCCGCGTGGGCGACGAGATTCGCGCGCGCGGCAGCGATGTCGCCTACCTCATCGAAGCCGTGCGCCACGCCTTTCCGTCGCTGTCGCTGGGGCCGGCCGACGTGCTGTCGACCTACGCCGGCCTCCGGCCGCTGCTGGCGGCGAACGCGCAGTCCCCCTCCGAGACCTCGCGCGAGCACGAGATCGCGCGCGGGCCCGACGGGGTCCTCGCCATCGCCGGCGGCAAGCTGACCACCAACCGCCGCATGGCCGAGGAGGCGGTGGATCGGGTCGTCGAGACGCTGCGCGCCGCCGGGCTCGAACGGCCTCTCGGCCCCTGCACCACCGCGGCGCGCTCTCTGCCAGGCGGCGGTCCGCTGCCCGGGGTGCTGCGCGCGCACGAATTCGGCGCCGACGTCGCCGCACGAATCGGCGGCGCGTATGGGTCACGGGCCGGGCGGGTCCTCGGCATCCTGGGCGGAACGCCCGCCCTCGCGGCGCGCATCGATCCCGAGCTCGGCTACCTCTGGGCCGAGGTGGTCCACGCCGCACGTCATGAACATGCGCGCGATCTCGCCGACGTCCTCGCCCGCCGCGTGCCGATTTTTCGCGACGCCCGTGATCAGGGGCTCGGCGTCTCCGCCCGTGCGGCGGAGCTGATCGGCGCCGAGCTCGGCTGGGACGCGCCCCGCCAGACCGTCGAGATCCAGCGCTATCGCGAAGAGGTCGAGCGCTCCCGCCGCTGGCGTACCGAAATCTAGAGCACGCTGACGACGCCGGGCAAGGTCCGCAGTATCAGACGGAGCGCGTGCGCCTCGTGGGCGCTGGCGCAGCGCACGTTCAATCGATGGGAGACGTACTGGCCCTCTTTCGAAGGCTGCCGCTGGTGGGCGACCGGGGCCTCGCCGCCCGCGCTGGCCGCCGCGAGCACCGCGGCCGCGACCGCCTCTTGGTTGCAGGCGATGACCGACAGGGCAAAGTCACCCGGAAACTCGTGGCAGGCCTCGAGGAGGGCGATCTCGCGGGCCCGCGCCTCGTCCTCGGAAATCCCCGCGCTCAATTGACGCTGCTCTGCGCCTTCTTTTCGACGGGGCCCTGCGCGCGCAGCGAGCTCCGCTCGAGATCGGCCGCGGCGCGGGCGGGCCCGTAGGGCAACGGTCTATCGGTGCGAAGCACCTGCACCGGCAGCACCACCCGGATCGATTCTGGGATCGGCTCGAAGAACCAGTTGGCGACCACCTCCGACATGCACTGCTCGACCGGGCACTCGGCCCCATAGGTGGAGCGTGCGATCCAGTGCGACCGGATCTCCCCTTCGCGCGAGAGCGAGACGCCGACGCCCACGTAGCCGGAGCGCTGGCAGGAGATAGGCAACACATCGAAGCACCGGTGAAGCGCCGACGCCTGCACCTGCGCCTCCGCGCGCAGGGCCTTTTCGACCTCCCAGGGCGTGGCGTGGCTGGCGATCGCCGACTTCATCTCCGCCTCACCGATCTGTGCGCCGACCCGAACCGCACAGAAGATGCTCGCCAGCGCGGCCAGCTCCAGCGGCAAGAACGCGCGCCGCACGAAACGGCGCGCGGCGCCCGCCGGGAGAGTCGGAGCGCGACCGGCATCGGGAAGACTGCGAACAACGAAGGTCGCGGCACCCATGGTGAGCTCGGCGCGGCCGCCGGCCTCGAGCGGCACCTCGCAGAGCCGCGCGCCGGCCTCGCGGGCCAGACTCTCCACCGGCAGCGGTGCGCGATCGCCGTCGATCCGGCCGGTGAACCCCGGAACCAGCGCCACCCGATAGCCGGCGCGCGTTCGGCGCACCAGCGGCAGCGCGAGCGCCGAAAAAGCATCGTCATCGATGCCGGCGCCGATGTTATATGCGCGCGCGCGTGCGGCGGCGCGCGCGGCGGCCAGCGAAGCCGCGCCCAGGCCGATGGCGAGCCACAGCGCGAGGTAGGCCGGTCCATACACCACCCGGTGAGCGGCCAGCAGCGCGAGCGCCACCGCCAGCGCGGCGGCGATCGACATCGCGGCGACCAGACCGAAGGTGGAAGCGGCGCTCCGCCACTCGCCCCGCTGCGACAGACGTCGCACCGAAATGACTTCGCCGTTGATGAGATACGCGATCTCGATCGACTGAGCTTGCTTCACGGCCAACCTCGCGGTCCTGAGTGTAGCAGCCCAAACTCAAAACGGGCACCAAGACACGCATCAGGCACCCTCCCCGAGACGAGCAGATCGGGGCACGCCTGCAAAACATCTTTCGCACCCTCGTCCGGCTGGCACCCACCGAACTCAACCGCGCCGGTGACGCCCCGGCAACGGTTCCTCGACGGGAAATGCACCACCCTCACAAATATCGGCCGTCGTCCAAGGGTTTTTGGGTGCGTAGAAGGCTTCGCGGTGTCGCAATTGTTTCCAAATAGTTCGCAATAATTTCAATGACTTAAAACATGGTCATCAATGGCATGTCGTGTGCATTTCGTCGGGCCGACCTTCTGGGAGGAGGGTTCTATGGCCCAAGCCGTCACGCAACCGACACCGATCAAGACCGTCAACCCGCCCAGCGCTGTGCCGGCGGCGAATCCCGAGAGAGCATTGCAGATCCTCTCCAAGACTATCTATAAGGAGCTGCGCGAGAACGGCTACGAGCCAAAGCAGATCGTCGCGCTCGCGACCGAGATCATCAGCCTGGTCACGACCGACCTCGGACCTTTGGATTGATCTTCGGGACCTTCGGATTGACCTCCGGACTAATTTTCTAGCTTTTCCATACCTCTTAAAGCATTCTTCGCGCGCCCCGACCCGGGCGCGCTTTTTTTTGTTTTCGGAGTCGCCGATCGGTCGGGAAAGAGCGATTCGAAATGGGCATCAAGACGATTTCCGAGCTGGACATCGCGGGCCGGCGGCTCTTCATACGGGTCGACTTCAATGTCCCCCTGACGCCCGAAGGCAAGGTGTCCGACGACACCCGCATCCGCGAGAGCCTCCCCACCATCAAGCTGGCGATCGAGAAGGGCGCGCGCGTGGTCCTTGCGTCGCACCTCGGCCGGCCCAAGGGGAAGGTCGACAAGAAGTACACGCTGGAGCCGGTGGCCAGCCGCCTGGCGGAGCTGCTCGGCGCCGACGTCACCCTCACCGATGAACCGGTGGGCGACGGCGCACGCAAGGTGGTGAACGATCTACACGGCGGCCAGGTCGCGCTCCTGGAGAACCTCCGGTTCTCGCCGGCCGAGGAGGCCAACGAGGAAGCTTTCTCGCGGGCGCTGGCCAGCTACGCAGACGTTTACGTCAACGACGCCTTCGGCACCGCGCACCGGGCGCACGCCTCGACCGTCGGCATGACCAAGTTCGTCTCCGAAAAGGGGATCGGTCTGCTCATGGAGCGCGAGGTCAAGTTCCTCGGCAAGCTCTTGGGCGATGTCGAGCGGCCCTTCGTGGCGATCATCGGCGGCGCCAAGGTCTCCGACAAGATCGGCGTGCTCGACAATCTGCTTGGCCGCGTCGATCAGGTTCTGATCGGCGGCGCGATGGCCAACACCTTCCTCAAGGCCAAGGGCGGCAAGCTGGGACGCTCGCTGGTCGAAGACGACAAGCTGGCGCTGGCGCGGGCGTTCCTCAAGAAGGCCGCGGAGGCCAACATCGACGTGCTGCTGCCGCGCGATGCGGTAGCGGCGGCCGGCACCAAGTCCGAGTCGGGGCGCGTGGTCCAGGCGATGGCGGTGCCGGAGGATCTGGCGGCGCTCGACATCGGTCCGGAGACGGCGCGCGGATTCGCCGACGCGATCGCGCGCGCCAAGACCATCTTCTGGAACGGTCCCATGGGCGTGTTCGAGTCGGAGCCGTTCGCGGCCGGCACCCTGGCGATCGCGCAGGCCGTGGCGGCGGCGACCGGCGCGCTGTCGGTGGTGGGCGGTGGCGATTCGGTCGCGGCGGTCCACAAGAGCGGCCTGGCCGACAAGATCACCCACATCTCGACGGGCGGCGGCGCTTCGCTGGAGTTCCTGGAGGGCAAGAAGCTCCCCGGCCTGGCGGCGCTCGAAAGCTGAGGTCGGATGGCGCGCGCGCGACGACCGTTTTTCTGCGGTAACTGGAAGCTTCACGGCTCGATCGCCGAGTCGTTGGCGCTCGCCACCGAGGTTCGCAACGGCGTCGCGGCCCTGCGCGAGGTCGACGTCGCCGTCGGCCCCAGCTTCACCGCCCTTGCCGCGGTGGCCAAGCGGCTCGAGGACGGGCCGGTGGCCGTCGCGGCCCAGGACTGCTTCTGGGAGGGCAAAGGGGCCTTCACTGGTGAGGTGTCGCCAGCCCAGATCGCCGACGCCGGCTGCAAGTACGTGATCGTCGGACACTCCGAGCGACGCCAGCTCTTCGGCGAGCTGGACGCGGCCGTGAATCTGAAAGCGCGCGCCGCGCTCGGGGCCGGCCTTCTGCCCATCATCTGCGTCGGCGAGACCCTGGCCGAGCGCGACGCCGGCGAGACCATCGGCCGCGTGCAGGCGCAGCTCGACGCCGCCCTGGCCGACCTGAGCGACGCCGATCTGGAACGCATCGTCATCGCCTACGAACCGGTGTGGGCCATTGGCACCGGGCGGAACGCGACCCCCGCCCAGGCGCAAGAGGTGCATCGGTTCATACGCACCCGCGTCGGCGCCCGCGCGCCGGGGCTTGCGCCCCGCCTCCGGATCCTCTACGGCGGCAGCGTCAAGCCGGACAACATCCAGGCGCTCATGGCCGAGGAGGACGTCGACGGCGGGCTGGTCGGCGGCGCATCGCTCTCCGCCGAATCATTCGTTAGAATCGTAAAAGAAGGGTCTGCCGCATGATCACGTTCCTGACCGTCCTCCACGTCTTCGTCTGTCTGTTCCTGATCCTGGTCGTGCTGCTGCAAGCCGGCAAGGGCGGCGGGATGGGGATCGCCTTCGGCGGCAGCGGCGGCAGCCAGACGGTCTTCGGCTCGTCGGGGGCCGGAAATTTCCTGACCCGCCTCACGTCGATCACGGCGTTCCTGTTCCTGGTGACCTCGCTGGGCCTGGCGCACTTCTCCAGCCAGCAGGATTCGAAGCGCCTGCAGCGCCTGGCGGAGCGCAAGACGGCCGAGAAGAAGGCCGACGATCAGCGCGCGACCAAGTTGAGGATGGACCTGGATAAGGCGCGCGAATCGATCCAGACCACGACCAAGACCGGCACGCCAAGCGCGCCCACGGGCACGGCGACCGAGACGGCCCCCGCGGCGGCCGCGACCAAGCCGACCGAGACGGCGACCAAGCCGACCGAGACTGCCAGCAAGCCGGCCACGCCCCGCCGCCGAAAGCACGCGGCGGCACCGCCGGCCGACGGCACCGGCGCGCCGCCGGGCGCGAGCGACAGCGCACCGGCCGCACCGGCACCGGCGCCGGCACCCTAGGCGCCCAGTAGAAGAGCCGCCGCGCGCCGGGTAGAATCGGTAGCGGACGCCATGCCGCTGCCGTTCGTCAAAGTCGAGGGGATCGGGAACGACTTCGTCGTCGTCGATCTGCGACCCGGCCGATCCGGCGCGCTCGGCGGCGGACCGTCACCGGAAGATCCCAAGGTGGTGCGCGCGATCTGCGACCGCCGCTTCGGCGTCGGCGCCGACGGCGTGCTGGCGATCCTGCCGAGCACGGTCGGCGACGCCCGCATGCGCGTGCTCAACGCCGACGGCAGCGAAGCCGAGATGTGCGGCAACGGCATCCGCTGCGTCGCCAAGGTGCTCTACGAATCCGACCCGGCCATGCGCCGTCCGGTCCTGCGTATCGAAACCGGCGCCGGGTTGCTCGAATGTGGGCTCTCCGCGACGGCTGGCGTCGTGGACAGCGTCGAAGTCGAGATGGGACGCCCCCGGCTGTCGCGCGACGAGATCCCGCTGGCGCCCGGCGGCACCGGGCGCGCGCTGCGAGAGGCAATCACCGCGCGGGATCGCGAATTTCGATTCACCGCCGTCTCGATGGGCAACCCGCACGCGGTGATCTTCCTGGACGACGCTGGCGATCTGCGCGCGCTCGCCGAAGCCTACGGGCCGACGCTGGAGGTAGCCGATCGGTTCCCGCACCGGACCAATGTCGAATTCGCCCGCGTGCGCGGCGGCGAGATCGACCTGGTCGTGTGGGAGCGCGGCAGCGGCCTCACCCTCGCCTGCGGCACCGGCGCCTGCGCGACGGTCGTCGCCGCCGTGCTCGAGGAGCGATTGCCGGCTGGCGTCGAGACGCCGGTTCACCTGCCCGGAGGCACGCTGGCGGTGACGGTCGCCAAAGAGTACGCCAGCGTGCGCATGCGCGGACCAGCGCGGATCGTCTTCGAAGCGACCATCGACATCGCCCGCCTCCTCGACAACCGGACGCTCTAAAAGAGCGTCCCTTGCGGGCGGCTCGGGACCGGCAGGCCGAGGTGGTCGTAGGCGCGGCGGGTGATCTGGCGGCCGCGCGGCGTGCGCAGCAGGAAACCCTCTTGGATGAGGTACGGCTCGTAGACGAACTCGAGCGTGTCGCGATCCTCCGCCAGCGAGGCCGCCAGCGAATCGATGCCGACCGGACCGCCGTCGAAACGGTTGACGATGGTGGTCAAGATCTTGCGGTCGCCGGCGTCGAGCCCGGCCGCGTCGACCTCCAGGCGTCCCAGCGCGTACTCGGCCAGGTCCTTGGTGACGCGGCCGTCGCCGCGCACGTCGGCGAAGTCGCGGATCCGGCGCAGCAGGCGGTTCGCGATGCGGGGCGTTCCGCGCGCGCGGCGGCCGATCTCCTCTGCCCCCGCGTCCTCGATCGGGATGCCGAGCAAGCGCGCCGAGCGCTTGACGATGGTGGTGAGATCGGCCGGCGAATAGAACTCGAACGTCTCGACGATGCCGAATCGCGACAGCAGCGGCGAGCCGAGCTGCCCCGTGCGGGTGGTGGCGCCCACCAGCGTGAAGCGCTCGATCGGCAGCGGAATGGCCCGCGCGCCGGCACCGGCGCCGGTGACGAGCTCGATGCGAAAGTCCTCCATGGCCGGGTAGAGGCTCTCTTCGATCACCGGCTGCAGGCGGTGGATCTCGTCGATGAAGAGCACGTCGCCGCGACCGAGCGAAGTGAGGATTCCCACCAGATCGCCCTTGCGCTCCAGCACCGGGCCCGAGGTGATGCGCACCTCGGATCCCATCTCGCGCGCGAGCAGAAAGGCGAGTGTGGTCTTGCCCAGGCCGGGCGGCCCAGAGAGCAGCACGTGGTCTAGGGCGTCGCCGCGCTTGCGCGCCGCCTGGACGTAGACCGCCAGGTTCTCGGCCACCTTCCGCTGTCCGACGAACTCCGCGAAGCTGTGCGGGCGCAAGGCCGCGTCTTCGTCGCGATCGCGCGAGAGGGCGCCGGCGTCGACGTCCGCTGAAAGGACCCGTTCGCCCGGCTTGGTCGACGGGTCCTCCGCCGATTGGTCTTCGTGTTTCTTGCGCGCCATCGTCTACGCTCTGCGCAACCCGCCCAGCGCCTCGCGCACCAGATCGGCGACCGGACGCGCCGGATCGAGGCGATCGAGCAGCGGCTCGATCTCCGCCGGCTTGTAGCCGAGCTGCACCAGCGCGCCGTAGACGTCGCCCAGCGGTCCACGCGGCAGCTCGTGCCGCGGCGCCTCCGCCGGCGCGGGCAGGCCCTTCCCTGCCGGCAAGGTCAGGATCTTCTCGCGCAGCTCGA
>JADGRB010000526.1 GCA_017881315.1 Pseudomonadota bacterium
CTCAGCAAGCGTGGCGGGCACGCGGGACACCTGCCAATCGACGATCTGCTCCAGCGCAGCGATTGCCATCGGGAGCAGCTCGAATTTCGTGCGTTGACCGACGTCGAAGCGTCGTGCGCCTGGCTGGTACTCGTCACGGTAATCAACCAGGCGCGCGAAGTCCTCGGATCCTGCCCGCAGGATCCAGTTCTCCTCCAGCGGCTCGCCGTGACGGTGCTCCTCGGCCACGTAGAGATAGCCGACGCTGAACGGTCCCAGCAGCCACTTGTACCCGACGGTGACAAGGAAGTCGGGGCGCAGCTCCTCCACGTCGATCGGCATGGCGCCCACCGACTGGCTGCCGTCGATCACAAGCCGCGCCCCCACCTGTCGGGTCCTCCGCGCGATCGGCGGCAAGTCGATCAAAACGCCGTCGGTCCAGTGCACGTTCGGCACACTCACGATCGCGACCGTCTCGTCCAGAGCGGCGAGCACGGCCTCGGTCCAGGTCTGCCCGGGCTCGCGGGCCACGGTGCGGATCTCAGCGCCGGATCGGCGCGCGGCCCAGCGCCACGTATAGATACCGGACGGGTATTCCTCTTCGAGCACGAGCACGCGCTGGCCGTGATGGAGCGGCAGGTTGCGGGCGGCGACCGCAAAGCCGTAGCTCGTCGCCGGCACGATCGCCACGCCTTCACCGCTGGTGCCGATGAGGTTGCCGAACAGCGACCGCAGACGCTCGACATCGTCGAACCATTCCGCAGCTGAGATCGTCCACGGCCGCCCACGCCGCTCAAGCGCGGCCTCACCAGCTACTCGAACCGCGCGCAGCTGGGGAGCGAGGTTCGCCGTGTTGAAGTACGCAATCTCAGCGGGAACGTTGAACGCTGCGCGTTGATCACCGATCGGGCCAGCTCCTCCCAGCATCTGGAGAATTCTCTCCTCAAGCCCGGTTCCCCGCATTCCTCGCGATAGCACTCATCGCTGTTCCGGGGTCGGAGCCCTACCCCGGGCGGACCGGAGGGCTCGCAACCGAGCTTGGATGCTGTCGTTCGCGCATTGCGCAAGTGGGGTCGGGTTGGCTGACCGCTGATCGATCCGCGGCTTTGACCTTGACTCGATCAGGCGAGCGGTAGAGACTGCGTTGCACGGGCCCAGGATCGCTGGCGCCGGCGACGACCTGCCAGGTCGCGTGGGGCCGAGTGATCGGGGTCGCGGTCGTCGGATCAGACCTGAAGGGCTATCTTTCGGGAAGGAGGTCGCGATAGTTGGTAGGCGCGCAAATAGCCTTCTTCGCGACCCGGTGCAGCGTTGCGCAGACCATGACGGGACCGTCAGATGACTGATGCTGAGGATCCGGTAGCGGGCCCTCCGGCCGCGGGCGAAACCCCGTCCCCGCCGTCGGGAGCTGGCGACCAACCAGCCCCGCCCCCGGCGTCAGCAGGCGCGGGCGGATCACCTCCGCTCAGCGCCCCCGGAGGTGGCGGCGGCCCACCTCCGCCCCCGGCACCAGCAGCTGGCGGTGGGTCTACCGGGCTCAAGGTCGGCGGATGGATCCTCGTGGGCCTCGGGGCGCTGTTCCTGGTGGCGGGCATCGCGCTGGTCGTTGTTCACCTGACCCAGCGCGACAAGGACGGCTACTACACGTCATCCACCAAACAGGTGTCGTCGACCGGGTATGCGATCACCGCCGAGGGGCTGCATCTCGGCGACCTCCCAAGCGAGGCGAGTGACGTGATCGGGCGGTTACGGGTCACCGCCACCAGCAGCAACGGGAGGGCCCTATTCGTGGGGATCGCGCGTCAGAACGCCGTGAACGGGTACCTGGCCGGAGTTGCTCGCAGCGAGGTGACTGACGTCAGCGGCAGCGCGGTCACGTACGAGGCGCACGCTGGCGGGGCGCCGGTTGGCCCGCCCGGGCGCGAAGGCTTCTGGCAGTCGGACAACAGCGGCAGCGGCCGCGTGACCGCGACCTGGAATGTCAAGGAGGGCAACTGGACGGTCGTCCTGATGAACAGCAGCGCTGCTCCTAATGTCAGCGCGGCTGTGACCGTAGGTGCGAAGACCAACTTGGTGCTCTGGGTGAGCCTCGGCGTCCTGCTTATTGGGCTGATCTTTGGCGGGGCGGGCGGCGGAATGCTCTGGAGCAGCCGCTCACGATGACCCACACCAGCTCCCTCGATCGAAGCCCGGTCCACGGTACGAGCGGGCGCGTAGCGCGAGCTCGACGGTCAGCAGCGTCGATACCCGGTTCGCCACAGCCGTGCATGACCGCTGGGCTAGGGCGGGCCCACTCGCAACTAGCCCCGGCAGCAGGGCGGTCCCGCTGTCTTCATGCTGCGGCACTCCGCCGGCGGAGCTCGCAGTCCCGCTCCGCGCGGATCTCGGGGCCCGCCGCCGCTTCATGGCGTCGATGACGCCTGGGGGCGACGGCTGAGGCGCGCTTGCCGCGCTAAGCAGGCGGCTGGCGAACTCTGTCGTCAGCCAGAGCAAGAAAGGAAACCCGCGAAGCAGAAATCGAGCGCCCACGATCTGGTTTTCGACGTCGAGCAGGTGCAGACACTCAAGGCCTTCTCGATCCGAAGTGATCTTCTTCTGGACGTGTCCGTCGAAGTAAAGGCCGGC
>JADGRB010000527.1 GCA_017881315.1 Pseudomonadota bacterium
ATCGCCGCCGTCAACGTGGTCTTCCCGTGGTCGACGTGACCGATCGTCCCGATGTTCAGGTGCGGCTTGTTTCGGACGAATTTTTCCTTGGCCATCTCGGTGTTCCTCCAAAAATTACTTCGCGAAATTCCTGGGCAGGGTTCTTGGTGCGGGATCCTGGCGGTCCCTCGCGGGCTTGCGCACTAGGCTCCCCGCATCCGTTCAACGATCGATTCGGTCACATGAGTCGGAACTGGCGCGTATCGCGCGAATTGCATGGTGTAAGTAGCACGTCCTTGGGTCATTGAGCGCACGTCCGTCGAATATCCGAACATGCTGGCCAGCGGCACCTCGGCGCTGATCGCCTGCGCCGAGCCACGCGGCTCCATCCCCGAGACCCGGCCACGCCGCGCCGACAGGTTGCCGGTCACCTCGCCCATGAACTCGTCGGGGGTCAGGACCTCGACCTCCATGAGCGGCTCGAGCAACACCGGCCCGGCCTCGCGCGCCGCCGCCGTCGCCCCCATCGAGCCGGCGATCTGGAACGCCATCTCGCTCGAATCGAGCTCGTGGTAGCTGCCGCCGGTCAGCTTGACCGACACGTCGATGACCGGGTATCCCGCCATCACGCCGCGCGCCAGCGATTCGCGCACGCCGCGCTCGACGGCGGGGACGAACTCCCGCGGAACGATGCCGCCGGCCGTCGCGTCCTCGAAGACGATCCCCTTGCCCAGCGCCGGCTCGACGTGCAGCTGCACGTGCCCGTACTGGCCACGCCCACCGGTCTGGCGGACGTACTTCCCCTCGGCGTCCGCCTGGCGGGCGATGGTCTCGCGGTAGGCGACCTGCGGGCGGCCCACGTAGGCCTCGATCTTGAACTCGCGCACCAACCGGTCGACGATGATCTCGAGGTGAAGCTCGCCCATCCCCGAGATGATGGTCTGTCCGGTTTCGGAGTCGGTCTTCACGCTGAATGAAGGATCCTCGACCGCCAGCTTCTGCAAGGCCTGCCCGAGCTTGTCCTGGTTGGCCTGGGTCTTGGGCTCGATCGCGATCGAGATGACCGGCGCCGGAAAATCCATCAGCTCGAGGACGACCGGGTTCTTCTCGTCGCAGAGGGTGTCGCCGGTGACCGTCACGCGAAGCCCGGCGGCCGCCGCGATGTTGCCGCAGGTGACCTCCTTGACGTCCTCGCGTTTGTTGGCGTGCATGTGGAGCAGGCGGCCGATGCGCTCGCGCTTGCCCTTGCTGGTGTTGTAGACGCTGGCGCCGGTGGTCACCTTGCCGGAATAGACGCGGAAGTAGGTGAGCGATCCGACGAACGGGTCGTTCATGATCTTGAAGGCCAGCGCCGAGAACGGCTCGGCGTCGGACGCCTCCCGGGTGGTGGGCAACCCGGCCGGATCCTTGCCGACCACCGCCGGAACGTCGATCGGCGAGGGGAGATAGTCGACGATCGCGTCGAGCAGCGGCTGCACGCCCTTGTTCTTGAACGCCGCGCCGACCAGCACCGGAATCGCCTGGCCCGCGATGGTGGCGCGCCGGAGCGCGGCGCGCAGAAACGCCGGCGAGAGATCCTTCTCCTCCAGGTAGGCGCGCATCGCCTGGTCGTCGGTCTCCGCGATCGCCTCGACCATCGCCGCCCGCGCCGCGGCTGCCAAAACCTGCAGCTCCTCGGGGATCTCCTTGACGACCGGCTCGGCGCCCACGACGTCGTCCTCCCACTCGACGAGCTTCATCTCGAGCAGATCGACGAACCCCGAGAACGCGTCCTCGAGGCCGTTCGGAATCTGGATGACGATAGGCGTCCCCTTGAGGCGCTCGCGGATCTCCTGCACGCAGCGGTCGGGATCGGCGCCGACGCGATCGCACTTGTTGATGAAGGCGATCCGCGGCACCCGGTACTTGTCGGCCTGCCGCCAGACGGTCTCCGACTGCGGCTCGACGCCACCCACCGCACAGAACACCGCCACGGCGCCGTCGAGAACCCGCAGGCTGCGCTCGACCTCGATGGTGAAGTCGACGTGCCCGGGGGTGTCGATGATGTTGATGCGCGCTTCGCGCCAGAAGCAGGTGGTGGAGGCCGCGGTGATGGTGATGCCGCGCTCCTGCTCCTGCTCCATCCAGTCCATCTGCGTGGTCCCCTCGTGCACCTCGCCCATCTTCCGAGAGGCGCCGGTGTAAAAGAGGATCCGCTCGGTGGTCGTGGTTTTCCCCGCGTCGATGTGCGCCATGATTCCGATGTTCCGGATCTGCGCTATGGGAAATGTCCGAGCCACGACTACCGAGGTGCCTTTCCGACGCTCAGCCGATCCACATCCGCCAGCTCGCCTGCCGAGCCGGGGACGGAACCGTCAGGTCCGCCGTTGAGCTAAAGGTTGGGGTGAAAAATCGCCGCGAAATCTATGTGAAACCTAAAAAATTACCAGCGGTAATGCGCGAACGCCTTGTTGGCGTCCGCCATCTTGTGGGTGTCTTCTCGCTTCTTGACCGCGTTTCCCTTGTTGGCCGAGGCGTCGAGCAGCTCGCCGGCCAGCTTCTCCTGCATCGTCCGCCCGTCGGAGCGGTCGCGGGCGGCCGAGATGATCCAGCGCATCCCGAGCGCGAGCGCCCGTTCC
>JADGRB010000261.1 GCA_017881315.1 Pseudomonadota bacterium
GAACCGGCCGCCGCGCCGCCGCTGCCGCCGACGCCGCCGAGGTCCCCGCCGTTACCGCCGATGACGCCGGTGCCGGCGCTGCCGGTGCCCGCCGTACCACCGCCGGTGCCCGCGTGGCCGGCGGTTCCGCCGCTGGTGCCCGCATGGCCGGCCGTGCCACCGGATGTGCCACCGGTACCCGTTCCGCCGCTGCTGCCACAGTTGACGTTGAGGAAAAGTCCCGCCGCGCCGACGAGGCCCGCTACCGACACTAACCGCGTTCCAAAAATCTTCATGGTCTATCTCCCTAGTGTTGCGATGTTGCACCCCACCCCGTGATGGCCGGCGCGCGGCGGAAAGTAACATAAGTTTTGCAATTCCAGAGGCAAGAAGGGGGTATGGGCTCCCGCCGGTACGAACCGGCCCAGGCCCCAACCGGCTCGACCCGGGCGGCGGCCGAGCGCCTGCGCGACGCCACGCGTCCGATCGGCGTTCAAGGGCCGTCAGAAATCTGCCGACAGGCTCAGGGGGCGCCACGGCAGGCAGGCCGATCCCCGAAGATGACGGCGAAGTCCGACGGACAACCAGCGGTCGCGGGTGGAACGCCACCCGCGCGCATCCTGATCGTGGAAGACAACGTGCTCAATCGCGTGCTCATTCACGACATCCTGGAACTTAGGGGACATGAGGTGTTCGAGGCGTCAACCGTCGAAGAGGCCCGCCGCGCCCTCGACGCGCGCCGACCGGATCTGCTGCTGCTCGACGTCCAGATCCCGGGCGGGGGCGGCGAGGCGGTGATCCGCGACGTGCGCAGCCGCGCCGGCTTCGCCGATCTGCCCATCGTCGCCGTCACGTCGCTGGCGATGCCCGGTGATCGCGAGCGGCTGCTCGGCATCGGTTTTCAGGGCTACCTCTCGAAGCCGATCGACACGCGCACGTTCGGCGCCATCGTCGAGGGCTATCTCAAGAACGCCACCCTAGCGGAGGATCCCCCCAGTGTCCGTAGCCTCGGCTGAGACCCCAGCCACCATCCTGGTCGTCGACGACAACCTCCAGAACCGCGAGGTCGCGGAGGGGCATCTGGTCGGTGCCGGTTACGCGGTGCTACAGGCCGAAAGCGGCGCCGCGGCACTGGTGTCGCTCGAGGCACGGCGACCCGATCTGGTGTTGCTCGACGTGCTCATGCCGGGGATGGACGGCTTCCAGACCTGCCGTCGAATCCGCGCGCTGCCGGAGATCGGGGACACGCCGGTCCTGTTCCTCACCGCGCTCGGCGATCTGGAGACGCACAAGGCGGCGATGGATTCGGGGGCCGACGACTTCCTGACCAAGCCGCTCAACCGGACCGAGCTGCTGATCCGGGTGCGATCGCTGCTCCGGATCAAGCAGCTGTCCGACGAGCTTCGCCGCAACTACGAGGTGATTCGCTCCCAGCGGAACGAGCTCTTGGCGGCGCAGCGGCAAAAGGAGGAGCTGACCACCCTCATCGTTCACGATCTCAAGAATCCCCTCTCCAGCATCCTCTCCAACGTCCAGTACGTGCTGGGCCGAAACGCGCCGGTGCCCGACGAGCGCGACGCCCTCGAGGACGTCATGCGGGCGTCGCAGTCGATGGTGCGCCTGGTGATGAACCTGCTCGACGTGAGCCGCAGCGAGGACGGCGCGCTGGTCCCGCTGGTAACGGACTTCGACCTGCCGGTTTTGCTGGGCGAGGTCTGTTCGGAGATGGGCCGCCGGATCGAAGACAAGGAGCAGCACCTGGCGCTGGCGGTGACGCCCGGGGTCGGCACCCTGCGCGGCGATCGGGATCTGGTGCGTCGCCTCTTCGAGAACCTGATCGACAACGCCTACAAATACGGGCCGCGCCGGGCCACCATCTCGATCGATCTGACGCCCGCGACCATGGACGACGGCGCCGAGCCGGCCGTCGAGATCCGGGTGCGCGACGAAGGGGAGGGGATCCCGACCGCCTACCGCCAGCTCATCTTCGAGAAGTACGGGCGCTTCGACCGCCCGGGGGCCCACGATGCGCGCACCAGTCACGGGCTCGGTCTGGTGTTTTGTCGGCGGGCCGTGACGGTGCACGGCGGCGCCATCTGGATCGACGACGGGCCAACTCGTGGCGGCTGCTTCTGCGTGCGGTTGCCGGTCGCGCGTCTGCCGCTCTCGGACGCGGCGGGCACGCGCGCCCCGGCCTCCACTCCGGGCCGCGGCGGAATCGCGATCGGGTGAGCGTGCGCCTCGAGGACGAGACCCCGGCCACGCGGCGCCTCTACGCGGAATATCGACAGGAGATCTGGGAGCACACCGACCGGATGTTCCTCTGGCTGCTGCTGGTGCAGTGGCTGGGGGCGATCGCGACGGCGATGCTGGCGTCGCACGAGCCCTGGCACGGCTCGCTCACGCACCTGCCGCCACTGGTCTGGAAGGCCTTCGTGCTGGGAAGCGCCATCACGGCGCTGCCGATCCTGGTGGCCATCCGGCACCCGGGATCCACGCTGACCCGCCACGAGATCGCGATCGGGCAGGGACTGATCAGCGCGCTTTTGATCCACCTTTCCGGCGGCTTCGCCGGCGGCCACCTGGAGATGCATTCGGTCCTCTTCGCCTCGCTGGCCTTCCTGGCCATGTACCGCGACCCGACCGTCGTGCTCCTGGCCAGCCTGATCGGGGTCATCGATCATATCTTGCGCAGCTATTCTCTCTCCCACACGCCGAGCGTCGTTCACCTCGAACGCTGGAGTTTGTTCCTCGATCCGGCGTTCATCGTGGTCGAGGACGTGCTCCTGCTGCTCGCGATCGACAAGAGTCAGAACGACATCCTGAGCGGGGCCAAGAAGCAAGCCACCATCGACACCAGCCGTTCCGCGCTCGAACGCGAGGTGGCCGAGCGCCAGCGCACCGAGCGTCTGCTCTCGCTGCAGTATGTGATCACCCGGGTCCTGGCGGGGGCCAGCAGCCTGCCCGAGGCGGCGCCGTTCATCCTGCGCATCATGGGCGAGAACCAGGGCTGGCACGTGGGCGAGCTGTGGGAGGTCGAAGAGGGGCGTCAGTTCCTGCGCTGCGTGGACCTCTGGCACGCCGAGGACTACCAGAACCTCGATTTTCTGGAGCAGCGGCGCAACACCCGCATCGCGCCCGACGCCGGTCTGCCCGGGCGCGTCTGGCAGCGCCATCTTCCGCTGTGGATCTCGGACCTCGCCGAGGAGCCGACCTTGCCGATGGCGGGGTTCGCAGGCGAGTCCGGGTTGCATGGCTCGTTCGCGATCCCGCTGCGCAACGGCCCCGAGGTGATCGGCGTGATGGCGTTCTATAGCCGCGACGTGCGGCAGGCCAACGACGATCACCTGTCGATGCTGAGCGCGCTGGGCGGGCAGATCGGGCAGTTCATGGAGCGCAAGCGGGTCGAGCAGGGGCTGCGCGACAGCGAGGAGCGCTACCGATCGGTGATCGCGGCGCTCGACGAGGGGCTGATTCTGGTCGACGCCGAGGGACAGGTCATCGCCTCCAACGCGAGCTGCGAGCGGATCCTGGCGCGGCCGTCGCTGGAGATGCTGGGGCGATCCTCGATCGAGACGTTCGCCTCGGCGGTCGACGAGAGCGAGCGGCCGGTGACCGGCGATGCGCTGCCGTTTCTGGCGACGCTGCGCTCGGGGGAGCCCCGGCAGAACGTGGTGCTGGGCGTGACCCGCGGCGACGGAGAGCGGGTCTGGATCTCGATGAACTCGCAGCCGCTGGTCCGGTTCGGCGAGAACGCCGCCTACGCGGCGATGGCGTCGTTCGCCGACATCACGGCGCGAAAGGCGGCCGAGGTGTCGTTGCGGACGGCGCACGCCGAGCTGGAGGTGCGCGTCGAAAAGCGCACCAGCCAGCTCATGGACGCCAACCTCCGGCTCAAGAGCGAGGTCGAGGAGCGCGAGCGCGCGCAGCGCGAGATGCGCGAAGCGAAGGAGGCGGCCGACACCGCCAACCGCGCCAAGAGCGCCTTTCTGGCCAACATGAGCCACGAGCTGCGTACGCCCCTCAACGCGGTGATCGGGTTTTCGGAGCTGCTCGAGCAGCAGATCTTCGGCGGCCTCAACGAGAAGCAGACCAGCTACGTCGGCAACGTGCTGGTCTCGGGCCGCCACCTCCTGCAGCTGGTGAACGACATCCTCGACATCTCCAAGGTCGAGGCGGGGCGGATGGATCTGCAGTACGAGCGCACGCCGATCGGCAGCATCATCGACGTGGTGCGCAGCGTGATCCACGCGGTCGCCGCCAAGAAGGGGATCGATCTGGAGGTCGAAGTTCCGCCCAGCCTCCCGGAGGTCAACGTCGATCCGGGGCGGATCAAGCAGGTGCTCTACAACCTGATCTCGAACGCCATCAAGTTCACACCGCGCGGCGGGATGGTGCGCCTTGCGGCGCGCGCCGACGAACAGAACCTGGTTGTCACCGTCTCCGACACCGGCGTCGGCATCGCGCGCGAAGATCTGCCCCGATTGTTCCGCGAGTTCGAGCAGCTTCGCCAGCCGGGCGGCGTGCGCCCCGAGGGGACCGGGCTCGGCCTGGCGCTCACGCGCCGGCTGGTGGAGCTACACGGCGGCAGGGTCGAAGTCGAGAGCACCCTCGGCAACGGCTCGACCTTCTCCGTGCATCTGCCGCTGCACTCGCCCGACGACTCGGGCGGCAAACAGGTGGGACAGGTGGCGGTCGGAGCGCTGGCGCGGGGCTAGAGCGCCGGGGTGGTGGTCCGGGCCTCGTCGACCCGCAGAATCGATCCACCCCGCCACCCCGGCCAAGCGTCTACTTGCCTTCGTCCTTGGCAGCCTTGTCCGCCTTCTTGGCCTTGACGCCGGCCTTCTCCGCCTTGTTGCCGGACTTCTCCATCTCCTGGGCCTCGTCGCCCTTGGCCTCACCGGCCTTCTCGATGGCGTGGCCCTTCTTCTTCTTCTGCTTGCCGGCCGCCTCTTCGCTCTTGTCGTCGTTCTTCTTGCCGGCCTTCTCCTCGGCCTTGCCCTCCTTTTCCATCTTGGCGCCCTTGGCCTTTTCGGCACCAGCGGCCTTCTCCTCGGCGTTGCCCTTCTTCTCCATCTTGTTCCCTTCCTTTTCGCCCGCGGTCTGCGCGCGAGCGATGGGACCGGCGAGGAAGGCGAATGCGGCGAACGTGAGCGAGATGCGAAGTAGTGATCGAACCATGAACAGACCTCCGTTGTTGGTTTCCAGAAACGCGGCGACGATCGCGCGCGCCGGGGGAATATAGGGGGTCCGATCCCGATGCGCTAGAGGTTGGCCGGATTCAATTCGGTCGTCCCTCAGCCGAAGCTGGCGTGATAATTGGGGTCTTCGATCGACCGGCAGGCGGCGGTGGCCTTCAGCGGCGCCGTGGTGTCGAGCATGACGGCCAGCTCGTCGGTCGTGTGGGCGCCGATGCTGCCTTCGTAGGCGCCCGGATGCGGGCCGTGGATGATCCCGGCCGGGTGATGCGAGAGGCTGCCGACGCCGACGCCTTTGCGCGAGGTGAAGGTGCCCCCGGCGTAGAACAACATCTCGTCGCAGCCGACCGACGCGTGTGGGTAAGGGCAGGGGATGGCCTGCGGATGAAAGTCGAGCGGGCGGGGGACGAAGCTGCAGATCAGCGCCCCGCGCGCGGCGAACGTCCCGTGCACCGTCGGGGGCAAGTGGGTGAGGCCGACGCGCGGCTGGAAGTTGAGGATCGGGAAGGCCCACGGATAGACCGCGCCGTCCCAACCCACGACGTCCAGGGGCGCATGCGGGTAGCGAAAGCCGTGAAAGGCCCCCGTGCGTTTGACCACCAGCTCGCGCAGCCCTTCGTCGCGCGGGCCGATGAAGGTCGGGCGGCGAAAGTCGCGGTGGCTGTAGGGCGCGTCCATCCGGAGCTGGCCCACTTCGTTGCGCCATTGCCTGGGGAGGCCGAATCCGGCGGTGCACTCGAGCGACAGCCAGTACTGCGGCCGGTCGTTCGGAATGAATCGGTGCAGGAGCCCTTTCGGGACGAAGAGGTAGTCGCCAGCGTCGAACGTCAGATCGCCGAGCGCCGAGCGCAAGACGCCGCCGCCCTCGAGGACGAAGAACAGATCGTCGCCGTCGCCGTTCGAGAAGTAGACGGGATCCGGCGCGTCCGGGTGCAGGACCGAGATGACGACGTCGCCGTTCCAGAGCAGCGGCGTGCGCGCGTCGACCGCCGGGCCGCCGCGCCGAGGAAGCTGCTGCGAGCGGTAGTGGCGGCGCGCCAGCGGGCGCGGCTGGTCGTCGTCGGGGGCGGGGATCTCCCAGCCGTGGGTCGACGCGGCGAGCGCGGCCGTGTGCGGGCGCTCGGCGTGATAGAGGATGGTGAACGGCCCGTCGAAGCCGTCGCGGGTGAGACATTCCTCGTGGCGCAGGCGGCCGCCGCCGTCGCGCAGCGCCGTGTGCGGCTTGCCCGGAACCTCGCCGACGACCATGCGATCCAGCATCGCGCCTCCCTTCACATCCTGGGCAGCGCGGGGGCGCCGCCGGTTTGCCCGGGCGCGCGCGCCTGCTCCCGTTCGATCGCCTCGAAGAGCGCGCGGAAGTTGCCGGCGCCGAACCCCTGGTCCCCCTTGCGCTGGATGATCTCGAAGAAGAATGGCCCCGCCGCCGGATCGTGGTGCAGGCCCGCTGCCTCCTTGAGGAAGATCTGAAGCAGGTAACGGTGCTCTTCGGTCCCATCAATCAGGATCTCGAGCTCGCGCAGCAGATCGACGCTCTCGTCGATGGCGCCCACGCCGATCCGGCGGAGGCGCTCGGGCAACACGTCGTAGTAGTCGCCGGGCGTCGGCATGAACTCGACGCCGCGGCCGCGCAGGCCGCGCACCGCGCTCACGATGTCCGCCACCGACAGGGCCGAGTGCTGGATCCCGTCGCCGCGGTTGTCCTCGGCGAAGATGTTGATCTGCGACTCCTTGAAGAAGGGGCGGAACGGCTCGTTGTTGGCGAACTTCACGCCCGAGGCGGGATCCCACATCACCACGGACTTGAGCCCCGACCCGTGGCTGCGCTTTTCCTTTGAAGGCGGGGACCCCGGGAGGGTCCCCGAGCCCTCCCGCGACGGACGGGGCTCGGCAGAGCCGAGCTCCGTCCATGCG
>JADGRB010000528.1 GCA_017881315.1 Pseudomonadota bacterium
TTGGCCGAGACTGCCCGACGTAGCCCCCAGCCCGTCCAGCACTGGATCATGAGCTGGCGTGAGGGCGAGCAGCCCACGCCTGCCCAGGCGAATGAGGCCGTCGCCATCTTCCTCGACGAGATGGGTATGCAAGGGCACCAGGTCATCTATGCCCTGCACCGCGACACCAAGAACTGCCACCTCCACCTCGCCGTCAACCGCGTGGATCCGGAGACCGAGAAGGTGGTCACCGTCAACAACGGTTTCGACCACGAGATCGCCCATCGGGCGATAGCACGGATCGAGCAACGGCAAGGCTGGCAGCGCGAAGACCGGGCGCTCTTTGTGGCGCGGCCAGATGGCGAGCTGGAGCGCTCACAGCCCCGTGGAGAGCGTGGCCGTCAGCTATCGAGTCGCGCGCGCGATTTCGAGGAGCGGGCGGGGGAGCGAAGCGCTCAGCGAATCGCGCTCGAAGTCGCGGCACCGATCATTCGTGAGGCTGGAAGCTGGGACGAAATGCACGAGGCGCTGGGGCGGGAGGGGTTTCGGTTTGAACGCAAGGGGTCGGGTGCGATCTTGTGGATCGGCGGCGAGGCCGTGAAGGCAAGTAGCGCCGGCCGCGAATGCTCGATGTCCGCGCTACAGAAGAAGCTGGGTGAGTTCTCGCCAGGCCTGTCGTCCCTATCTCCGACTCTGCCGGAGCGCGTTCCGCAGTCAATCGGGCAGGTGTCCCCGGTTTGGGATCGGTACATGGAGGAGCGATCCCGCTGCCATCAAGAGCGGGTTGCCGAACGTGAACGCACAGCGGAGCAACAGCGGGACGAACGGCGCTGCATGTCAGAACGCCATCGGCGCGAGCGAACAGACATTCTCGGTCAGTCCTGGATAGGCAGCGGCGAGCTGCTGAATGCCACGCGAAGCATCTTGGCGGCCCGCCAAGCTCAGGAGACGGCGTAGGTCTGACACTGACGTGATTTGCCGGGGGAATCACGAGCGGCGCGTTTGGATGGACACCACATCGTTTAGGAGCGTGATTTCGGCATGAAAGGTTGCGGCGAGCAATGCCCAGGCTTGGTCGAAGCGCTCGCTTTGGGCCCAGCCACGCAGGTTGAGGATCGCCTGACCGCCCTTGTGCCCCCAGCGCATGCCGCTCTGCTTGAGCCGTTGCGTGACGAGCGTCTTGCACGCGGCCTCGGTAACGCCGGTACCGATCGGCAATCCCTGGGCCCTCATTTCGGCATAGCGCATCCGCTGCCGGCGCTTTCGAAAGTACGCCAACTCGGTCGCGATCCGCTTGCTTCGGGGATGCTTGTCCCGAAGGTAGATCAGCGATCGGATCACCGTCCCTACGCCGCCCTCTTCTTCCAGCAGGACGTGGCGCAGGTCTGCGAAGCGTCTCCTGGCCTCGATCGAGCCGTCGCCATACGCGGCCGCAAGCGCGTCGCTCAGGTGCTCCGCCGCGTGAAAGAAATCGACCACCTCCTCGCCGGGAGGCAAGTCGTTGTGCAGGAAGGTCCAGTTGTCGTTCGCGCCGTCCGCCGCCTTCACCAGCCGCAGGTCGGGTCGCTTGGCCATCGCAACGGCCAACTCCGCGGTGAGCATCCGCTTGAGCGACGCCTTGTGCGGTTCGGGCATTCGCGCCATCCGTACCGCAGCCAGACACTTGCCTTCCCTGTCGCAGAAAGACAGCGTCGCGCAGCCCACCTCTCGGTACCCGGCTGGGCCCTTCGCGATCTGACCCCGAGCGGCCGTCTCCGCGCGCTTTTCCACGGCTTCCCCGTCCTTCATCGGCGCAAGCACGCCGTCGAGACTCGCCACCACGGTGACCGCCTCGTCGGGAACCACCATGGCCTCACGCAGCGCCTGCTCGAACTGCGTCTTGTCGTCGTCCCATCGCTCAGCCAGAAGCTTCGCCAGACGGTCCAGGCTGCTCTTGGACGGCCTCATGTTCCCCACCCGCGCGAACAGCTCCTCGGACATCTGCGGCGTCAACTGCGCCACCACCCACGCCGCCTGGCGTGCCGCCATCGGGGTCCAGAAGCCGCCCACGATGCCGGCGTTGAGCTCCATCGGAACGACCGCCCGCTCCCCCTCGTCGGTCCGGTCCTTGTACAGAGCCCTTTCGACCCGGACCGGCCCGGCTGCCGTCATATAGGTCTCCTCGTCTCGCAGCACACGCCGGTAGCCAGTCCCTGCGATGACAATCGCCTCGGCATCCACGTCCCCGCGCGCCAGGTTCTCTGCCAAGACCTCCCGCTCGACCTCTTGCAGCTGAGCGTGAAGACGCTCCTCGAATGCCTCGAACGTTTCCTTCGGCTCCCGACGCCGCATCCGCTCATCTTCCAGGATCGCCCGCAGCTTGGCCACAGACAATGCCTCCACCTTCTTACTCGTCTTGGTTCCGGCCCCGCGAATCACGCTCAGGTTTGCCATGCGCACCAAACCGCTTTCGTTCCTGCCCAATTCCCGCCCGTCAGGAATTTCGCTGTTCCGGCGTCAGTGCCCGATCTAGGCCCTGAGGTCTGGTGCGAGCCTCCGTGAGGGGGCCTGCGGTGCCTGGTCCGGATTGGGGGGCGTTTCCGCGGAAGCGGCAATCAGAGCACGGGCACTCTCGA
>JADGRB010000030.1 GCA_017881315.1 Pseudomonadota bacterium
CAGGTCGACGTCCTCGCCCACGACATCCAGGACCGCGACACGTTCTTGCTCTGCTCCGACGGCCTCAGCGGCATGGTCGAGGACCCCAAGCTGCTGGAGCTGGTCAAGGACGCGACCGATCTGGAGACCGCGGTGGCCAAGCTGATCGAGGCCGCCAACGCGGCGGGCGGGACCGACAACATCACGGTCCTCGCGCTCCAGTGCGCGAACTGATCTGACCGGACGCTCAGGCGCCGATCCGTCCCCGAGCGGTGTCCCGCGCGCCCTCGGCGGCCAGGAGCCGGCTGACCTTGCCGAGGCCACGGGCCGGCATGCCGCTGTAGATCGCCTCGTACTGCCCGGAGGCGATCTTATAGGTCTCGTGCCAGATCCCGACATCGCCACGACTGCGCGCCATCCGCTTGTTGAACGCCATCCAGGCCGGCCAATGGAGTCCATCGCGGTTGCGGGCGTAGGCCTCCAGCGCGTCGAAGGACCGCCAGTATTGAATGATGGTCAGACCGGCGGACTCGACGCCCAGCAGCCCGTTCGACGGGCTGTTCTTCAGCTCCTTCAACATCTTCGGCATCGCGAGGAACACGGGCAACCACTTGTGAACCTTCCATATCTTGTTGACGCGCATCCCGATGAGGAAGACGACGAAGTCACCGTCGACCTTGGCCGACATGCGTTCTGGAATCACAGCGGGCATTGGGTCTCCGAAGGTTTGGCGTTGCCGGGATGACGGCGCAATTGCGCACACACTACTGATACGATCGACAATCAAGCGCGGATCTCCGAATTAGTCGAGCCCCCCGATCGGCTCCCAACTGCCTGGCCGCTAAGAGACTCCCGCGGTCCTCACGATCGCTCCGGCTTCCGCGACGAGCCGCGAGCTGATAACAATCCGAACACATGACGTCGCTATTCGATCGGCTGGTCGGAGCCTGGGAGCTGGTCTCGTATCGTCTGATCGCCGAAGACCAATCGGTGACGTATCCACTCGGCAAGGACGCCAGCGGCTTCATCCTCTACACGCCGGACGGGTACATGTCGGCGCAGCTGATGGCTGCGGACCGCGCCGTCTACGCCTCCGGCCATCCGCACGCCGGCACGCCGGCCGAAATGTCTGCCGCCGCCGGGGGCTACATCGCTTACTCGGGTCCGTTCCTGGTCGACGAGGCGACCCAGACGTTGAAGCACACCATGGCGGTGTCGCTATTCCCAAACTGGGTCGGCGATACTCAGGTTCGAATCAGCAAGCTCGAAGGAGACTCACTCACGCTGTCCACGAGCGGACCCGTGTCAAACCGCGGCTTCGTCGCCACGCCGATCGTCGATTGGCGCCGCGCGCGCCGCAATCACTGACCCGACACTCTCCGCGACCGATCGGCTCGGCCGGCGCTCCGACGTTCCGTTAGAATCGCCCGCAATCGCTTCTCGCGGTGAACGCGAATAGATCGGGTCAGACCTTCGAAGGCACCGAGCCGCTCTCCGCGACGGGCGCCGGCCTTCCGGGGGCGTAGGGATCGCGGTTGCGCCAGCGGCGCTCGCGCTGGTGGGCCAGCACCAGCAGCGGCGGCTGGATGAGGCGCGGGATGATCGCCAGGATCAGCGCGCCGCCGATCACGACGATGGCCAGCGGCTTCTGGGTGTCGGCGCCGATCCCGTGCGAGAGCGCCGCCGGCGTCAGGCCCAGCATCGCGACGAAGGTCGTCATCAAGACCGGCCGCAGCCAGCGCTCGGCCGCGTCGCGCGCCCCCTCTTCCAGGCCGTGCCCCTCGTTCCACAACCGCTGCGCGTAAGTCACCACCAGGAGCGCGTCCTGGATCGAGACCCCGAAGATCGACATGAAGCCCATCGCCGCCGAGATCGAGAAATGGGTGCGGGTGATGAGCAGCGCCAGGATGCCGCCCGTGCAGGCCACCGGAATGCCGGCCAGGACGATCAACATGTCCTTCCAGTTCTTCACCGAGGAATAGACCAGCATCGCGATCACCAGGAGCGTGATCGGAATGATCAGCGCCAGCCGACCGGTCGCCTCGTTGAGCTGGTTAATCTCCCCCGCCCATTCGAGGTGCGTGTCGTAGGGCAGCTTCACCTTCTCGTCGATCTTTTCGCGCGCCTCGGCGATGGTCGACGCCAGATCGCGCCCGCGCACCGAAAACTTCACCGGCGCGTAGCGGCGGTTGTCCTCGCGGTAGATCAGCGACGGGCCTTCTTCCTTCACGATCGACGCGATCTGGCCCAGCGGCACCTGCGCGCCGTCGGGCGTCGCCACCAGGATGTTGCGGATCGCCTTCAAGTCCTTGCGGAAGGCCGCCGCCCACCGGATGGTGAGGTCGAAGCGCTTCTCCCCCTCGTAGACCTGGGTCACCACCTGCCCGCCGATGGCGGCCTGGATCACCGCCTCGACGTCGCCGACGTTGAGGCCGTAACGGCCGCACTGCGCGCGATCGGGCGTGATGCGCACGTTGGGCTGGCCGAGGGACGAAAAGACAGCCAGGTCCTCGATCCCCTTGACGGTCGCCATCACGTCGACGATCTCGTTTGCCTTGTTCTCGTTGACCTGCAGGTCGGGTCCGAACACCTTGACCGTGTTCTCACCTTTGACGCCGGACATCGCCTCCTCGACGTTGTCCGAGATCATCTGGGAGAAGTTGAAGATGACGCCCGGGAAGGACTGGGTGAGCTCCTTCGACAGATCCTTGGTCATCGACTCCTTGGTGACGCCGCTGCGCCATTTGTCGGCCGGCTCGAGCGGGGCGAAGAGCTCGATGTTGTAGAAGCCGGAGACGTCGGTGCCGTCGTCGGGGCGCCCGAGCTGCGAGACCACGCTGGTGATCTCGGGTCGCGCGCGGTGCTCAAGATCGCAGGGGGTCGGCTTGGCCGAATCGGCGGAGCCCTGTTGTCCCGGGCAGCCGAGGATCACCGCACGCATGCGCCCGACGTACTTGGCCGACTGCTCCAGCGAGATCGACGTCGGAAGCGTGGCGCGGATCCAGAAGTTCCCCTCTTCCAGCTTGGGCATGAACTCGCGCCCCAGCGACGCGCCGCCGAGCAGGCTGAGCCCGACCACCGTCGCGCCGATGGCGACCGCCGTCCGCTTGTGGCGCAGCGAAAAATCGAACAGCGGGAGGTAGACCTTCTTGAGGCCCCGCATGAGCCAGTTGTCGTGCTCGTGGTCGCCCAGCGTCCCGATCTTGAGCCCGCGCTCCGCCAGCACCGGCGTCAGCGTTAGCGACAGGACGATCGCGCCCCCGATGGCGAAGGCGTAGGTGTGCGCCATCGGCGAGAAGATAATCCCGGAGACGCCGGAGAGCGTGAAGAGCGGGATGAAGGCCACCGCGATCACCAGCGTCGAAGAGAACATGGGCGGCCCGACTTCGCCCGCCGCCAGCAAGATGCGCTCGATCGCGTTGCGTTTGCCGGGCGCCGAGAGGTGCCGGAATACGTTCTCCATGACGATGACCGTCGAATCGACGACGATCCCGAAGTCGACCGCCCCCAGCGAGATCAGGTTGGCCGGCGTCCCGCTGGCCACCATCCCGATGAAGGCCACCATGAGCGCGAGCGGAATGTTGAGCGCCGTGATGAGCGCCGCCCGCCCGTGCCCCAGGAACAGCCACAGCACCAGCGCCACCAGGACCATGCCGATGAGCAGGTTCTCGAGCACCGTGTGGGTGGTGAGCTTCACCAGCTTGGCGCGGTCGTAGTAGGGCTCGATCACCATGCCCGGCGGCAGCACGTGGTAGCGGTTGATGTAGTCGACCCGCTCGTGGACGGCGTCCAGCGTCTTGAGCGAGTCGCCGCCGTAGCGCATGAGCACCGTCCCCTGCACCACGTCGGGATCCAGGTCCTTGCCGACGATCCCGAGGCGCGGCGCGTGCCCCACCGTCACCTCGGCGACGTCGCGCACGCGCACCGGCGTCCCCTTCTGCTCGCTGAGGACCACATCGCGGATGTCGGAGAGCGAATGGATGATGCCGATCCCGCGGACGTTGTAGGACTGCTCGCCGATGGTCAGCCGCTGGCCGCCCACGTTCTGGTTCGAGTTCGACAGGCCCGCCACCAGCTGCGCCAGCGTGAGGCCGTGCCCCTTGAGCCGGTAGGGATCGACCTCGACGTGGTACTCCTTGGTCTCCCCGCCGAACCCCACCACGTCGATGACGCCGGGCGCCTGACGGAACTGTCGCTCGAGGATCCAGTCCTCCGCGGTCTTGAGATCGGCCAGCGTGTAGCCGTCTCCGCGCACCACGTAGCGGTAGACCTCGCCGATGGCGCTCCAGGGCGACAGCTGCGGCGTCATCCCGGGCGGCAAGTTGATGAAGCTGAGACGGTTCAGGACCCGCTGCTGCGCGTTGTGGTACTCGGCGTTCCAGGTGAAGTAGCACTTGACGTCGGAGAGGCCGAACAGCGACTGCGAGCGGATGTGATCGAGGTCGATCATCCCGTTGAGTCCATTTTCCAGGGGCACGGTGACGTACCGTTCGACCTCCTCGGCGCTCCAGCCGGAAGGCTGGGTGATGATCTCGATCATCGGCGCCACCGGGTTCGGGTAGGCCTCGATGTCGAGCTGGCTGTAGCAATAGAGCCCCAGCGCGACCACCGCCACCGCCAGGATCACGACGAAGGCCGGCATCCGGAGGACGAAGCGGACGATTTTCTGGATCATCTGCGATCGTCTCCTAGAGCATCCCGGACAGGAGGATCCCGCCCGAGGTCACCACCCGCTCCCCGGCCGAAAGACCGTGGATCACCGGAACCAGGTCCCCGCCCTCTTCCTCGGCGATGGCCACGATCCGGCGAGTGAACCGCTTCCGCCCGTCCGGAGCCGTCCCGTCCTCGACGAAGACCACCGTCTGATCGGCGATGCGGAGCACCGCCGTGTGCGGCAGCGCGAGCGCGCTCTGACCGGCCACCGCGATGCCGACCGTCGCATACATCTCGGGCTTGAGGTCGCGGCCCGGGTTGGCGATCGCGCAGCGAACCTTGGCCGTGCGGGCGGTCGGATCGAGGAGGTCCGACATCCAATCGACCACCCCACTGAAAGTCTTGTCCGGGTAAGCGACGACCTTGACGGTGACGGCGGCCCCCTTCTTGACGCGCCCCAGATCCATCTCGAAGACGTCGGCGATCACCCAGACCCGATCCAGCTCGCCGATGGTGAACAGCTCCACCGCCGTGCCGCCCGAATATTGTCCCAGCACCTCGGCGCCCGGGTTCACGTTGCGAGCGATCACCTCGCCCTCGATGGGCGCGCGGAGCGTGAACTCCTGCGTGACGGCGTCGGCCCCGCCCCCCCGAAAGAGCCGGGCCTTCTGGCGCGAGCGCTCCATCTCGGCCTTCGCCTTGGCGTAGCTGTCCTGCGCCGACTCGAAATCCTTCTGCGATCCCGCGTGGGCCTCGTAGAGCTCCTTCTGCCGCTGGAATTCGTGCTGGGCGGCGATCAGGTCGGCCTCCGCCTTGTCGAGATCGGCGAAGGCGTTGCCGACGTCCGGCGACTGGATCGCGCAGAGCGGGCTCCCCTTCTTCAGGTGGGCGCCCGGGTCGGCCAGAATGCGGGAGACCCGCCCCGTGACCGGCGAAAACACGTGCGCGACCCGCAGATCGTCGAAGGTCACCTTGCCGCTCGTCACGACGTCATTGCCCACGGCATGGGTGGCGACCGCCTCGATCGTCAGGTGGGCGTCGTTCACCTGCTGGTCGGTGAGCCAGACCTCTCCGCTGGGCGGCTGCGCGGCGGTCGAGGGGCCGGCCGGCGCTGTCTTGCAAGCGGGCGCGAGGACGGCCGCGATCGTCCACAGCAGGAGGACGAGCTGAGGCCGGCGCATGCGTCGCTGTGTATCGCCCTATTTTCGTTCAGGTTCAAGAGATCCACGCCACATCGCGAGGACCGGGTAGAGGGTCAAGACCGACATGCTCAAGGTCAGCGAGAGACCGGTCAGGGCGTGGAGCGGCGCCAGACCGGCGCCGGCGTAGCGGACCAGCCAAGGGGTCGCCAGATGCGCGACCACGCTGACCGAGGCCCCGATGAGCCAGGCGCGCTTGGCCCGGTCCCCGAGGCCGGTCGCCAGGAACAGGTGGCCCACGATCAGGAGCACCACCGGCATGGTGAAGAGGTGGAAATGCGTCACCTCCAGCAGCTTGCGGTAGGTGACGGGGACGACGATGGGCGCGCGCGCGGCGTCGACATTGTCCGGCACGTCGATGGCGGGACCGGTGGCCGCGGCCGCGGGCGCCGCGGACGAAGACGCGGCGTCCGCCTCGCCCGCGTAGTAGCGGCGGATCCCGCGGGTCCCCGTCCCCACCAGATCGCCGTAGTAGAGCGCCGACGAGAGCACGCCCAGCAGCGTGAGCAGGCAGAACGTCGTGTAGAGAATCTTGGCGTCCAGCCCCAGATTCCACAGACGAAACCCGGACGAACCAAACTGTCGCATCTTGAACTCTCTTCCCCCAGTTAGAAATTGAATGCGATCGCCAGACCGACCCGCGTTCGACCCCGGGCCGCGTCCGCCACGTCGGCACCGATGGGCCGGGGCGTCCCGGGTGCGCCCGCCATGACCATCGGCGCGACCGGCGGCGGCCCCTCGGCGTCGAGCGCGACCTGCACGTCGGCCTTGAGCGCGATCGCCGGCCAGGGCCGGTAGTCGATCCCTCCGCGGACAAAAGACTTCGTGGGCGACGGCGCTCTCGGCGAGAGCTCTCCCGGGCCGGTGATCGAGGGCGGGTTGTAGTTGTAGGGCGACATCTCGCTGCGCGGGTTGACGTTCTCGTAGCCGGCGAACATCACCAGCTCCTGCTTGGTCTCGAGCCCGCCGAGGCGCAGCAGATCGTAGCCCGCCTGCCCGTAGAAGCCGCGGCCGCGCGCAGGCACCGCGTCCTGTCCCAGGAGACCGTCGTAGTTGTTCACCAGGTAGGAATTGACGATGTAGAGCCGGGCCACCTCGACGCGCAGATCGAACCCGAACTGGCGGTAGCGGGCATCCGCCTCCAGGACACCGACGTGCAGGTTGGCGAGGGCGGCCAGACCGGCGGCCGCGCCGCCGTAGTAGCCACCCCCGCCGATCACCAGACCGGGCGGCAGGTCCGCCAGCTCCAGGCGACCGGCGACGGCGGCATCGTGGACGGCGATGCCGCTTCCATCGCCGCGTCCACCCCAAAGCGGCGCGGTTGCAGACAACCCGCTTCCATCGAGGCCGCTCAGCACCTCGCCTTGGTACCGCAGCCCGGGACCGATCTCCCCGAAGATTCCCACTCCCAGCTCTCGCCAGGTGGTCGGGATGATGAGCTGATCGGTGAGCGGTCGGTCGACCGTCAGGTATGACGTCGGCTCGGGGACCAGGTTCACCAGCCCGAGCGGCACGATCATGAGGCCCGCGCGCAGGCCGATCGCGGGGTGCGGCGCCACCTCGAAGAATGCCTGCTGCATGGCGAGACTGGTGCCGTCGTCGGCCTCCACCGCGGCCACCATCCTGAACCAGTCGGTCGGTCGATGGGTGACCGAGAAGACCACCTGCGGCAGCCGCGCGGTCTTGTTCGACGAGCCGTCGATGAAGAGCTGCGCTTCACCCGACAGGCCTACCCAGGTCTGGCGCCGGCCGGCAGGCGCCGTGACCCCGGCCGGCGCAACGGCAGCCGGCGCGCCAGCCGCAATCGCGGGGCGAGTGGCGGCGCCGGTACCCGCCTGCCACGGGACCGTCGGCCAGGGAACGGGACCGACCGAGATCGGCGCGGGGCCGGGCGCGGGGGGCGGCGGCAGCGCCGAGGGTACGGGAGGCGGCGGCGACGCCGTGGGCGCGGGAGGCGGCGGCTTCTGCGGCCGGGGTGGCGGTATCGCGGGCGGCATCGGCTCGTCGTCCCCGTCCGCGGATGCCGGTGGCGGCGGGGCGGCCGATGGTATCGACGCGGGCGGCGGGTCGGGAAGATCAGCAGGCGCCGCCAGGGCGTCCCGACCGGCGAGCGCGACCAGGATCGCCGCCGACCCCCACAAGCACAGGCGCGCGCGGACGCCAGGCGCGCCCGCGGCGCTGCCTTTCACCGGCTGACCGTGGTCCGCCCGGGCGTGGTGCCGATACCCGCCGGGGCGGCGGCCAGAGGCACATTCGCAGTCGAAGCCAGGGCCGACATCCCGATCGCCAACTCCTCGACCAGAACCGCCGCGCGCCGCACACCGACCGCCATCGAGGCCGACGAGATCGTCGCGCCGCTCACCGCGTCGATGTCCCGGTCGAGGCGCATCGGATCCTGCGCCGTGCGCCCCTCGAACTGCTTGCGGAAGCGCGCGTCGCGGACCTCGTCACCGCGCGGCTCCCGATAGACCATGATCTCCACCCGCTCCACCATACCGCGAGACGAGAGCCGAGTCGCGAAAGTGATCGGTTGATGCAGACCCACCTCGTCGTCGATCACGGCGTAACCGTCTACCCGCCCCTGGGTCTGGGCGACGAAGATCGTGTACCGATCGCGCGCCGGCGCGTAGCCGAGCCGCTGCGCGAGACGGGTCCGCAGCGATGGGTCGAGCACGAAGGTCTTGTAAGTCACCCGCTCGCTCCTGGGGAAGAACGCGGTCAGGATCGCGCGCGTCGAGTAGTAGCTGGTCTCGGACGCGGCGGGACCGTCGGCGCGCGCAACCTCCGCCAGGCCGCCCAGGGCCAACCACAGCGCGGTGATTTTGATAACGGTTCTCAATTTCAGTATTAAGAATGACCGCGAGCCCCCCCTCCTGTCAACCCTCCCGCGCCCCGAGCCCCCCGATACCCACCCCGGGCGCCTGCCGGGTCCGCCCGCCAGACGGGCGCCTGGCCTGCCCCGGGGCCGCTAGGCGATCTTGTGGACCGTGACGCGGTTGCGGCCGCCGTGTTTCGACTGGTAGAGCGCCTTGTCGGCCAGATTGACCAGATCGCTGGCGTCCTTGACGGCCGGGTTGGGCAACCCGGCGACGCCGAGGCTGATCGTGATCGGGATGTGGGTACCTTCGTAGACGAAGCGATGCGTCTCGACCGCCTTGCGCATCCGCTCCCCGACGATCTGGGCCTGGCCGAGATCCGAGCCGCGGCAGATCACCGCGAACTCTTCGCCGCCGTAGCGGGCGAAGACGTCCTCGGCGCGCAGCGCCGCGGTGAGCAACGTCGACATCTCGGAGAGCACGTGGTCGCCTGCCTGGTGGCCGTGGGTGTCGTTCACTTTCTTGAAGTGGTCGATGTCGAACAGCACCAGGGCCAGGGGGGCGACATGGCGAATCGAGAAGGTGAACTCGCTCTCCAGCCGGTCGGTGAAGTACTTCTTGTTGAAGGCCTTGGTGAGGCCGTCGCGCAGGGCAGATTCGTACATCTGCTTCTGGAAGATCTCGTCCAGATTGTCGTGGTAGGTGAATTTCAGGATCGTCGTCGAGCCGACCAGGATCTTGTCGCCGTCCACCAGCTCCTTTCGGTCGACCTTGAGGCCATTGCAGAAGGTGCCGTTGGTCGATCCGAGATCCTCCAGGAAGATGTGGGTCCCCTCGACCACGACCTGCGCGTGCTCCCGGGAGATGCCGTCGTCGAGCAGCCGGATCTGCGCCTTTTGGCCGCGGCCGATGACGGTCTTGTCGGCTTCGACCTTGTACATCTCACCGACGCTGGTGCCGGCCAGGACCACCAAATAGGCGCGGTCCCGCTTGACGCCGCCGCTCGGTGCCGCCTGCGTCTCGAACAACCGGGTTCGCTCGTCGGCCGGCATCCCTCCTAGGATGGTATCACAGTCGCTCGAGGCTTACGGGAGGAGCGCGCGGGCCAGGTCGACGAGGCGCGCCCGCGCGGCCTCGCCGCCGGTCGATGGCGGCGCGAGGGTGGCGCAGGCCTCCGCCACCAGCGTCTGGAGGCGCAGGCGCGCGCCCGCGCGGTGGTCGGCGTGCTCCGCGTCGTCTCGATCGTCGGCGTGCTGGAACGCCACGCCATAGAGGGTTCCGAAACGGCCGAGCGCGGCCACCGCCTCGGACCCGGCGCCCGCGACCTCGGCGCCGAGCTCCAGCGACGCCCGGAACAGCGCCGCCGTCTTCTCGCCGTGGAGGATCTCCAGCGCCTCCAGCGTCGCGGGTGGCGGGTCGCCGAGATCGCGCGCCTGTCCCCGCACCATCCCGCGCACCCCGGCCCCGTGGGCCAGCGCGCGCGCCCCACGCAGGTAGCCCTCCGGGCGCGCGGCCCGAGCACCGGCCTCGGCGATCCAATCGAACGCCAGCGTCAGCAGCGCGTCGCCAGCCAAGATGGCGGTCGCCTCACCGAAGACCTTGTGGTTGCTCGGTCGGCCGCGCCGGAAGTCGTCGTCGTCCATAGCCGGCAGATCGTCGTGGATGAGCGAGTAGCAGTGGACGAGCTCGACCGCGGCGCAGGCCAGGCGCACCTGGTCGTCGAGCGGACCGACCGTCTCGGCCGCCGCCAGGGCCAGTAGCGGGCGAATCCGCTTGCCGGGCGCCAGCAGCGAATAGCGCATCGCTTCGACCAGCCGCCCGGGATCCCCGTCGGAAGGCGGCGCCAGCCGAGCCTCCAGCAGATTCGCGAGCTCCGCCCGACGAGCCTCCACCCAGGCGCTCGACGAAGGGCTCGATGGTGGGACGGGAGCCGCGGTGGAGGTCATCGTCGTCGTCATCCTTCTGGGTCTTCGAAAGGGGCGATGCGGGGCGCGGCGGCGCTGCCGAGCAGCGTCTCCACCTTCTTCTCCGCGCTGTCGAGGATGGCGGTTCCCCGCCGACAAAGCTCCATGCCGTCCTCGAAGGCGCGCAGGCTTTCCTCGAGCGGGAGGTTTCCCCCTTCGAGCCGTTCGACCAGGCCGCGCAGCCGGACGAGGATCTCCTCGAATCGCTCGGGCGCGGCGCCCGGCAGCGGGGATTCCTTCTTGGTTTCGGGCGCCATCGGGGCATTTGTACACCGATTTGGGCTAGTATTCTCGGCGAGATGGCCGTCGAAACGCCGCCGCCCGAGATCGGGGCTCCCTGCCCGGATTTCCGCCTGCCCGCCGTCGACGGGAAGCATTACGCGCGGGACGATTTTTCGGGCGCGCCGGTGCTGGTGGTGATGTTCATCTGCAACCACTGTCCGTACGTCAAGGCGGTGGAAGATCGGATCATCCAGCTCCAACGCACGTTCGATTCGCAAGGTGTCCGGTTCGTCGCGATCTGCTCGAACGACGCCGAGACCTATCCCGACGACGCATTCGACAAGCTTCGCGATCGCTGGCGCGACAAAGGCTACGGCTTCCCCTATCTGCACGACGAGTCGCAGGCGGTCGCGCGCGCGTTCGGCGCCGTCTGCACGCCCGACCTCTTCGTCTACGGCAGCGCCACCGACAGCCGTCGGCTCGCCTACCGGGGACGGATCGACGACTCGTGGAAGGATGAAAGCAAGGTCACCCACCACGAGCTGGCGGATGCCCTCGAAGCGCTGGTGGCCGGGAAGGCGCCGAGCAAGGTGCAGCGCCCGTCGATGGGGTGCTCGATCAAATGGCGACAGCAGGCGTGACCAAAAACGCGGCCTCCACGCGGGGAGCCTTGCGGGGCGATCCCAAGGGGCACTGGCGTAGCTATCTGGCGAGCAAGGGGCTCAAGACCACGCAGCAGCGTGAAGCGATCGTCGACGCCTTCTTGCGGATCTCGGGCCACGTGGGGCTCGAAGATCTGCTTTCGTCCGCGCGGCGGAAGTATCCGCGGGTCGGGCTCGCCACCGTCTACCGCACCGTCAAGCTGCTCGAGGAGGCGGGCATCGCGGCCGCGCGCCACTTCGGCCCGGGGCAGACGCTCTACGAGATCTCCGAGGGGCGCGCCCACCACGACCACCTGATCTGCGATACCTGCGGATTCATCATCGAATTCGAGAGCAACGAGATCGAGAAGCTGCAGGACTCCGCCGCCAGGCGCCTGGGGTTCAACGTGCTACGACACCGCCATGAGCTGTTCGGCCTCTGCGAGAAGTCCCGCGGAATCCCCGGGGGCGCGTGCCCAGGGGAAGCCGCCGGCCACCGCGGGCGCGCCTAGCGCCGGGCGGCGGGCTCGGCCCGGTTCGCCGAGCGCCCCCCGGTCGCCCCGCGTCTCTTGACGGCTAGAGGGGGAGTTGCCACCATGCAGGCGCTGGCGGGATTGGGGGTCTCGCGGCGCGCCAGACGCGAAGGATCCAAGATGCCCACCCCCCATCGTGTCTCCCAACGATCGAAGAGACCGGCGCCAAGGGCCGCCGCGGTCGAAATCGGGGCCGGGGTGCGAATGCACTGCCAGGAGATCGACGACGATTTCGCCATCCTTCGATTCGCCTGTGGGGCTCCCTCCGACCGGGCGGGCGAGTCGAAGTCGGGTGCGACCCTGGGCGATCGAAGGCGCGCCCGGCGCCCGCCCGGCCAGAGCTGATTCGGGCTTTTTTTGCGGGCAGCGTGAACGGTTCGTAGTCTCAAGAGGTGTCGCCCCCCATCCGGCCCCTTTTCCTGACCGCCACGCTGGCGGCGGCCATCGCCCTGGCGCCAGCGCCGGCGGGCGGGCAGGACGGCGACGACGTAGCCGCGATCGAAGGGCCTGCGGCGCCGCCGGCGCGCGCGGCAGGCAAACCGGTGCCGTTCGAGCGCGCCTGGCTGGAGCCCTTTTTCAAGAGCGGCCCCGCCCGGCAGGCGGTGGAGAAATATCGCGCGGACGACTGGAGCGCCGCCGAGGCCGGTTTTTCCCGTGCGCTGCGCGCGCTACCGCGGCGCGGTGACGAGCGCCTGGCCGCGACGTATCTGCTCGCGCTCACGCGCGCGAGCGACTCGAACTGGTCGGAGGCCGGGAAGCTCTTCGAGGAGCTCTACGAAAGCTACCCCAGGCTCGGGCCCTACCACGCCTACAACGCGGCCCGCTGTCGCCTGCGGCGCGGCGACAACGCCGGAGCCCTCGAATGGGCGGCCAAGGTGGCCAGGGGGAGCGTCCCGGAGGCGGAGACCGAGCTGGTGCGCATCGATGCGTTCCGGGCGCTGGCGCGCTGGGACGACGCGCTCGGCGCCATCGACGGCTACCTGGCGCGGTTCCCGAACGGACCGCGCCACGCCGAGGCGCTCTTCAAGAAAGCGGAGGCGCTCGAGAAGGCACAGCCCCGCGGCGCCGCCGACGCACGCCCCGCCAGCCCCGACGTCACCGCCATCTACCGTCGGGTCTGGGCGGAAGCGCCTCTCGAGGCCTGGGGCGATCGGGCGGGCGAGAGGCTCGGACAGATCGCCGCCGCGCTGCCGATCGGCGAGGCGGCCGTGATCCATACGCGCACGGCGGGCGAGCTCTGCTCGCGTGGAAACATCTTCTTCGATCGAAATCGAAATCAGGAAGCGGAGACCACCTTCGCCGCCGCGCTGGGCGCACCGGGGCTGGACGCGGATCTCGAGTGCAAGGCGCGCTTCTTCCGCGCGCAGTCGGTCTGGAAGGAACGGCAGCGCCCGCGGGCGGCGCCCCTCTTCGACGAGGCGGACGGCGCCTGCGCGCGCGCCGGCAATCGCGATCTGCATGCCAAGGCGCTCTACCAGGGCGGGCGGGCGTACGCCTCGATGGGCAACCGGGAGGCGGCGCTGGCGCGGTACGCGCGGATCGAGACGGAGCACCCCGACCACAGCTACGCCGACGACGCACGCGTGCGGATGGCGGAGCTCGCGACCGATGCCGGCGACGAGGCGGGCGCCGCCAAGATCCTGGCCGAGGTGCCCGCCCGCTATCCGACCGGCGATCTGCTGAACGAGGCCCTCTGGCGGCTGGCGTTCGCGGCCTGGCGAGGCGGCCGACTCGACGAGGCGCTCAAGTGGCTGGATGAGAACCTGCGCCTCGTTCCGCACGAAGAGATCTGGTACGCCGAGGGGCGCGTTCAATACTGGAAGGGGCGGGTCTTCGAGAAACAGGGACACGCCGACGACGCGCGCGCCTGGTACGAGCGGGCGGTGCGCGAATATCCGCTCTCGGTGTACGCGCTCTTGGCGCTCTGCCGGATGCGGACGTCGGCGCCGGGGGCCGAGAAGTCGCTGGTGTCGGCGCTGCGAAAAGAGATCCACGACGTCCCGCCCTGGAAGTTCCCGCCCCGCGCGCTCTATGCCGACCCTGGATTTCTGCGGGCCGTCGAGCTGGCCCGCATGGGGCAAGGCGGCGATGCCCGGCGCGAGCTGGCCAAGCTGGGGCTGGCGACCTCCGTCGACAAGCACGCGGCGTCCGCGGCCCGCGCCGAGGACCAGGATCTCCTCTGGATCACCGCGATCCTGCTCGATCGCGGCGGCCTCTGGAGCGCCTCGCATTCGCTGCCCCGCTACGGCGTGACCACCTACCGGCTCGAGTACCCGAAGGGGATCGGCGAAGCGAAGTGGAAGCTGGCCTACCCGCGCGCCTTTGCCGCGCTGGTCACCAAGAACACCCACGCCAACCAGCTCCCCGAGGCGCTGGAGCTGGCGATCATGCGCGAGGAGAGCGCCTTTGCGCCCAAGACCGAATCGTTCGCCAACGCGATCGGCCTCACCCAGATGCTGGTCAAGACCGCCAAGCGCTTCTCGGACGGCGCGCCGGTGACCCGCGACGTGCTGCTCGATCCGGCCAAGAACCTCGAGCTCGGCGCCCGGTTCCTGGGCTTTCTCTGGAAGCACTTCGACGCCGCCGCGCCGCTGGCCATCGCGGGCTACAACGCGGGCGAGGCGGCCGTGGACCACTGGCTGGTCGAGCGCGGCGATCTCGACATGGACGAGTTCATGGAGACCATCCCCTACGACGAGACCCGCAACTACACCAAGCGCGTGCTGGCGTCGTACTTCACCTACGCCTGGCTCTACGGCGCCAAGCCGGTGCCGACGCTGCCACTGCGCGCGCGCGGCGACGGAAAGCACGCCGAGCACCTGGAGCACGCGCACGCGGCGCCGCCCAAGGGCTGACCGGCGCGGCGCGCCTATTTCTTCTTCTTGCGCCCGAAGAATCCGCTGCGCTGCGGGTTCACCCGCTGGCCGCAGGCCGCCGCGTAGGCGCGAAGGTTCACGTCCTCTTCGGGCGACAGCGAGCTCGGAACCACCAGCTTGAGGTGCGCGACGACGTCCCCCCGGCCGCGCCCGTTGAGGCGCGGCATGCCGTGTCCGGTGAGGGCCAGCGTCTCGCCCGGCTGCGTCCCGGCGGGAATCTCGATCTCCGTCTCCCCGTCCAGCGTGGAGACGGCGATCCGATCGCCGAGCGCGAGCTGGGGGAAGCTGACCACCACTTCGGTGTGAAGATCGGCCCCGTCGCGCTCGAACCGTTCGTCGGGCTCGACGCGCAGGACCACGTAGAGGTTGCCCGGCCGTCCGCCTTGCGCGGGCGCCTCGCCCCGCCCCAGCAGGCGCAACGTCGACCCGTCCTCGACGCCCGCGGGGATCGTGAGCTGCAAGGTATCCTCTTCCTGATCGAGGCCGCCGCCTTCGCAGTTGGTACAGACATCGCGGATCAGGCGGCCTTCGCCGCGGCAGACCGGACAGGTCGACGAAATCATGAGGAAGCCTTGCGAGTGCATGACCTGCCCGCGGCCGCCGCAATGCTCGCAGCTTTCGGGGTGCGACCCGGGGGCCGCGCCGCTGCCCCCGCAGGTCGCGCAGGGCACGTTGCGGAGCACCTGAATCTCCTTGGCGATCCCGCTCGACGCCTCCGCGAGCGTGATCAGCACGCGCGTCTCGATGTCGGCCCCGTTCGCGGAGGCGCGACGAGCGCCGCCCCCCATGCCGAAGATGTCGCCAAAGATGTCCGAGAACGTCGAGAAGATGTCGCCCACGTCGCGGAAGCCGGCGCCGCCGAAGCCGGCGTTCGGGCCCGCGTGGCCGAAGCGATCGTAGTGGGCGCGCTTGCCGGGCTCGGAGAGGACCTGGTAGGCCTCCGAGGCCTCCTTGAACCGGTCCTCGGCCACCGCGTCGCCCGGGTTCCGATCGGGGTGCAGCTCCATCGCGAGGCGGCGGTAGGCGCGCTTGAGCTCGCCGGTATCGACGTCGCGTGCGACGCCCAGCACTTCGTAGTAGTCCCGCTTATCGGACACGAATCACCTTTTGTAAGAGACGCGTCCGGATGGTGTCAAATGGCACCCGGGCACCGGTGCTATCTTAGAGGAGATGAAGCATAACCCGGGTTTCCTCGCCCTGGTCGGCGACGCGAAAAAGCGCATCGCGGAATGCGGCGTCGCCGAGGTGCGGGCCCGGCTCGAGGCGGGCGAGCCGTTCGCATTCATCGACGTCCGCGAGGACGCCGAGTTCGCCGTCGATCGCGCACGCGGCGCGCGGCACATCGGACGCGGCGTGCTCGAGCGCGATGTCGAGACGCTGCTCCCCGACAAGGACGCCCCAATCGTTCTGTATTGCGGCGGCGGTTTTCGCTCGGCGCTGGCCGCCGAGAGCCTGCAGAAGATGGGCTACACCCAGGTCGTTTCCATGGACGGCGGCATGCGCGCCTGGCGCGAAGCGGGATATCCGATTGAGCCTGGCGAGCGCCCCCGGAGCTGAATTCCGGCCGCCGTCGCTGGCCGCGCTGCGCGAGGCGCAGGTGGCGATCGTCGGCTGCGGGGACTGCGCGCGCCTGCGCGACTACTGCGCGCGGGTCGCGACCCAGAAGAAGGCCGCCCACCGCGACGACGTCTACTGGGGCCGGCCGGTGCCGGGGTTCGGGGATTCGGACGCGCGCGTGTTGCTGGTCGGCCTGGCGCCGGCGGCGCACGGGGCGAACCGCACCGGGCGGGTCTTCACCGGCGACGGCTCGGGCGACTTCCTCTTCGGCGCGCTCTTCGAGACCGGCTTCGCCAGCATCCCCACCTCCCGGCGGGCCGACGACGGCCTCACGCTGCGTGACGCCTACGTGCTTTCCGCCGTCCGCTGCGCGCCGCCCGACAACAAGCCGACGCCCGACGAGATCGCGCGCTGCCGTCGCCACTTGACCGCCGAGATCGCCGCCCTCCCCCGCCTGCGCGTCGTGGTGGCGCTCGGCAAGATCGGCCACGACGCCTATCTGGCCTACCTGGCGGCGGCGCACGGCGTGCGCCCGCGCCCGCGCCCGGCGTTCGGCCACGGCAGCGAGGCGCGCCTCGGCCCGGGGCTGCCGACGCTGCTCGGCTGCTATCACCCCAGCCGTCAAAACACCAACACCGGCAAGCTCAGCGCGCCCATGATGCGCGCCGTGTTCCTTCGCGCCCGCGCCATCCTCGAAGCGCCCCAGGTGTCCCTTGCCTGACGGCCAAAATCCCAAGAATGACCCCAAGGATGACCTCAAGGGCGGCCCCCACGACGACCCGGGCGTCTGGAAGGTGCTCACCCGCGAATACCTGGCCCGAAAGCCCTGGTACACGGTGCGGGTCGATCGCGTCGAGACGCCCAACGGGACGGTGATCCCCGAATACTGGGTGAGCGAATACGCGCCCTGGGTGAACGTGGTGGCGGTGACGCCGAACGATCGGGTGGTGCTGATCCGGCAGTACCGGCACGGGATCGGCGCTGTTCACTACGAGCTTCCGGCCGGAACGACCGATCCCGAGGACACCTCGCTCGAGGAGGCGGCCCGCCGCGAGCTGCGCGAGGAGACCGGCTACGGCGGCGGTCGCTGGTCCCTGCTGGCGACGCTGTCGGCCAATCCGGCGCTGCAGAACAACCTGACCTACACCTTCCTGGCCGAAGGCGCGACGGAGCTCGGCGCGGCGGCGCCCGAGGCCAGCGAGGACATCCGGGTTCACCTGACGCCGCTCGCCGACATCGAAGCGCTCATCGAGAGCGGCGGCTTCGTGCAGGCGCTGCACGTCGCGCCGCTGCTCAAGCTCTTGCTGCGCCGCCGGCGCGAGGGGCCCTGACCATGCCGATGCCGGACGAGATCGTGGGCCTGCTGCGCACGACGCTCACGCTCAAGTGGCCCGACGGCCATGAAACCCGCTATCGGGCGCGCGACCTGCGCCTGGCCTGCCGCTGCGCGGGCTGCATCGAAGAGACCTCGGGCCGCCCGCTGCTGGAACCGTCGGCCGTCCCCGAAAATGTCCGCGCCAAGGGGATCAGCATCCTCGGCAACTACGCGATGTCGATCGAGTGGAGCGACGGCCACAGCACCGGCATCTACAACTTCCGCGACCTGCGCGGGAACTGCCCCTGCGACGCCTGTACCGCCGCGCGCGTCTGATCCCCGGCTTGTCCGGGCTAACCACCGACCAGACCGGCGATGGTGCCGGTGAGGAAGGTGGCCAGCGAGCCGGCGACGATCGATCGGATGCCGAGACGGGCCAGGTCCTTGCGACGCTCGGGGACCATTCCGCCGAGGCCGCCCAGCACGATGGCCAGCGACCCGAAGTTCGCGAAACCGCACAGCGCGAAGCTGGCGATCCGGGTGCTCTTGATCGACAGGAGCGCCGGGTGACTGGTCATCGTCTGATAGGCGATGAACTCGTTGAGCATGGTCTTGGTGCCGAGGAGCTGGCCGACGAACGGCGCCTCGTGCCATGGGACGCCCATCAGGAAGGCGAGCGGCGCCAGCGGCGCGCCGAGCAGGCGCCCCATCGACCAGCCGGGATGGCCAATCAGGCCCCCCAGCGCCGCGACGCCCTTGTCGCACATGCTGACCAGCGCGACGAACGCGATCAGCATGCCGCCCACGTTGAGCGCGAGCTGCAAGCCCTCCCCCGCCCCGCGCGCCGCCGCGTCGACGATGTTGACGTCGAGGCGCGGCACCTCGACGCGCGCGTGGCTGGAGGTTTCGGGCACGCCGGTCTCCGGGATCATGATCTTCGCGAACATGACGGCGGCGGGCGCGCTCATGAACGAGGCGGTGATGAGGTAGCCGGCGTCGACGCCCATCGCCACATAGGCGAGCAGCACGCTCCCGGAGATCGTCGCCATCCCGGCGCACATCACGGCGAACAGCTCGCTCTCGGTCATGCGCGCGACGTAGGGGCGCACCAGCAGCGGCGCCTCCGTCATGCCGAGAAAGATGTCTCCCACCGTGGACAGCGCCTCGGCGCCCGAGATGTGCATCGAGCTCGACAGCCCCCGCGCGAGCAGCGACACGATCCGCTGCATGATCCCCAGGTGGTAGAGCACCGCCATCAGGCTGGCGACGAAGACGATGATCGGCAGCACCTTGACCGCCAGGATGAACCCCACCGCCACCGGTCTCACCCCGACCGCGCCACCGGGCAGGGGCGTGTGAACGACGGCCACCGCGGGCCAGTCGCCGAACACGAACCGGATGCCCGCATCCGCGAAACCGACGAAGTCGTTGGCGAGATCGTTCGCCGCGGAGAACATCCGCACGCCCGCCTGCGTGCGCAGCGCGAACAGCGCCATCGCGAGCTGCAGGCCCAGCCCCCAGCCGAGAATGCGGGGATTGAAAGCCCGCCGGCGATTGTTCGAAAGCGCGACGGCGATCCCGAGGAGCGTGAGGATCCCGAGGACGCCCATCAGTCGACCTCCAGGGGTGGACGGTGGAAGCGCGCGCGCAGGCGGTTGATCCCCCGCCGCAGGGCCACGACGCGCAGCAGGCGGCGCTCGAGCCGCAGCTTGCCCGGAAGGTTCAGCAGGGTGATGCCGATGACCGCGGTGAGCAGCCCCTGCCCCGGCACGCCCGGGATCGCCATGATGAGGCCCAGGACGACCAGCACGACGCCGGCCAGATTCTTCGCCACCAGGCCCAGCACGCGGATCGGGAACGGGCGCCTCCGCCCCACCTGCGCCGGGCCCGAGCGGTTGAAGCGATCGGGCGGCCAGCTCACCACGATCGCGACGGCGACGGCGAAGCTGAGCACGGCGGCGCCCAGCGAGATGGCGATGCCCCACCAGATCCCGCCCCGCTTGAGCAGGCGGATCAGGCCAATGAGCAGGTGTTCCGCCGTCTCCATCGCCGTCGCCGCCGACTCTTCCACGGCGCGGGGGCCCTGGCTAGCGTCGACGGTCGCGTTTCTTCGCGGCCGCCCGGCTCTGCTAGGCTCGGGCATCATCGATCTCGAAGTCGTCGAAAGTGTCAGCGCGGTCGCCGCGGCCGACTGGGATCGGCTGGCGGGCGACGACGATCCGTTCGCCGAGCACGCGTTTCTGGCGGCGCTGGAGGCGTCCGGCAGCGTGGGCGTGCGCGCCGGGTGCGTGCCTCGATTCGTGCTGGCGCGCGACGCCGCCGGCCGCCTGTGCGGCGCCGTCCCGCTCTACCTCAAGAGCAACAGCTACGGTGAGTTCATCTTCGACTGGTCGTGGGCCAACGCCGCGCACCGCGCGGGCGTCCGGTACTACCCCAAGCTGGTGGCGGCGATCCCCTTCACGCCCGCCACCGGACACCGCCTGCTGGTGCGCGCCGATCCGGAAATCGACGCGGCGCTGGTCTGCAGGGCGCTGATGAACGGCGTCCGCCAGGTGGCTGAAAGTGAGCGCGCCTCGTCGATCCACTTTCTCTTCTGCACCGAGGCCGAAAAGCAGCTCCTGGCCGCGAACCAATATTTTCCCCGCCTCAGCATGCAGTTCCACTGGCACAACCGGACGCCACGCCCCTTCGAGACCTTCGACGACTACCTCACCACCTTCCGCTCGCGGAACCGCAAGCAGGTGCGCAAGGAGCGGGCGGTCGCGGCGGCGCACGGCCTCACCTTCCGAACCGCGACCGGCGACGAGCTCGAGCCGCGCGACTGGCAGGCGCTGCGCGCGTTCTACGTCGAGAACGTCGAACGACACGGCGGCATCGCCTACCTCCACGACGCCTTCTTCGACATCGCCCGGCAGACGCTGGCGCACCGCCTGGTCGCCACCCTCGCCTACCGCGGGCGGGAGCCGGTGGCGGGGACCGTCAACTTCGAGAAGGGCGCCCACCTGTACGGCCGGTACTGGGGCTGCCTGGACGACTTCCAGATGCTGCACTTCGAGCTGTGCTACTACCGCCTCATCGAGCGCGCGATCGAGCGCGGCCAGACGCGGTTCGAAGCGGGCGCCCAGGGAGAGCACAAGCTCAAACGCGGCCTCACGCCGTCGTTCACGCACAGCGCGCACTGGATCCGGCACCCGGCGCTGGCGGAAGCGATAGGCGGCTTCGTGGTTCGCGAGGCCGAGGGGGTGATCGAAGAGGCGGCCGCCTACGCCGAGCACTCCCCCTTCCGCGCCGGCACCGACATCGACAGCGACACCGAGTCCGGCAGCGACGGCTAGGTGCCCGACCACGCCACGCGATGATCGAAGTCTTCTACTTTTTCTTCTTTCAGTCGGTGGCGATCAACATGGCGTACATGCCGTCGCACCTCCGGGCGCTCGGCCTGCCGGGCCGGGAGATCGCGACGGCGCTGGCGGTGGCGCCGATCCTTTCGCTGGCCGTGCCGCTCGGGTGGGCCTGGCTGGCAGATCGGACGCGCCGGCACGATCGGGTGCTGCGCATCGTCGCCTGCGGCGCCTGGCTGGGGTTTTCGCCGCTGGTCCTGGCGCGCGGCCCGGCGGCGCGGAGCTTCTCCGTGATCCTGGCCGCCTACCTCGCCTACGCGGTCTTCGCGGTCGGCATGGGCGGCCTGGCCGACGCGCTGGCCGTGGTGCGCGTGCGCGCCGGCGCGATCTACGGTCGGCTGCGCCTGTGGGGATCGGTCGGGTTTGTGGTCGCCGCGGTGGTCACCGGCGCGGCGATCGGAGCTCTGCATGCCGACCTCGCCGGCCCGCTCATTCCCCTCGCCATGTGGCTGGCGCTGGGCGGCGCGTTCGTGGCGTCGACGCGCCTGCGGAGCGTGCGCGAAGAGGCCACCCGCCCGCACGCCGCCGACTTCCGCGCGCTGCTTCACGCGCCGGGCCTGCGCCTCCTGCTCCTGGCGGGCGCCCTGCACTGGGCCTGCATGGCCCCCTACAACGTCTTCTTCGGGATCTTCCTGCGCGAGCTCGGCCTGCCGCCCGTGGCCTGGGGGCTCGCCTATTCGATCGGGGTGGTCGCCGAGATGCTGGTGCTGCTCTACTTTCACAGACTGCACACGCGTTTCAGCCTGGACGCGCTCCTGGCGGCGGCGTTCCTGGTGAGCGCGCTGCGCTGGCTGGCGGTCTGCCGCGCGCGCTCACCGGTGGCGCTGATCCTGCTTCAGTCGCTGCACGGGATGACGTTCGGGATGTTCTGGAGCGCGGCCATCGCGATGGTCGCCGCGACGGTTCCCGCGCCGCTGCGCGCGACCGGCCAGGCGTTGCTGGTCATGTCGATCAACCTGGGAGGCGCGATCGGCAATCTCACCACGGGCGCGCTCTACGACGTGAGCGGCCCGCGGACCCTCTTCTTGCTGGCCGCCATCGGCGAAGGGTTCCCTCTGCTGGTGGTGCTGCGCGCGCGACACCACCTGCGCGCGGCGATCCCGACCGCGCGCAACACCTAGCTGGGCGCTCAGGCGCCGGCGCAACCGGTGCTCACGCGCCGGCGCAACCGGCGCTCACGCGCCGGCGCAACCGGCGCTCACGCGCCGGCGATCGATTCGAACGTGACCTTGTCGTCGACCACGTCGACGCGGACGGTGCCGCCACCCACCAGCTTGCCGAACAGCAGCTCGTCGGTGAGCGGGCGTTTGATCTCGTCCTGAATGACGCGTCCCAACGGGCGCGCGCCGTTCATCGGGTCGTAGCCCTTCTTGGCCAGGTAGGCCCGCGCGGCCGGCGACAGGTCGATGTTCACCTTGCGCTCCGAGAGCTGCTTGGCCAGCTCGGCAATGAACTTGTCGACGATGAGGCCCATCACCGCCGGATCGAGCGGCGCGAAGTCGATCTTGGCGTCCAGGCGGTTGCGGAACTCGGGCGAGAACATCCGCTTGAAGGCCTCGTCGGTGTCGCCGAACCGCTCGTCGCCGCCGGTGCCGAAGCCCGGCATCCGTCGCGACAGCTCGCGGGCGCCGACGTTGCTGGTCATGATCAGCACCACGTGGCGGAAGTCGGACTTGCGCCCGTTGTTGTCGGTCAGCGAGCCGTGGTCCATCACCTGGAGCAGCAGGTTGAACAGGTCCGGGTGGGCCTTCTCGATCTCGTCGAGCAGCAGCACCGCGTGCGGGCTCTGGTGAATCGCGTCGGTGAGCAAACCGCCCTGGTCGAACCCGACGTAGCCGGGCGGCGCGCCGATCAGGCGCGAGACGGTGTGCCGTTCCATGTACTCCGACATGTCGAAGCGCAGGAAGCTCACCCCCAGCGTCTCGGCCAGCTGCTTGGCCAGCTCGGTCTTGCCGACCCCGGTCGGGCCCGCGAAGAGGAAGCAGCCGATGGGCCGCTCGGGCAGGCCCAGCCCCGCGCGGTTCATCTTGATCGCCTGAGCGACCCGCTCGACCGCCGGATCCTGGCCGTAGATCTTGGCCTTGAGCTCCGCCTCGAGGTTGGCCAGACGATCGCGGTCGTCCGTCCCCACCTGGCGTGGGGGAATCCGCGCCATGGTCGAGAGCACCTTCTCGATGTCGCGGCTGCGGACCCGCCGCCGAGGACCGGTGACGATGGCCTTCCCGTCCGGTGCCCTCTCCGTCCTCTGTCCCTTGGGGCTTCGCTTGAGCTTGGCCGCCGCGCCCGCTTCGTCCATGAGGTCGATGGCCTTGTCGGGCAGACGCCGGTCGTTGAGGTAGCGGGACGACAGCTCGGCGGCCGCACGCAGGGCCTTGTCGGTGTAGGCGACGCCGTGGAACTCTTCGTATCGCGCGCGCAGGCCGGTGAGCACCTTGACGGTCTCCTCGATCGACGGCTCCTCAACTTCGATCGCCTGGAACCGCCGGGCCAGCGCGCGGTCCTTCTCGATGTAGCTGCGGTATTCCTTGTGGGTGGTGGTGCCGATGCAGCGGAGCTTGCCGTTGGCGAGCGCCGGCTTGATCAGGTTAGAGGCGTCCATGGCGCCGCCGGAGGCCGCGCCCGCGCCCACGATGGTGTGCAGCTCGTCGATGAAGACGATGGCGTTGTCTTTCTCGGCCAGCGCCTTGAGCACCGCCTTGAACCGCTCCTCGAAGTCGCCCCGGTAGCGGGTCCCGGCCACCATCGCGCCCATGTCGAGCGCGTAGATGGTCGCGCCGGCCAGCGCCGGGGGCGCCTCCCCGAGCTCGATCCGCCGCGCCAGCCCCTCGACGATGGCGGTCTTGCCGACGCCGGCGTCGCCCACGAAGAGCGGGTTGTTCTTGCGCCGGCGGGCCAGCACGTGCAACGCGCGCTCGATCTGCGGTCCGCGGCCGATCAGCGGATCGATCTCACCGGCCCGCGCGCGCTCGTTCAGATTGACGGCGAACGCGGCCAGCGGATCGGCGGGCGTCTCCTCGGCGTCCTCGTCGCTCGGCCCGGAGTCTCCGTCGCCGGGCACGCCGGTCTTGGCCGGCAGCAGCTTGGAGATCCCGTGCGAGATGTAGCTCACCACGTCCAGGCGCCCGATCCCCTCATCTTTGAGGAAGGCGACCGCGTGCGATTCGGGCTCGGCGAAGAGCGCGACCAGGACATTGGGGCCGTTGGCCTGGGCCTTGCCGGCGCCGAGCACGTGGTTGACGGCGCGCTGGATGACCCGCGCGAAGGCCAGCGTCGGCTGGGCCCGCTCGCGATCCTCCTCGGGCAACGGCTTGATCTCCGTCTCCAGGAACGCTTCCAGCTTGCCGTGCAGCCGGGTGACCGAACCGCCGCAGTGCTTGACGACCTCGGCCGTCTTCTCGTCTTTCAGCAGCGCCAGCAGCAGGTGCTCGAGCCCCGAAAACTCGTGGCCGCGTCGGGTCGCGTCGTCCAGCGCCTGCCGGATGGCGGCTTCGAGCTCCGGGGTGAGCATCGTCATGGCTCTTGGCTCTTCCGCAGGGACGCCTGCAGCGGCATCTCGTGCTCGCGGGCAAATTGTACCACCTGGTGCGCCTTGGTCTCGGCGATCTCGAAGGGGAAGATGCCCGCGACGCCGACCCCTTTGGTGTGAACGTGCAGCATGATCTTTCGAGCCGTCACCCCGTCGTGTTGAAAGTACTTCATGAGGACATAGACCACGAACTCCTGCGTCGTGTAGTCGTCGTTATGAAGGATGACCTCGTAGAGCGGCGGACGCTCGACCTTCTTTTGGGTGAGGGTGTCGCGCTCGGCGACCGGCCGGATGAGGGTTCCGATGCCGTCCTTGTCGTCCCTGTCGTCCCGCGGTTTGGCCATCCCTGTTCCAGCGCCGATCGTAGCGCACTCTGCCTGGGTCACAAGTCGCCGAGCCGCGCCTTGGCCCAGGCGGCCGCTTCTTTAATCACCGGGGCCGAATCGTCCAGCAGGCGCTCGACCACCGCGCGCGCGCCCCGGTCCCGCGCGCCGCCGATGGCGTAGAGGGCGTTCCGTCGGAGGCCGTCGTAGCGGGCGCGGGCCAGCGCCATGCCGGAGGCGAGGCGATCGAACTCGTCCGGGCCGAGGGCCGCGACCTCGGCGGGCGACAGCGCCGACAGCGGGCGCGGCGCGAAACGGGCGTCCCCCTCGGGAATCGGTCGAAAGTTCCAGGGGCAGACCTCCTGGCAGACGTCGCAGCCGAAGATCCGACCCGCGAAGCTGGTGCGCAGCTCGGTGGGAACGGACCCCTGGTTCTCGATGCTCTGGTAGGAGATGCAGCGGCGCGAGTCGACCACGCCGGGCGCGGCGAACGCGTCCGTCGGGCAGGCGTCGAGGCAGAGCGCGCAATCGCCGCAGCGGCGCTGGTGGGGGGCGTCGTAGGCGTCGACGGCCCGGTCGACGAACATCACCGACAGCGTGAGCCAGGAGCCGAGCTTGGGGTTGATGAGGCAGCCGTTCTTGCCGATCCAGCCCAGCCCGGCCCGCTCCGCCCAGACCTTCTCCATGACCACGCCCGTGTCGACGGAGGCGTAGGTCTCGAGCGTCGGATCGAGCGCGAGGAGGCGCTTGCGCAGGGCGCGCATCCGATCGCGGTGGGCGTAGTGATAGTCGCGCCCGCGCGCGTAGCGAGCCACGGCGGCGCGCTCGGCCGCGGGTCGGTGGTAGGCGATCGCGAGCGCGATCACCGTGCGCGCGCCCGGCAGCACCACGGCCGGATCGAGGCGCTCGGGCTGCCGCCGTGCCATCCAGCTCATGTCGGCCGCGTAACCGGCCGCCAGCCAGCGCTCGAGCGGCGCCGGATCGAGCGGGGCCGCGGGCGCCAGCCCGACCAGGCTGAACTTTGCGGCAAGCGCGGCGGCACGGACCGCCTCGGACGAGAGCACGGGCGCCACGGACATCGAACCTCGTCTGCTTCTGCCGCCGCCTATTTGGGCGACGCGAACTTGGCGTTCTGGGCTTGGTAATAATTCCCCATGGTCAGGTTCGAGCGCTGAACCTCGATCAGGCGATCGACGAACGCGTCCCACTTGGACCCGGGCACGGAGACGTACATTTCATCGTCGCCGAGCTTGGTATAGGCCCGGTTACCGCGGCAACCGAACGACAGCGCAATGATCTCGGTCTTGGCCGACGCCGGCAGGATCGCGCAGCTCGGGCGGCTGGTCGCCTCGGCGGCGCCCTTCGAGATTCCCGCCTTGAGCGCCGCCTCGTACACCAGCGTCAGCTGCACCGGCGTGGCCGCCATCAGGACGACGTCGGCCTTGAAAGCGTCACTCGACGCGGGCGCGTAGGCCACCGCGCCGGGCGCCCGGTCGAGCGTCGGGATCGCTGGCACCTCCGCGGGATCCAGGTAGCGCGTCTCGACCATGAAACCGACCGTCGCGTCGAGCTCGCCCGCCCGCTCGGCCGGCAACGCGATCTTGTGGGTGTGGCTGCCAATGGCACAGTTCCAATGATCGGCGGGCAGCGTGTAAAAGCTCTTCCCCTCCATCGCGCGATCCCAGAAGACGCATCCCGCCGCCACCGGCCCACCAGACCAGCGCGGCAGCGCAGCCGGCGGCGCTTCGAGGAACCCGATCTTGATGGGCACCCGCCGCAGCTCGAGAATCTCCTGCACCCGCGT
>JADGRB010000262.1 GCA_017881315.1 Pseudomonadota bacterium
GCGGCGGCCAGCCCCGCGACACGCGTCCAGACCTTTGCGTTCGGCTTGCCTGCCCGCAGGCGCGTGACGAGGGGCGACAGCACCTCCCAGGCCTCCTCCGGGTGGCCGGCATTCGACGCGGCGACGGCGCGGTTGAAGACCTCCGCGTCGACCGCGGGGAGCTCGGCTGCCGGCGGCGAGTGCGGACCGGCCGGCGCCGACGCCGCGCGGCCCGCGGCCGGCTGGGGCGACGCGGCCAGCCGCCTAGCGCCCGCGCGCGCTCTCTCCCGCGCCAGCGCCAGCAGTTGCGCGCGCTCCTTGTCGGACCCTTCGTCGGGCGGCGCTCTCTGGTAGAGCGCCACCAGGTCCGCGCTCTCCGGGTAAGGCTCCGATCGCCGGGCCAACCGCCGCTCGATCACGAGCGCCAGCACCTCCTTGCCGAAGTCGCTGAACGCCGTCTGCCGCTCGTCGTAGCTCGGGTTCATGATCATCGCGCGATCCTCGTCGTGCAGGAGGCCCGCGGTGTGTCCCCATTCATGCAGGAACATGACCACCTCTTTGTGCGCCTTTCGATCGGCGTAGAGGTTCTGTCGCTCGTCGGGCGACAGCAGCTTGAAGGACGCCTCCAGCGCCCGAAACTCCTGCTCGTCGTCCATGCCGCGCAGGAGCATGTGTCGCCCCAGCAGACGCGCGCCGCCGACCTGGTGAATCGAGGTCGCCACTCCCCGCAACGGCGTGGTGAGACCCAGCACCCAGTCGACCTCACGCGCCGGATCCAGGGCCTCGAGCTCGGTCATGATCGGCTCGAACGGCAGGCCGACGTGCGAGCGGTCCCAGTCCCGGAGGCTCTCGATCTCGAACCGGACATCGAAGACGGGGCCGACCACGGCGTTGATGCGATCGATCTGCGCCCGCACCTTCGACTGCCAGCGCATCGTGAGCCCGCGGTAATCCTGGTCGGCGTAGACGCGCAGCCGGATCGAGCGCGCCTCGGCGGTCGCCGGCACCGCCGGGGTCAGGTCCAGTCCCTTGGGCGCTAGCCGGCCGGCCGACTCGCGCTCGCGGGTGACCGGCAACTTCCAGTGCTCGAAATCGAACAGCCCCGGTTTCTTGTCCTCGGCGCGCGCCGAATCGAGGCCGGCCGACAGGGCGCCCAGCGCCAGCGCCACGCAGAACAGCGACCGCCCGCCCATGCTGGGATGATAGACCCTCGACCGACGCCGGCAAATCAGGGCAGTCTGCCGGGGTGAGAGTCTGGTCGCTCCCGGCGCTCTTGGTGTTTGCGCTGGCGCCCGGCGGCGCCCCGGCGGTCCCGAGGGCGCCGCCAACCGCCTCGCCCACCGCGCCGTCGGCGCTCGGTTTCGCCGACGGGCGCGCCGGCCAGAGCCTGGATGGCGCCTGGCACGTGATCGTCGACCCCTACGACAACGGTCTTCTCGACTACCGCAGCCAGCCGCGCCCGAATGGCTACTTCGCGGACGCCAAGCCCAAGAACAAATCGGATCTGGTCGAGTATGACTTCTCGCGCTCGCCGACCTTGAACGTTCCGGGCGACTGGAACACGCAGCGCCCGGAGCTCCTCTATTACGAAGGGACGGTCTGGTACCAACGCACCTTCGACGCCCGCGCCGACCATTCGACCACGCCCGCGCCGGGAGCTGCACCGGCGACCGCCCGGCAGTTCTTGCAGTTTGGCGCCGCCGCGCAGCGGGCGACGGTCTGGCTCAACGGCCAGCGCCTGGGCGCCCACGAGGGGGGCTTCACGCCCTTTGCCTTCGAGGTGACCGGACGGTTGCGGCCCCAGGGAAATTCCCTGGTGGTGATGGTGAACGACACCCGGCGGCCGGACGCCATCCCGGCGATGAACACCGACTGGTGGAACTACGGCGGCCTCTCCCGCGGGGTCCGGCTGGTCGAGACGCCGGCCACCTTCATCCGCGCGGCCCGCGTCGGGCTCGCCCAGGGGGACGCGCACCGGGTGGCCGGCACCGTGGCGCTCGACGGCGCGCGCGGGCCGACTGCGGTCATCGTCGAGATCCCCGAGGCGCACGCGCGCGTGACGGTCGAGACCGACGCCCAGGGGCGCGCGGCCTTCTCGTTCCCCGCCACCCTCTCGCTCTGGTCGCCGGAGTCGCCCAGGCTCTACGACGTCGACATCAGCGCCGGCGCAGACCGCGTGCGCGATCGGATCGGCTTTCGCACGATCGAGACGCACGGGACCGAGCTCCGGCTCAACGGACGCTCGATCTTTCTGCGCGGAATTTCGCTGCACGAGGAGGCGCTGGGGCGCGGCGGGCGGGCCACCTCCCGCGCCGACGCGGAGGCGCTACTCGGGCTGGCCAAGGAGCTCGGCTGCAACTTCGTCCGGCTGGCGCACTACCCGCACAACGAAGAGATGACCCGCGCGGCCGACCGCCTGGGTCTGCTGGTCTGGTCCGAGATCCCCGTCTACTGGACCATTGCCTGGGACGACGCCGACACGCTGGCCGACGCGCGGCGCCAGCTTGGCGAGGAGATCGCGCGCGACGGCAACCGTGCGTCGATCATCCTCTGGTCGGTCGGCAACGAGACGCCGGTGACCGAGGCCCGCACCCGATTCCTTCGCACGTTGATCGACGACGCGCGCGCCGCGGATCCGACGCGCCTGCTGACCGCGGCACTCGAGCATCACGCGTCGGGCCCGCGGGAGGTCACCATCGACGATCCGCTGGGCGCCGACCTGGACGTGATCGGCCTCAACGAATACGTCGGGTGGTACGACGGGCTCCCCGCCAAGTGTGACGGCCTCACCTGGCGATCGACCACTCAAAAGCCGATCGTGGTGAGCGAGTTCGGCGCCGACGCCAAGGCGGGCCTGCACGCCGACGCGCTCACGCGCTTCTCCGAGGAGTACCAGGCCGACCTCTACCGCCACCAGCTTGCCATGCTGCGAAAGGTCCCGGCGGTGCGCGGGATGTCCCCCTGGATTCTGGTCGACTTTCGTTCGCCGCGCCGACCGCTCCCCGGGATTCAAGATGGCTGGAATCGAAAGGGGCTGGTCGCCAACGACGGCACCAAGAAGCAGGCCTTCTGGATCTTGCGCGACGCCTATCGGGGGCTAGCGCGTTGAGCGGCGTGCTCGCGATCCTGATTGCCACCGTCGCCGCCGGAGCGGTGGGCGCCGCTGAACCGCCCGGGCCGTCCCGCCCAGCGACGATCGCCATCACCTGGACGGCGCCCGAGGGCTGTCCCAGCGAGGACGAGATCAAGGCCGAGGTGCGGCGGATGGCGGGCACCGCGGCACCGGCCGCCGAAGCGACCGAGGTCCACGCGACGGTCTCGCGCGATCCCGGCAACACCTGGCAGCTCACGCTCACCACGAAGGTCGGGGCGCGCGATGGCGAGCGCAAGCTCAGCGCGTCCGATTGCGCCGAGCTCGGGCGCGCCGCCGCGCTGGTCATCGCGCTCATGATCAACCCGGCCGCGGACCCGTCGGCCGCTCCGCCGGTCGTCACGCCACCGCCGGCACCTCCGCCGGCTCCGCCCCAGCCGCCAGAGCCGCCGCGCGCCAGCCGTTTCGCGTTGGGCGCGGCCATCCTCATCGGCTCCGGTGAGATGCCCGACGGCGCGATGGGCCTGGGCGCGCGGTTCGCGGCCGGCGGCGGCACATTTTCGGCGCAGCTGCGGGGCGACCTCTGGTTCCCACGCGACGCTTCGAGCGCCGCCAAACCCAGCGCGGGCGGATCGTTCGACGCCGTCGACGTCGGCCTCGGCGCCTGCCTGACCGCTCGCCCCGATCGGCGCCTCGGACCCAACCTCTGCGCGGGCGCGGCCGTCACGGGAACCCACGCCGCGGGATTCGGCGTGAACAACCCCGGCGCGGCCACGGCGATCTTCGCTGGCGCGTTCCTGGAAGGCGCGCTGCGCGTCAAATTGACGATGCGGAACGCGCTGCGCCTCGGCGTCGAGGGACTGGTTCCGTTCGAGCGTCCGAGCTTCGCGCTGGCCGGCGTCGGCGCCGTCTTCCGCCCCGCCCCGATCTGGCTACGCGGAAGCCTCGGTTGGGAGCTAAACTTCTAGCCATGGGACGGCGCCCGATCGGCCATTCACGGGAGGTGGAGGCGATCGTCAACGCACCGGCGGGCCGGCCGCAGGCCCAGGGGGACGCCGGAGCGCACCCGGCGCCCGCGGACCCGGCGGCGCTGACCCCCCGCCGCCTCTACGACTCGCACTTCCCGTTCGTCTGGCGGAACCTGCGACGTCTCGGCGTCCCGGACGTGCTGCTCGAGGACGCCGCGCAGGACGTGTTCCTGGTCGTCCACCGGCGCTGGAGCTCGTTCGACGCGGGCTGGTCCTCCGTGCAGACCTGGCTGTTCGGAATCTTGATGCGCGTCGCGCGAAATCACCGGCGATCGCTGCGACGCCGGGGCGCCTGGCTGGTCGCTTCGACCGATGACACCCTCACGCCGACGCCCGCGGTGGCTTCGGCCGACGCCGGGCCGGCCGACCTGGTCGCGCGGCGCGAGGCGGCGGTCCTGCTGGATCGTCTGCTGGAGGCGCTCGACGACGACAAGCGGGCGGTGCTGGTGCTGGTCGACATCGAGCAGCTCTCGGTCCCCCAGGCGGCGGAGGCGCTCGACGTCAACCTCAACACCGCCTACTGGCGGCTGCGCGCCGCGCGCAAGCTGCTCGACAAGGCGCTGGGACGGATCCGGGCCGCCGAGGAGCGGGCCCAAGACCTCAACAGAGACCGCAACGGAGACCGTGACCGCGATCGGCACGACGGCGCGGGCAACGGGGGCCCGCGGCCATGAGAAACGCCCAGCCCCCCGAGCTCGGCCAGGAGGCCCGCGCGATCATCTCCGCCGCGCGCGACGTTCACCAGCCGAACGAGCTTTCTCGCGCGCGGGTCCGCAAGGGTGTGGAGCTGAAGGTGGCCGCGGGGTTGGGGCTCGCCATCGCGCCGGCCGCCTCGGCGCTGGCGGGCGTGCTCAAGGTGACGCTGGTGGCGGTGGCGGTCGGGAGCACCGTCGCCGGCGGTTTCTACGTTCTGCCGCACGTTCGCGCCCGCCACCCGCAGGCCCTCGACGCGCATCGCGCGATCGCGCGCGCGGAGATCGCGCAGGCCGCGCCCGGCCAGCCGACGATGCGGCAGGCCGCCGCCGAGCTGCGACCGATCGCCGAGAAGCCGCCCGCGGTCGAGCACGTTCATCGCCACGCGCGCGTCGCGCCCGCCCTGCAGACCCAAGGGGACGCGTCCGACCTGGCGGGCGAGACGACGTTGCTCGCCGCCGCGAACGCCGCGCTCGCCCGGCGCGACGTCGCGCACGCCACCGCGCTGCTCGCCGCCTACGATCGCCAGCGGGCCCCCAGCCTGCTCGGGGAAGAGCGCGAGGCGACGGGGATCTTGGTGGCCTGCGCCGCCGGGCGCGCGGGCGCGGCCCACACCGAAGCGGCCCGGTTTCGCGCCCGCTGGCCGCGCTCGCCGCTGCTCGCGCGAATTGAAGGCTCGTGCGCGGGCCGCACGCGCGCCGCGTCCGAGCCTTGAGCCGCCCGGACCTCGCCGCGGGCGCGCTCTGTCTTCTCGGCGCCCTCGTCGCCTGCACCGGCGAGACCAAATACATCGGCGCCGACCAGCCGGCCGCCGGCTGCAACGCCGCGCCCGCCCCGCCCCCCGGCGGCCTCGGGCTCGATCCCTTCTACGCCAAGTACCTCGACGCCAACGGCATCCCCGTGCTGGGATCGCCGCAGCCGTCGGACGCCGCGCTCTCCCAGGCCTGCCTCATCGTGGTGCGGATGCTCGCCCACCACGACACGCTCCGGCAGGCGCTCATCGCCGACAACATGCGCGTCGCGGTGATCGCCCGCGGCGAGGTGACCACCGACATCCCCGAGTATCGCGATCTCACCACGGCGTTTCCCGGGACCGACTGGAACGCCCTCCGCGGCGTCGGGGCGACCCTGGCACGACCCGTCAGCTCCGCCGGCGAAGAGAACCTCCTCTGCGGCGACGGCGATCCGTACAGCGGCGAAAACATCCTGGTGCAAATCTTCGCCAGCGCCATCCATCTCGGCGCCAGCGCCATCGACCCGAATTTCGAGAGCACCCTCGGCAACGACTACCATAGCGCGATGGCGGCCGGCTTGTGGGCCGACACCTATGCCGACCTGAACGCCGGCGCGTACTTTGCCGAGGGGGTTCAGGACTGGTTCGACGCCAACGCTCAGGCCACCCCGCCGAACGGTGTCCAGAATGCCGTCAACACCCGGGCGGAGCTCCAGAGCTACGATCCGACCTTGGCGGCGCTGGTCGGATCGTATCTCCCGTCGGACGACTGGCGCGCCGTCTGTCCGTAGATTCTCGCGTTCCGTGATCTCTATCGTTGACGCCGCCACCGGCCAGGGGATCATCTCGCTCATGAAGATTGGATTCGCCCGGATCGCGATCGGGGGCTGGTGGTTGGCGCTCTCGGTCGCGATGGCCGGCTGCGGGAGCGTCAGCAGCTCGAGCCCCAGCATCGCGAAGGCCTGCGGCGACATCGCGGCCCAGCGTTGCAACGAGCGTTCGACCTGCACCTTGCCCGCGGACGCGACGGGGAGCGGCTTCAACCTCCTCGAGAACTACGGCGATCCGGCCACCTGTCTGACCCGCGAGACCTTGCTCTGCACCAACGGGCTCATGGCGCCGCAGACCGGAAACAGCCCCGTCAAGGTCGAGGCGTGCGCTTCCGAGTTCGCCGGCTACACCTGCCAGGAGTTCTTCGACAACAACCCGCCCACGGACTGTGTGGTGACCGGCTCGATCGCCAACGGCGGCAGCTGCGCATTCAACGGCCAGTGCACGAGCGGCACTTGCCAGGGGATCCGCACCGCGGCCTGTGGCATGTGCGCCGACCCGCTCGGGGTGGGCGCCGACTGTTCGAGCACTACCTGCGCGAGCGGGCAGAGATGCCTCATCGCGACCCACCAGTGCGCCGCCGTGGTGGCGATGGGTGGCTCTTGCGATTCGATGCATCCGTGCGACCGGGGCCTGGTCTGTTTCGGCAACGACACCGCCACCATGACGACCGGCACCTGTCAGAGCGCAGGGACGCAGGTCGGACAGGCGTGCGGCGGCAG
>JADGRB010000263.1 GCA_017881315.1 Pseudomonadota bacterium
GCGCGGCACACCGTCCCCGCTGCCACGAGCACGTCCGTCGGGCACGACCCCGAGCTCCCGTTGCATGTCTCCGCCACGTCGCAAGCACCCGCCGACGCACGGCACACCGTTCCCGCTGTCACGAGCACGTCCGACGGGCACGATCCCGACGTGCCGGTGCATTTCTCGGCCACGTCGCAGGTCCCCGTCGCCGCGCGACAGACCGTCGACGACGACGCGAACGCGTCCGTCGGGCAGGCCGTCGAGCTCCCGGTGCAGTTCTCCGCCGAATCGCAGGTCCCCGTCGACGCGCGGCAGACAGTCGACGACGACGCAAAGGCGTCCGCCGGGCAGGCCGACGACGTCCCGGTGCATTTCTCGGCCACGTCGCAGGTGCTCACCGCCGCGCGACAGACCGTCGACGACGACGCAAAGACGTCCGTCGGGCAGGCCGACGAGCTGCCGGTGCATTTCTCGGCCACGTCGCAGGTCGACGCCGCCGCCCGGCAGACCGTCGACGACGGCGCCAGCGCGTCCGCCGGGCAGGCCGTCGAGGTCCCGGTGCACTTCTCGGCCACGTCGCAGGTGCCGGCCGCCGCCCGGCAGACCGTCGACGACGAGGCGAACACATCCGCCGGGCAGTCGAGCGACGTCCCGTTGCAGGTCTCGGCCACGTCGCACGCGCCGTTCGCGGCACGACAGGTCGACCCGGCCGCCACCGGCGAGCAGGTCCCGACCTTGCCCGTCAGATTGCAGGACGAGCAGGCGCCCGTGCAGGCGGTGTTGCAACAGATGCCGCTGACGCAGGTCAACCCGGAGGCGCACTGGCTGCTCGCCCCGCAGACGCCACCTTGAGCCTGGAACCCGCAGCCACCGTTGGCGCAGATCCCCGGACAGCTCATCGTGGCCGGCGTGGCGCAATTGCCGGCGCCGTCACACTTCGCCGCCGGCGTGAGCGTCGTGGTGGGATTGCCGTTCGAGCAGGTGGCCGCCTTGCACTGCGTCCCGGCGGGCCACTTGGTGCACTGCCCCGAGGTGCACTGCCCCGTCGTACCGCAGCCCGACTGAGCCTGGAGGGCGCACATTCCCTGGGGGTCCGAGCTGGCCGTGATGCCCACGCAGGTGCCCAAGCTGCCGGCAATGTTGCAGGAGTGGCAGGCGGTGTTGCAGACCGTGCCGCAGCAGACGCCCTGGGCACACTGCGCGCTCGAGCACTGGTTGTTGTTCGAGCAGGGTTGGCCGTTCGGCTTCGTTCCGCAGGAGCCTGCGACGCCGTTCATTCCGCAGGTGTTGGGCGACACGCACTGCGCGTCGTTGCTGCAGGCGGTATAACAGGCGGTGCTGTTGCACTGGTACGGGCTGCAGCTGGTGACGTTCGGTTTCACGCAGGTGCCGGTGCTGCTGCAGGTCCACTGCGGCGTGTCGCTGCTGCCCGAGCAGCTCTCGGGCGCGCAGACGGTGCCCACCGGGTACTTTCGGCAGGCGCCCGCGCCGTCGCACTTGCCGTCCGTCCCGCACATCGCGGCCGTCAGGTCCTTGCAGACGCCATGCGGATCGGCCCCGCCGGCGGCGATCGACGTGCAGGTCCCGAGCGAGCCGGGAACCGCGCAGCTGCGACAGGCGCCCGTACAAGTCGTCGCGCAGCAGACCCCGTCGGCGCAGTGCGCGTTCACGCAGTCGGCGTCGGCGCTACAGGTCTGGCCGTCCACCTTCTTCCCGCAGGTCCCGACGGTGCTTCCCGCCGGGATCGTGCAGCTGTGTCCGGGCGCGCACCCGGCCTGGCTGGTGCAGGACTCGGTGCAGGCGCCGCTCGCGCACGCGAAGTTTCCGCAGGTGAAGGTCTTGGCGGTGAGACACGTCCCGAGACCGTCGCAGGTCTGGGTCGACTTGCCCGAGATGGCGTCGACGCAGGTCGCGGGACCGCAGGCGGTGTTGATGGGATAGCGGGGACAGCCCCCCTGACCGTCGCACATCCCGGTCGTTCCGCAGGTCGTCGAGTCCTGCTTGGGACAGAGCGGGTGTGGCTGGCCGGCGGGGGTCGGTGTGCAGATGCCAGGCGATCCGACCAGATTGCAGGACTGACAGGCGCCGCCACAGGAGGTGTTGCAGCAGACTCCGTCGGCGCAATGCTTCGAATCACATTCGGAGTCGGCCCCGCAGGAGATGCCCTGACCTTTGGGTCCGCAGCTTCCGCCGAGACACTTGAGGGGGGAGACACAGTCCCCGTCGACGGTGCAGGTCGCCTTGCATTGATTGGTGGTCGTGCTGCAAAGGAAAGGCGCGCAGACGGTGACCGCGCCCGCGCGGCAGGCGCCGGTGCCGTCGCAAACGAAGGTGCCGGCGATCTGGCCGCCCTGACAGGTCCCCGGGGTGCAGACGGTGCCGAGTGAATAGACTCGGCAGGCCCCGTTGCCGTCGCAGGTTCCGTCCTTTCCGCAGGACGTCTTCGCGGCGGCCTGGCACTGACTCGGGTCGCTCGGCTTGACGCCGGCCGCGACCGGCGTGCACATGCCGAGCGACATCGCCTGCGAACAGGTCTGACAAGTTCCCTGGCAGGCGCTGTTGCAGCAGTACCCTTCGACGCAGAACTTGCTCTTGCACTGCGCGGCGCAGCTGCAGGCGAGGCCGTTGTCCCGGTTGTCGTTGCCGCACGAGGCATCCGGGCCGGTCGGCCGCCCATCGGGTCCGCTATCGGGGGGGCGGACGATCCCGTCGTGACCACCGTCCAAGCCTCCGCCCCCGTCTGGGTGTCCTGTACCCGGCGAGCTCGAACAACCAGAGGCAAGCAGCAGCAGAAGTGCGATTCCACCCGCTAAGCGATTCACGTTCCCCCCAACTACAATTTTCAAAGATGTACGCTCCGATATTACATTTCGTACACCGTCGCACTAGCAAAAAACGGCCCTCCGCAAACTAATTCCCGTCAAACCCGTCGCGGAGGCCGCGATTCCGACGCAGCCGGACGGACGGCCGACTGTGAATGCCGGGGAGATGCGGCGGGGGCAAGCTCGTTGAGAGCTTCGCTCAAACGATTCCTGACCTGCGAAGGGATAACAACGAATTGCTCGTCGCGGGCGATCGCGTCATCGTGGGCGCCCCTCCAATTTCCGGCCGACTTCGCGCGTGGGGTGGATATAGCTCGCGCTCCCGCGACGCGATGAAGTCCGTGTCGAGCCTGAGACTAGTGTCGCGCCGCCGTTTCGCGCTCGATCGCACCTTTCGGCACGCGACGAGCCACCTCCTCGCTGGCGGGCTTGAACGACACGCGGTCGAAGAACAGATGGACGGACACGATCCGACCGCCGTCGACGCGCAGCCACTCGACGGTGGGCACCGCTCCCGCCAGCGACGGTTGACACTCGCCGACTCCGAATTACATTCCCGCGCATGCCGCAAAAAGCGCCGACACTTCTGAACGCCGACGGCAGCGCCTCGATGGCGACTGCCCTCATGATGTCGCACCATGGCTTTCGGCGCGACATCGCCCTGATCGTGAACGCGCTCGCCCGATTGGCCGCGGGCGACCGGGCGGCGTCGGCGGCGCTGCAGGAAGACTGGAAGGGATTCCACGCCAAACTCCATGGGCACCACGAGGCGGAGGATCACGGGATGTTCCCCAACCTCAAACAACAGCACCCCGAGGTCGGCTCGGTGATTGATGGCCTCACGTCCGACCACCGCCGCATGGATCCGCTCCTCGAGCGGGGCGAGCGGGCATACGCCGAGCTGCCCGCGAAGGAGGCGGCGGTCTCGATCGCAGCGGAGCTGTCGGCGCTGCTCGATCCGCACCTGGCCACCGAAGAGGCACACCTGATCCCGTTCCTCCGAGAGGCGAAGGCGTTTCCACCCCCTGCCAACGACGGGGAAGCGGCGATGTACGCCGAGGGCTTCGCCTGGAGCTCTTTCGGCATCGCGCCCGAAGTCCTGGAACGCGTCGACGAGACGCTGTCCGACGCCCTCAAGTCCCGGTTGCCGGCAGCACGCGCGGCCTTCGCGGAGACGTTTCGTCGCCGCTGGGGAAACGGGGCGGCCGGGACCTCGCGCACCTCCATCCCCGACTGGCTTCCGGGCGGCGGGTGACGCGCGCGAGTGGCCAGCGGCCGAAGGAGGACGCGATGGAGGAGAAGGAGCTCTACTGCACCGCCCGGGTCAAGATCCACCCCGGCAAGCTCGACGAATTCAAGCGTCTGTCCGCCCTGTGCATGGAATCCGCCCGCAACAAGGATACCGGCACGCTCGAGTACGACGTGTTCCTCAGCGACGACCAGTCGGAGGGCATGGTCCACGAGCGCTACCGCGACTCCGACTCCCTCCTCCAGCACACCGCCAACCTCGGTGAGCTCATGGCCGCCATCATGAAGGTCGCCTCCTTTGACGGCGAGATCTGCGGCACCCCCAGCCCCGCCCTTCTGAAAGCCATCGAAGGCAGCGGCGTCCGCCTTCTCAAGCTGCACCAGTCCCTCTAGGTCGGCACGCGCACGACCGACGCCACGGGACACCGCGCGCCGCAGCCGAGCGCGGCCGACGGCATCGCCGGGCGGCGGGGCTAACAGGGTCAGGGGTCGCGACCCGAAGTCGTGGAGTTTCGCGATCTTGCAAGTCGTTGTCTGGAACTGCGCGGCCCGTTCGACGACCAGTCAAAGGAGAAACAACCATGTTCACCATCGACAGCAAGATCGAAATCGTCGCCCCGGTCGCCAGCGTTCGCACCGCCATCACCACGGAGGCCGGCTACCGCGCGTGGTGGGCGCAGGACGCCGACTTCGACGGCAAGCAAGCCACGTTTCGGTTCGCCACGCCGAGCGAGAGGCGCTCCGTTACGTTCCGGATCGACCGTTGCGACGGAACCGGTATCTCGATGACGTGCATCGCGCAGGAGAACAACCCCGATTGGCTCGGCACCACGCTCGCGATCGAGCTCGGCGAGACGGCGACCGGGACGCGGGTTCACCTGGTCCACTCGGGCTATCCCGCCAAGAATGAGGTCTACGAACGATGCAGCGACGCTTGGCCGTACTTCCTGCGTAGCCTCGCAAGCTACATGATGACCGGCACTGGCGAGCCGTACCCAAAGGCAGCATAAGGAGCGCGCAATGACCTCCCAAAATAACGACAGCCACAGAAACGACAGCGACACCGATACGCGGAAGACCGCGATGTTGATCTTTCGCGACGAAGGCGTCGATTGGGCGCAGCTCGCGTCCGATGGTCGATCGAAGGCGCTGTTCCAAAAGCTCGTCGACTGGGCCGCGGACCTCAAGCGGCGCGGGCTCTACGCCGGCGTCGAGGCGCTCGCGCAGAGCGGGAAGACCGTGCGCCGCAAAGGCGCGGGGCTCGTCATCGACGGTCCGTTCGCGGAAGGGCGCGAGGCGGTGCTCGGCTTCTTCCTCGTACGCGTGAGCGACATCGACGAGGCGTGCGCGATCGCCGGGGAATCGCCGCACGCGGAGGTCGGCGGCGCGACCGAGGTGCGGATGCTCGGGGCCTTTCCGAAGCCGTAGTCGAGGCCGTCGCGGGAGGCCTCGTCAGAGCGCCGCGAGGCGCTCCTCGAGAAAGCGGCGCTCGGGTGCCGTGCCGGCGAGCTCGAGGGCACGGCGATACGCCGTGCGCGCGGCGCGAACATCGCCGCGCGCCGCCTCGAGCTCGCCGATCGCGGCGGCGAGCACCGGATCGTCCTCGAGACGGTCATTTCCGACGAGACCCTCGAGCGCGCGCAACCCGGCGCGCGCTCCGTTGGCTCGCCCGACGGCGATCGCGCGTTGCAGGGCGATGACCGGTGATGGCGTGAGCGCGAGCAGCTGGTCGTAGAGCGCGACGATCTGCGGCCAATCGGTCGCGGCGTAGGTCGCCGCGAGCGCGTGGCAGGCCGCGATCCCGGCCTCGAGATGAAACGGTGACACGACGTCTCCCGTCGCGGCGCGCCCGAGATGTTCGAGCCCGTCGGCGATCATGGCGCGGTCCCAGCGCGCGCGGTCCTGCCGATCGAGGGGGATCATGTCGCCGGCCGCGTCGACGCGCGAAGCCAGCCGGGCGGTCTGCAGCAAGAACAGCGCCTGCAGCGCGCGGCCGCGGGGCGTCGCGAACCTGCTCGCGAGCAACATCCCGTTCAGGCGGATCGCGGTGTGGCACAGATCCTCGTCGATCTGGGTATCGCCGGCATGTGCGCTGTAGCCTTCGAGGAACAACACGTAGAGCGTGCGTAGGACGCCATCGAGGCGCAGGGCGAGCTCGCTGTCGGGCGCGCCGTCGAGCTCGAGCTCGACGTGCTCTTCTCGCAACACCTGACGCGCCCGCATCAGGCGCTTCTCCACGGCGGCTTCGTCGAGCCGCAACGCGCGGCTCAGGGCCGGCACCGGAAAGCCACACAGCGTGCGCAACGCGAGCGCGAGCGCGCTCTCGAGCGGAATGGCCGGGTGACAGCAGACGAACATCATCTTCAACAGATCCTCGTCGCGATCGGGCACAGCGGCGGGCGCCTCGATCTCGTCGAGCGCTTCATCGGGTGCCATCCACGCCGCGCGCCGGATCGCATCGATCACCCGACGCCGCGCGGCGACCTGCAGCCACGCGCCGGGGCGCTCGGGGACATCCGCACCCCAGCTCTCGATCGCGGAGACGAAAGCCTCCTGAACGGCGGCCTCGATCAGATCGAGGCGACGCGCGCCAAACGAGCGCGCGAGCGACGCGGTGATCGCGGGCGCGTGTTGTCGGTACAGCGCATCGAAGTCGACCACGCGCAAAAAGCGTAGCGCGCGACCTCCACGATTACTAGACGCGCGAGGTCCGTCTAAGCTGCGTACCGCCGAAGATAGTCGAGGCTGCCCGGCAAATCTCTTACCAACCGGAGCAGCATCTCCATCGCTTCCGTCTGTACGTTCCTTCCCGACTCCCAGCGCGAGATCGTGTTCGCGCCCAGGTGCAGGAGATGGGCGAGCTCGCTCTGGGTCAGGCCGAATCGCTCTCGGATCGCGCGAATCTCGTCCGCCGACAGCAGTCCGTGCTTCCGGCGGTAGAGCGCGATCGCGTCCTCCTGCAGGCGCCGCGAGTCGGAAAAGCGCAGCACCACTTCGTCGCACTTTGGGCAGCG
>JADGRB010000529.1 GCA_017881315.1 Pseudomonadota bacterium
GGTGCAGGACCAATTTTACGGCGACCGAACCGGTACTCTGGAGGATCCGTTCGGCCACGTCTGGACCATCGGAACCCACGTCGAAGACCTGTCGCCCGAGGAGATGAAGAAGCGCATGGCGGCCTTCACGCATCCCGGCGGAGCCTGAACGAACGAAACGGGCGAAGTGGCCCACCTCGCCCGCACTGGTTGCCGAAGAGCCGTACCGCAACGACAATGACGCAATGACAAGACCTCCCGTCGGTCATGCGGTGATGGGCGCTGCTCTCCTTCTGATGTCGTGTGGCGGCAGCAGTGGGCAGACCGGGGCTGCCGGAAACGGCGGGGGCGGTCGGGACGGAGGCGGCGCCGCCGGCGGCGTCGGTAATCAGACGGGGGGTACGGGGGGCGGAGGCGCGGGTTGCCCCACGGTCTCCGCGTGCGGCGGCGACATCGTCGGCACCTGGAAGGTGACCCAGTCGACCCAGTCGTGCCTCACCGCGACCAAGGACCTCAGCAGCGTCTGCGCGGGAGCATCGGGCGAGCTCGCGTACGTGTTCATCGGCACCGTGACCTACAATGCCGACAGGACATACAGCTCCGCGCTCAGCGCCACGGTCACGGCCCATGAGCACTATCCAAGCGGGTGCACCCCCTACGGGCTCACGTGCGCTCAACTCGAGCAGTCGGGGAGCCAGGCAGTAGACGCGGGTAAGATCACCTCGTACAGCTGTTCGACCGACGCAGCTGGGGCCTGCAATTGCGAGTCGGTTACCCCGGAGAGCAGCGCCAACACGCCCGGTACCTACTCGACCTCGGGCGGCACGCTGACCACCACGGACAACGGCATGACGTCCACAGGCTCCTACTGCGTGCAAGGCGGCGCCCTCCATGAAACTCCCGGCCCGGGGGACGGCGGCCTGACGGCGATGGGCGAAATCGTTCTCACCAAGCAGTAGGCGGATCGGTTGGGGCAATCGAAAGAGAGGGCAGCATGTTGTTCGCAGTGATTGGCCGCAGTGCAGGGAAGAGCCGCGACGAGATCTTCGCCGTCTACCCCCGCCATAAGAAGTTCCTCGACGAGTTCGTGGCCCGCGGCGAGGTCGTGGGGGTAGGCCCCTTCACGGATCCTGCCGGCGGCAACATGGCTCTCTTTCGCAGCCGCGCCGCCGCGGAGGCCTTCGCCAAAGGGGACCCGTTCTTCTTGGAGGGTCTCATCGAGGAGTATCAGATCAAGGACTGGGGCGACCAGATGCTGTCGTAGTCCAGCGATCGGACGCGATGGGCCGATCGCCCCGGCAAATGAGGGCGAATCAACTCGTGATAGGAAGGTGCGATGGGGGCGGCCGGCCGACATCCACATTTCGTTTCGCCACTCTTCTGGCACGCCAGCCTCGCCGAGGGGCTGGTCGCCGCCCGCGAATCCAAGCGGGCGGTGCTGCTGGTTGTCGGCCGACAATCCTGCGGTGGCTCGCGCGCCCTGGTGGAGAAGACGACGGCGAAGGAAGAGATCTACGAGTACCTCGACTCTCATTACGTCTGCGTGGCCGGCGACGCCGACTCGCCCGAACCCGCCGTCGCCGCGCTGGTGGCGCGGATGTCGCAGCACGATCGAACCCCGCTGTGCCTCTATCTGTCCGCCGAAGGGGAGCTGATGCATTCAACCTCCGGCGGACGTCCGCCCGCGGTGTTCTTGTCCGATTTGCTCGAGGCGCCCCATCGGCCGTCAGCGGGACGACGCTGACCGAAACCTCCAGTTGCGGCTACACCGGAACGCAGTCGGTGGAGCTCGCCGCGTTGCGGGCCTCCGGTCCATCGCCGAAGCTGTAACCGGATCGCGTCCCCGTCATCACAAGGACGTCTCGTCTTCATGAGCCCACCCGAGCCCCCGCGCGCTAGCCAGTCCTTCGTCGAAAAAGGAGGCGAGGCATGGGTGCGCATGCAGGACCGCACGGACACGCTCATCGATCCGCTGGGGCGCCTCGCGATCGAGCGGCTGGGCGTCGTTGCGGGCGAGCGTATCCTCGACGTGGGGTGTGGGTGCGGCCAGACGCTGCTCCAGCTCGCCGAGCTCGCCGGCCCGTCCGGGCAGGTGCTCGGCGTCGACATATCGCCGCCGATGCTCGAGCGCGCGCGGGAACGCGTCGCGGGACGTTCCACGATCGCGCTCGCGCTGGGAGATGCGCAGGTATACACGTTCGCTCCGGGGGCGTTCGACGCCGTGTACTCGCGCTTCGGCGTCATGTTCTTCGACGATCCCCGCGCGGCGTTCAGCAACTTGCGCAGGGCGGCGCGGCCCGGCGGCCGGCTCTCGTTCGTTTGCTGGCAGGACCTCGCGAAGAACCCTTGGGCCGCGCGCCCGCTCGAGGCTGTGATGCGCCTGCTGCCGGAGTCGGCGATGCCCGACATGCTGCGCGAGGGCCGGCCGGGGCCCTTCTTCATGTCCGATCCCGCTCGCGTGCGCGCGATCCTCGGCGATGCCGGGTGGAAGGACGTCTCGTTCGAGCCCGTCGAAATGCCGCTGCACCTCGGGGGCGCCGCGACCCTCGACGAAGCGGTCGATTACTCGCTTCAGATCGGTCCGGCGGCGCGCGCGATGGCCGA
>JADGRB010000530.1 GCA_017881315.1 Pseudomonadota bacterium
GCGATGCAGACCGAGCCGGCACCCAGGCTGATGGTGGCTACCGGGAGCGCCGCGAGTGCCGACCAGATCGAACATCATGTCGCCAAGATCGACGGCATCCGCTTCCACTACGTGACAGCCGGCAGCGGCGACCCGGTGTTGCTGCTTCCGGGATGGCCCGAGAGCTGGATCGCCTGGCGCAAGGTCGTGCCCCTGCTGGTCGGCGCTGGCCGTAGCGTGGTCGTGCTCGATCCCAGGGGTTTTGGTGAGAGCGACAAGCCCGCGGGAGGCTACGATCTCGACACCGCCGCGCGCGATCTGCATCGTTTCATCGAGGTAACAGGTCTCGCGGGACCGGGAGGCCTGGACATCATCGCCCATGACGTCGGGACGTGGATCGCGCATGCCCACGCCGTGACCTATCCGACGGACGTCAGACGGCTGGTGCTGACCGAGTCGAACATTCCCGGCGTGACGGCATTCGGGAGTGGAATTCCGAGCGAGGCGATCAACCTGAAGAGCTGGCAATTCGCGTTCAACCGGCTGAACGACCTGCCGGAGATTCTGGTGCAGGGACACGAGCGAGATTATCTCGCCTGGATCTTCGCGACCAAGAGCACGCGCTCCTACGCGATCGAGCCGGCCGCGCTTGACGACTACACGCGCCAGTATTCGGTGCCCGGCGCCATGCGGGCCGGCTTCGCCTGGTACCGGGTCAACTTCGGTGCGGACGGCCTGGCGCAGGCGAAGGCGCGCGCGGCCAGGCGATTGACGATGCCGGTCCTGGCGCTTGGCGGATCCGACGGCGTCGGCGACGCGTTGCGCGCGACTGTCGCGACCATCGGAGACCATGTGCAGGGCGGCGCGATCGCGCCGAAGCAGGCTCGTCCGGGGGACGGCTGCGGCCACTTTCTCCCGGAGGAATGCCCTGACGAACTGACCGACGCCGTCCTCAAGTTCTGGCAGTCCACGCCGGAGTGAAGGGATCAATGCAACTCCCAACCATCAAGGAGAGAACGATGACCGACATTCAGGAGAGGACCGAGACGGCCGCGATCAAGACGCCGAAGGCGCGGGCGGTGGACATGAAGTTCGAGATCGTCGTGATCCCCGTGGCCGACGTCGATCGCGCCAAGCGCTTCTACGGCGACATGGGCTGGAGGCTGGATGCCGACTTTGCCGCCGGCGACGATTACCGCGTGATCCAGTTCACGCCGCCCGGCTCCGGATGCTCGATCATCTTCGGCAAGAACGTGACCGCGGCGGCGCCCGGCTCGGCCCAGGGACTATACCTGATCGTTTCCGACATCGAGGCCGCCCGCAAGGAACTGCTCGGTCGCGGTGTCGTGGTCAGCGACGTATTCCACGGTGCGGCGGACGTGTACGCCGGAGCAGACGAGCCCTATCTGTTCGGGCGGCTTCGGGTCAGCGGTCGGGACCCCGAGCAGCGCAGCTATCGCTCGTTCGCCTCGTTCAAGGATCCGGACGGCAACGGCTGGCTGCTCCAGGAGGTCACGGCACGATTGCCCGGACGCGTGGACGCGGACACGACATTCACCTCGTCGCGGGACCTCGCGACCGCACTGCGTCGTGCGGCGGCCGCGCATGGTGAGCACGAGAAGCGGACCGGCCAGCATGATGCGAACTGGGCGGACTGGTACGCCGACTACATGGTCCAGGAGCAGGCCGGCAACCCGCTGCCGTCGTGACCAGCGGCCACGACAAGCAATTGGCCGCGACGGCGTGACCGTTCACTGACATCAGACAGAACAGGTCGAGCCTCGGTTCGGCCTATAGTTCAACGCGCGAGGGAGGTTCGCGATGCGTGGGCGATGTCCGGCTTGGCACTGGGCGGACGCCAGCGGCGAGCAGTTGATCATCGCTGGGCCGCCTGCCGGGCCGCACAAGATCGAGATCACGCTTGCGAACGCCAACCACCAGCCGCTCGATCGCGCCACCGTCTCCTTCGCGGTCCCGGAGACGGAGTCTCGTGCGCACTGAAGCCGGTGAGGTCGGGGAGGTCGAACCTACGGATTCATGCCATCGATAGGCTAGGGTGCTTCCATGGTGTGAACCCAGGCCTCGGGGTAAAGCGCATAGCCGTCGCCGCGGCGGGCCAGCCGTGAGAAAGCGGGGAAATGCAGATGCATCCCGGCGATCAGCATGCCGTCGGCAGACACCCGATCGAACATGCGCTTGCGCGAAGCCGCGGCCGCGGCGAGATCGGTATCGAAGGCCATGCCGGCTTCGGGAAATGCGGTTTGCACTTCCGGCACGTGGACCGTGTCGTGAATAAACATGTGTGATATTCGCTCGAGCTGTAATGCTCTATAAGACACTCACGCCCGTGGGGGTCGTGCTCAGTGCAACGCTCGCGACTGCACGCGCCGACGCCGCCCCCGATTCCGCGGCCGCTCCGCCCCCGGCCGCCGCCGCACCTGCCGGGGGCTCCGATCAGCTCACGCTCCCGCGCGGCCAGCTGCTGCTCGACGCGTTTGCCGAGATCAACCTGTCGAGCGGCGCGGTGTTCAAGCCGTTCTCGCTCAGCCCCGACCTGTGGTACGGCGCGACCGACGACATCACCGTGGGGC
>JADGRB010000264.1 GCA_017881315.1 Pseudomonadota bacterium
GCCCGAGGCGCCCCCCACGCCCGAGGCGCCGCCGCGCGAGATCCCTGCACGCGATCGCGCCAAGCACCACCGCGCGCCGCTCACGTCCACCTCCACGTCGGCCGCGAAACCGACGGCCGTCGGGGTCGTCGCGCCGAGCGCCCCGGCCGCGGCCCCGCCGACCCCGGTGGCCGCCACCGAGCCGCCGCCGCGCGGGGCGCGGGAAGTCCTGGCCGAGGCCGACAAGCTGCTCGGCCAAGGAGAAGTCGCCGACGCCTGCGGACGCGGCGAGGAGGCAAAGAAGATGAGCCCGCGGTTGCCGGCCGTCTACAAGTTCCTGGGCAAGTGCTACATGCGCGCCGGACGCGCCCGCGACGCCAACGACAACTACAAGCAGTACCTCGAGCTGGCGCCGACCGCGCCGGACGCTCCGTTCGTCAAGAGCATGATCAAGTGAGCCGCCCGCGGTGGAGGACCCGCGCAGCGATGGGCCGCGCGGTCGGCGTCATCGCGCTCGCGAGCGCGACCATCGGTTGTCGCGTCGAGGAGTCCGCTTTCGAGGCGCGTATCTTCACCTGCGACACGTCGGCCAAAGATCCGGGCTGCGGCGTCGATCAGAACGGCCAGCCGATGGTCTGCTATCCGGCGAGCTTGCTGGCCGGCACCGATTTCTGCACCGCCCGCTGCGGCGATGTCGCCATGTCGCTGCCCGACGAGGACGCGGTCTGCGTGCAGGGGAACGCCAAGCTCGAGTATTGCGATCCGTCGCAATCGACGGATGCGACCGGCTGCGGGCCAGGGCTCGATTGCCTGCGCACCGACGTGACGGCGCAAGAGGGCGTCTGCACCACCATGACCACCTGCGAGGTCGACAGCGACTGCACCGATCCGGTGCGTTCGACCTGCGTAGCCACCTTTCTCAAAGATCTCTACACCCAGAACAGCACCTTCGACGCCGACCATCTCTACTGCCTGCAGAAGAACTGCAAGAGCGGCGAGTCGTTCTGCTCGCCCGGTCAATCCTGCCTGCCGCTGCTGGTCCCGCCGGGGTCGAACGCGCCCGACATCTGCGTCCCGAACTGCGACTCGCAGGGACGCTGTCCGCCCAACCATTTTTGTTTCCAGAAGATCTCAGGCCCGGCCAATCCGGCGATCTGCATCCCGGGCCTGCTGGGGTTCATCTGCGAGACCGACATCGATTGTCTGGTCGGCAAGTGCCTGAGCGACGAAGATCCCTCTGCCGCCGAGGGGCTCAAGCTGTGCACGATCCCCTGCAGCCGCGATGACGAATGCACGATCTTCGACAGCAACCAGGGGATGTTCGTCTGCCTGCTCGACGCAAACGGCGGCCACTGCGCCACCCCCAACTCCTACCGCGGCAACTCTTGCCACAAGGACGCCGACTGCACCCGCGACGTCGGCACGTCCTGCTTCTTTCAAACGCCTTCCACCACGGCGGCGACCGATCTCGGCACTTGCCTTCGTCCCTGTGCGGCCGGCAGCTGTGCGCCCCGCGCCGGCATCGGGGAGGCCTGCCTCCCCTTCTTCGACGACCAGGGCAGCGCGACCGCGGCCTGCTTTCCGGGCCTCTTCGGTTATCCCTGCGCGACGGACAAGAACTGCGTGGGGAACATGAAATGTCGACCGATCCCGGGCCTGCCACCCGATCGTTGCACCACCCTTTGCCAGACGGACGCCGATTGCGCGGCCGATCGCTGGACCGCGGGACAGTCGTTCTGCGCCGGCTCCGTCTGCGCGCCGCTGCTGCCCGGCGGCATCGACTGCCAGACGGATGGCCAGTGCCGGTCGAAGCTCTGCCAGCCACCGGCCGCCGGCAGCATGTCGGGCACCTCGTCGACCTGCGCGGACCCGACGCCATGAGCACGGCCCGCGATCGAGCCATCGCCTGCGCGTTCGCCGCGACGCTGGGCCTCGCCGTGTCGCCGCGCCCGGCGCGCGCCGGCGAAAAGATGGCGGTCCTGGTGCTCGGGAGCTCGGAGAAGGATGCCGAGCTGGCCGACAACCTCACCGAGGTCTTGATCGCCTACGTCGCGCAGCACGGCGGCTTCGAGATCGCGGGCAAGGAAGAGTTCCGCGCCCGGCTCGGCGTCGAGAACGAGCGGCGCGCACAGGACTGTCTGGACGACATCTCCTGCCTGGGGCGCGCCGGGGTCTCGCTGGGCGTGCGCCGGATCGTCGCCGGCAGCGTCGGCACCCGCGGCAAGCAATTCCGATTCAACCTGAACCTCGATAACGTCGAGGACGGCAAGGTCGAGAGCCGCGTCTTCCGGCTGGTCGAAGGCGGCGTCGAGGATCTGATCAAGGCTGTCCAGGAAGCCTCCGGCGAGCTGTTCCGCCCCCACGTCGACCCGGGCAAGATCCAGGTCGCCTCGCAGCCCGATGGGGCGCGCGTCTCGATCGACAACGCCTACCTCGGGGTCACGCCGCTCATCTCCGGGACGCTGCTGGCGGGCAAGCACAACGTGCGGGTCGAGGCCGATGGCCATTTCCCGTGGGCCTCGCGGGTGGAGGTGCTACCGGGGCAGGAGCTGCAGATCCGGCTCAATCCCGACAACCTGCCGCGACGGCGCACCTGGCCGCCCTACGCCGCCTACGGATCGGCCGCGCTGGCGCTGGCTTCCTTTGCCGCGGGCGGCTTCCTGGGCGAGCTGTCCCAGCTCCAGCCGAACGGGACCACCCGACAGCTGGCGATGGACGATCTCGATCAGAAGCGCCACTTCGCGCTCGCCGCCAACATCTCGTTCGGGGCCGGCGTCGTCTTCGGCGCCGTCTCGCTCTATTACTTCATCCGCTACCGCGACGACATCTTCGGCCGCGCCGAGCGGTACGACGACACGCCCTGAGGGCGGCACCGCCGCCTATCTGCCCTGCCCCCGCGGCCCTGCGGAGCGGAGACGCTACTGGCCGTTGGGACAGCCGGTCCCATTCGGCTCTATCGTGATCATCCCCATGGTGGTGATCTGGCTGCTGGCCTTGATGCTGGTGGTACCCCCGCCGAAGAGACAGGCGGCCCCGGGCGGCGAGCCATTGTAAGCGTTGACCGCGAACGTCAGCGTCCCGGAGTCGGCGAAAGTGGCGAACTCGAAGGTCCCCACGTCGGGATAGTTCGAGTTGTTGTTATTGAGACCGCAGTTGTTCAGGTCGATCTCGTGCGAATCCGCTCCCGATATTTCGACCTTGCAGAGAGTGGCCGCACCGGCGCTGTTGATGCCACCAACCCAGGCCGAGCTGAACATCAGGTCCATGTCGTAATAGTGGTAGCTGTCGCAGCCGGCCGCGCCGAGCGCCAGCCCGGCGAGGGCGAGCGCCAAGGAGGCCACCCCCAAACGCCGCCCCAGGAGTCGACCGAGGCGCGTCACCGGGGCTCCCCCTGACCGGCGCAGGTCAGGAACGCCGTATTGCAGGGGCGAACATCGCCGCCGCGAATCGTGTGGTACAGCACCGCGCCGCCCCAGATGGCGGCGACCGCTCCCACCACGATGCCGCCCGTGATCGCCCAGAACTGCCAGCGCTGATAGAAGGCGGGCTCTTCACCGGATTGCGCCTTGCTCGCCACCGCCGCGTCGGCCGGCGTCTTCTCCAGCAACGACTTGTCCTTGGGACGATCCTGGTCCTCCACCTGAGGCTTGTAGTCGGTCTTCGCTTTCGGCATCTCGGTGTCGTCGGCGGCACGCGCCGGAGACGACGGGGTCGTGACAAAGACCAACATGACGGCGGCCACGGCTGACAGAACGACTGCCGACCGGGACGTCCTTCTTCGACGTTGCACCATGGGGCCGCATCTTACACAAGCCCGACGGAGTTGGTAGTGCCGGATCGCGCGGGCCGCAGGCGGACCTCGCGGGTGCCGCAGCGCGATCGCGAGGGGCCTTGTAACCTCGGGCCGGGCCTGCAACTCTATTGACCGACCAGCATGGGTGGCGAGACCAAGCTTTCGGGCCCCGACTTGGAGGCCGGCATCGCGGAGGACCAGGTTGGCGCCGGCGCATCGCTGCTCGGCCATGCGCGCGGCGAGCCCGTGCTGCTGGTGCGCAACGGCGAGGAGCTCCACGCGGTGAGCGCCAACTGCACGCACTACGGCGGTCCCCTCGCGGAGGGGCGGGTGGTCGGCGACACCATTCGCTGCCCCTGGCATCACGCCTGCTTCGACCTCCGCACCGGCACCCCGCTGCGCGCGCCGGCGCTCAATCCCCTCCCCTGCTACGACGTCGAACGGCAGGACGGACGGATCCGGGTCGGGGCCCGCCGGGGCGATCCGATTTCGCTGCGGCGCCCGTCGTCCCTGCGAACGATCGCGATCGTGGGCGCCGGGGCGGCCGGCGAATCGGCGGCCGAGGCCTTGCGCCGCGAGGGATACGACGGCGAGATCCTGCTGTTCGGCGCCGACGAGGCGCTCCCCGTCGATCGCCCCAACCTGTCGAAGGACTTCCTGGCGGGGACGGCCCCCGAGGACTGGCTGCCGCTTCGGCCACCGTCGTTCTTCGGCGAGCAGAAGATCGCGCTGGCGCTGGGGGCGCGGGTCACGGCGATCGATCCGGCCGCCCACCGCCTCACGCTGGCGGACGGACGGGAGGTCGCCTGGGACGCGCTGCTGCTGGCCACCGGCGCCGATCCGGTGCGCCCGACGCTGCCGGGCGCCGAGCTGGCGCACGTTCACACGCTGCGCACGCTGGCCGACAGCCGCGACATCGTCGCCCGGGCCACGCGGGTCAAGCGCGCCGTGGTGATCGGCGCCAGCTTCATCGGCATGGAGGTGGCCGCCTCGCTGCGCGCCCGCGGCCTCGAGGTCCACGTGGTGGCGCCGGACAAGATCCCGTTCGAGCGAACGCTCGGCCCCGAGCTGGGGGATTTCATCCGCGGCGTCCACGTCGAGCACGACGTCCATTTTCACCTCGGCCAGACGGCGGGGAGCATCGACGCCCAATCGGTGGTGCTCTCCGGCGGCGAGCGGCTCTCGGCCGACCTGGTGGTCCTCGGCGTCGGTGTCCGGCCGGCGTTCGAGCTCGCCCAGGCCGCCGGCTTGACCGTCGATCGGGGCATCGTCGTCGATGACCGGCTGCGGACCAGCGCGCCCGGTGTGTTCGCCGCCGGCGACGTCGCCCGTTTCCCCTACGCGCCGACCGGAGAGTCGGTGCGCATCGAGCACTGGGCGGTCGCGCAACGGATGGGGCGCACGGCGGCGCTGAACATTCTGGGACGCGACGTCGCCTTCACCTCGCCGCCGTTCTTCTGGAGCACGCAGTACGACGTCACCGTCAACTATGTCGGCCACGCCGAGAGCTGGGATCGCATCGACGTGACGGGGAACCTCGCCGGGCGCGACGCGACGGTCGCCTACCGGCGCGGTGGGCAGACCCTGGCGGTCGCCACCCTCGGCCGCGACCAGACCAGCCTCGACGCCGAGGCGGCGTTCGAACGGGGCGACGACGCGGCGCTCGGCGCTTTCGGCCGCACGCGCTGAGGGCCTTTGAAGCGGCCCCCCGCGGCGCTGGCCGCCCTGATCTCGATCGCCCCGATCGCGGCGGGCGCAACGGTCGTCGCGATCGGCGCTTGGTTGGCCTCGCGATCGCTGCAGCAGGATTTCGCCGCCTACTGGATCGCGGGGAACGCCCGCCGGCTGGGTCTAGATCCGTATCTCAATCAGATCGGCGCAGGCGCCGCGCCGGCCCTCTGGGACGGGATCGCGATCTTCCACCACAGTCGATTCCTCTACCCCCCCCTCATCGCCGAGCTCTTCCGGCCGCTCTCCGCGCTGCCCTATCGCGCCGCCAAGATGATCTTCACGGCCGGCATGATCGCGGCTTTCATTGGCGCCGGGCTGCTCTCGGGAGCCGGGTCGCTTCCGCCCTTGCTCGCGAATCGTCGCCGGGATCGCGCCGTGACGTTGGTGGCGGGCGCGCTCTTCTTTCCCCTCTACCGGCACCTCGAGCGCGGTCAGATCGATCTGCTGGTCCTCTTCCTCTTGGTGGTCGCCTGGCGAACGCGCGCGCGACCGCTGGTCGCCGGGGCCGCGCTGGCGCTGGGCGCCGCCTTCAAACCGGCGCTGATCGGAATTCTGCCGGTGCTCTGGGCGGGCGGACGCGCGCGCGCCGCCCTGGCCGCCTTTGGCGCGGGGCTCGCGATCTTGGGGCTGACGCTGGCGATCTGCGGACCGGCTCGCTTGGGCGAGTACTTCTTCTCGGTTCTCCCGCGGGCGGCCCTCTACGGCGAGGGGGGCACGGACGAGATGCTGCTCCCCGCGACGAGATTTCCCGCCAGCGCCCGCGACGATGGCATCACCCACCTCGACGGACGCGACTACCGGACCTCCGTCTGGGACGTGCCGGCGGCGGCCAGCATTCCGCGCCTGCTGGCGCCCGAATCCCCGTCGATCGCCAGCGGCGCTCTCCCCTTCGTGCTGGCCATCCTGGGGCTGGGCTGGGCGGCACGACGTCTTCGCGGGGGCGCCGCCGACGGTGATTCCCAGGACCGCGCCGAGGCGCTGCTGCTGTTCGCGACGGCGGTCGCTTGCGTGGTGGCATCTCCGGCGGGATGGGTGATGGGGTTGGTCGTTGCGATTCCGCTCGCGCCGCAAGTGACCGCGCTCGCCGCCGGAGCACATCTCTCGCGGCGCCTGGCATTCGCTTTGGGTGTCGCCTGGATCGCCGTCGCGCTGCCGGCGCCGTTCGCTGGCTTCCCCGCCCTGGCCGGCGCTGCCCTCTCGGCGCTGGCGACGGCGGCAGCGCTCGCGACGGGCCGTCGCCCGGCACCCTCCGTGGCGGCGTGATCGTCCTCGTCGGGGGCGTGGTCGCGCTCTGGGTCGCGGGCGTCGGCCTGGCCCGACTCGGCGGCTCGTCCGACGGATCGCGCGCCACCCGCGCCGTCCGCGCGACGCTCTGGTCCTTCGCGATTCTGGTCGACATCGAAGCGGCGCTTGGCGCCTGTGGGCGGCTCGACGCGACGAACACGCTCCTCGGGCTCTGCGGCGCGGCGCTGGCGATCACCCTCTCCACACGTCGGCATCCGAACTGGCAATCCGAGGCCGCCGGGGCCGCCGGGGCCGC
>JADGRB010000265.1 GCA_017881315.1 Pseudomonadota bacterium
CTCGCCGTAACGCTGGCGGATGGTGAACGCCGCCACCGAAACCATGGCGAAGGCGGTAGCTACGTGGCCCGCGTAAAAGGAGAGATAGCCGTCGCCCGAAGCGAGGGAAGCGGGATCCCCCGCATACGTGCGGGGTCTCGGGCGTGCCACGATGAAGTTCGTCGCGTTCTGTAGCGCGGTGTCGACGGCCAGCGTCTCGGCATAGACCATCAGATCCTCGCCAAAAGCGCGCCCAAGCCTGAGATCGAGGAGATCGACAAGGGGAAGCGCCGCCATCACGCCGTAGACCGTGACGTTGGCGGCGATGCCCGCGGCCGAGCTGTGGTTTCCCACGGTCCCGCGATCGAGGGCGTTGATGCTGGACGCGTCGCAGGGACAACTCTTTCGCGCCAGCTGGTCCGTGAAGAAGACGCGCATGAGGCCCACGCTGCCCGCGACGATGGTGACGGGAATGTCGACGGCCAGATGCAGCTCGTACACTTCGCGAGGCGGCGACCTCGGTGCCTCCGCAAGACCTGCGGGCGGCGTCTGCAACTCCAGTACGGGCAGGGGCGGCGCGGCGTCGGCCTGCCCGCCGACAATCAGCAGCGCCGCCATCAAAGTGATCACGTGTCTTCTCCCTTGGGAGTGCGGCCGGTGGTGGGCCCGCCGGCGCTTACTAGGCGGTGGGGGAATCGGCGATGCGGGGGGTTCATTCTGGCGAGCTCCTTCCAAGGTGGCGCTGTGAAAATCAGAATCGGGCGCTGAGCGCGAGGCCGCGCTGCCCGTCTCCCGCGATCGGTACGATGGCGACCGGCGAGGCATGCAGCGACGGGACCAGCACTCCCAGCGACGTGCCGACGACCGCCCCACCCACCACGTCGGTGATGAAGTGCATGCCGCCGAGAACCCGCGCCGCGCCGACGAAGCTGGCCATCGCACCCCCGACGGCCATCACGATCCAAGGTGCCTTCGAGTGGGGGTGGAGCCGTCGCATGGTCACGACGGTGGAGGTCGCGATCGCGAAACTGATGGCGGCGTGGCTGCTCAAGAACGACAGCCCCGCGTCGGGGCCGTTGCGATCGGAAAGTGGAGCCTTTTCTCCATAGAGGAAGGGACGCGGCCGGCCCGCGGCCAGGGTCATGATGGTAGCGGCGGCGGTTGCGGCGAGCCCCGCCTCGGCGACGACGGCGGCGTCGTTGAGGCCCGGAAGAAACCCCTCATCTAGGAAGAGCAAGGTCGCGGCCCCGGCGCCGATCGCGTAAAGACCGTAGTCCGACGCGGTTTGCCACCCGGGGCTCCAATAGCCCGCCGTGGTGCGATCGAGCGAGTTGAGACCGGCCGGGTTGCAAAGCGGCGCGCAGAACGCCGGTTGCGAGCGAGTCAGCCGCGACTCCGCGAATACGACCCCTATCCCCAGGATCGGTAGATCGATCTCGGCGTAAAGCTGAAACGCCGGGTGCAGGGGATTCTTGGGGCTCGGGACGATAGGGGTGAGCGCGGCGGCCTTGGCGGTCGTCTTGGCCTCCTCGACCTTTTGAGGCGGAGCGTCGGGCGACGGCGGCGCGATGGGCGGCGGATTGTTCGCGACCGTCGGCGCGTCCTTGGGCGCTTCTCGGGTGGTGGGAGTCTCAGCTCGGGCCATGCCGACCGATCCAACCCATGCCAGGACGAGCGCAGAGCAAACGACGTTGGCGCGTGGGTTTGAACCGTAAGCGTAACGACTCCGTGCCGGCAGCAGTCCGCCCGTCACCATTCCGTAACGTTCTCGATGATCCTTCACGCTATTCCGAGGGTTGCCCGGAAAGACTGCAAGTCCTTCGCCAGCGCCGCCGAGTCGGCACTGGGTTACGTCTCGATGGCGAAGACAAAGACGAAGTCGGTGGCGGTGGTGGCCCACAGCGGCAAGAAGCTCGGCGACGGCTTGGGCGAGCTACGCAGGGTGCTCGCCGACGCCGGTTACCCAGACCCGATCTGGTACGAGGTCCCAAACACCCGCAAGGCACCCAAGGCGGTGCACCGAGCCGTGAAGAAGGGTGCCGAGTTGATCTTCGTCTGGGGTGGTGACGGAATGGTTCAGCGCTGCATCGACGCGCTGGCCGGTTTCAAGAAGGTGGAGTTGGCGATTCTCCCGGCCGGTACCGCCAATCTTCTCGCCACCGATCTCCGCATCCCAAAGGACATCGCCAAGGCCGTCCGCATCGGCCTGCAAGGAACCCGGCGAAAGCTCGACGTGGGCGTCATCAACGGCGAGCGGTTCGTGGTGATGGCGGGCACCGGCCTCGACGGACTCGTCATGCGTGACGTGGACGGCGCCACGAAGCGGCGACTCGGCCGCGTCGCCTACATCCGCAGTGGCGTCAAGGCGATGCGAGCGAAGAGCGTTGCCATGACCGTTCGCGTGGACGGCGCGGTCTGGTTCAAGGGCAAGGCGAGCTTGGTCCTCATCGGCAACGTCGGCACGGTAACGGGTGGGCTGGTTGTGTTTCCAGACGCTTCGCTATCCGACGGGATGCTGGATGTCGCCGTGGTTACGGCGAGCAGCACATGGCAGTGGGTTCGCGTGCTATCGCGCGTCGCGGGTGGCCACCTCGATCGCTCGCCGCTTGTCGAGGTGACGCGCGGGAAGAAGATCGACATCGCGCTCGCCCGCAAGATCCCCTACGAGCTCGACGGCGGCGCCCGCCCGCCGGAGAAGCGGCTCAAGGTTCGTGTCAAACCCGGGGCGATCACCCTATGCGTGCCGGCGGCCCGCGCGAGTGCTCGAACCCCGCGAACGCGGACGCGCGTCCCAGGCCCTCGTCGCGCCTCGCCGTCCACCTCCCTACCCCCCACGCCCGCAGTCGATTCCGCCGCGCCCCAACCGGACGCCGCCGCGCTTCACGCGTACGCCGCTGACCCGGCCGCGCCAGCGACCGCCGGGCCTTGAAACGCGCGATGGCGTCAGCGCCGAGCTGGGTGCATCAACATAGGATCCCCGGATGACGCGCGCATCGGGACCGACCGGGCTTGCCGTGATCGCCGCCGCGTTTGCCGCCTGCGCGCCCTCGCTCGCGACCATGCAACCTGCCCACGTGGCGCCCAAGGGACACTTCCAGGCGACCGCGGGTCTGGAGGTGGGGATTCCCACCGGGGCGATCGTGCGTGCGATCGACGCCGGCAAGACCCTCTCCGACGCGGCGGCGCAGGGCAGCCTGACCGCCGACCAGGAGCGACAGGTATTCGAGGCGGGGGTGAACGTGCTCGCGAGCCCGCCCTCCGTCGGACCGCACCTGGCGCTCGCTTACACGCCTGTCGAACGCTTCGAGATCGGCGTCCGCTATGCGGGGGACGGCTGGCGGGTGGGGACCCGCTACCAGATCCTCCGGCACGACGAGGCGCCGTTCGACCTGACCGTCGGCGCAGGCCTGTCACGCTCTGCGTACGCGATCCCGGTGGGCGACATCATTCCGATCCTGCAGGTCGACGATTTCACCCGCTGGACTGTGGATGTCCCGGTCCTGGTGGGCACTTCGCGCAGCTGGTACCGGATCTGGGCGGGCCCCAAGCTCCTGTGGTCGCATTTCGCCACCGCGCTGCGCCTGTCGATCCCCGGCGGCGACACGGAGCTGGCCAGCTTCGAGGGACAAGCCACCTACGTCGGCGGGCAGGCCGGGCTGGCGCTCGGTTACCGCCACCTCTTCTTCGGTGTCGAGCTGACGCTGGCCGAGATGTTCGGCTCGGCATCGGTGACGGCGACCTCGCTCCCGGCGGTGAGACCCGTCGATTTCAGCGGATTCGTGGTCTATCCCGCGTTCGGGCTGTTGGGAGAAATCTGAATGGACCGACGCTTCGATCGTGGTCTTCGATGAGCACCGCCAGCCCCGTACGAGAGACCTGGGCCCTGACGGGCGACGACGCCTGGCGAACGCTGGCAGCCACGGGCTGGATCAAGTTGGTGCGGGACGCTTTCGTCCGCCTTCGCACCGCCGACGGGTTCAGCCATGCGCGCTCGCTCGCGTTCGTCACCTCCCTCGTGTTCGTGCAGGGGCTGATCGCTCTGGTGGGGTTGGCGGTCGAGTTCGGACAGGCGGCCTTTAGCCGAACGATCCTGCGCGCCATCGAGAGCGCCGTACCCGGACCGGCGGGAGGCCTCCTCACCAGGGTCTTCGCGCAGGCGCAACGGGTCGGCCTCGAGCACCGCCTCCTGCCGCTGGTGTTCGGGCTAGCCGGCACCCTGGTGACGGCCACGACCGCGACCGCCCAGCTCACCCGCGGGATCAACCGCCTCTACGGCATCGAGAAGGATGGGCCGTCCATCCACAAGTACGCCCGCGCCCTCCTGCTCGCCGTCGTGGTGCTCGCCGCCTTCATCGGCGCCGGCGCGATCCTGACCGTGAGACGCGACTTGTCGGGAGACGCCGCCGGCGGCGCCTACCTGGCGTGGCAGGTGCTCCGCTGGCCCCTCGCACTGGGAATCGCCGCAGCGGCGTTCGGCGGAATCCTGCGCTGGGCGCCGCATCGCCGTCAACCGCACTGGTCGTGGCTCGTGTTCGGCGGCGTGATAGGCGTCGCGGGATGGACCATCGTGACGGTCGCTTTCAGCGTTGTCTTCCGGGCCAGCTCGTCGTTCGGCGAGGTGTACGGCCCGCTGGCTGGCGTCGTCGCGCTTCAGATTTGGACCTTCTTCTCGGCCGTCGCGATCTTTTTCGGCGCCGCCATCGCCGCCCAGCTCGAGGCCGTGCGATCGGGCACCCAGGCGTCGCCGCGCTGAGCCGGGTTACCACGTCCCGGCGAGAGCCACGCCGCTGCCGTCGCGGCCCATCATGGGCACCACGACGATGCGTCGAGAGCGATCCAGCCGACGCCTCAGAAGCCACGATTGGACCGGCGCGGTGAGCGTCGACGCTACGGAGACGGTCGTGCCGACGCCGAACGAGATCCAGGCGGTCTGCCACGCGTCGCGCCCGTAGCCGAGATAGAGCAGGCCGGCGGTGTTGAGGGCAAGCCCGCCGAGGATGTTCAGGATCAACGCGTGGCTCTCATGCCGGGCGGCCTCGACCAACAAGGCGTGCCGGGCCCTGACGGACGCCGGCTGGGGATCATGACACAACCGCTCCACGTCGATGTGGAGCGGGTCTACGCGCTTGGCAATCGCGCCGACGGTGGCCTTGCTGGCGGTCACGTACAACGCCGCGCGGGAATCACTCCCGAGCCAGTCAACCGGGGCCAGCGCGGCATAGCCGGCGCTCCCCATCGCCGCGACGACGAACGTGGCGGTCCAGGCTAGGTTCCAGGTAGCGGCCTGGCTGAAGTCCTGGCAGATGGCGTCGTCAATTTCGCGCTCACCGGAGCTGAGATCCGCAAGTGGCACGGCCATCGCTGCGCCCGCGACCACGGTCGGCACGAGGACGCCGAGCAAGAGCAGAGCGCGCATGAGGAACGCTAGCACGCGAGCACGACGCTGGCTGTCGAGCGGACATTCTTTCTGACCTTCAACAGCCGCAAGGCCGAACGTCTCCGTCTAGGCCGCACGCCCGCCCCGAGTACGCAGGGTCTTGGGCGAGCCGGGGCGGCGCGAGTAAGATACCCCCTCGCTATTGAAATGCGGTTCTCACTCCGAGCCCTCCGCAACGTCCAACCAGAGTGCCGCCGCGTCCTCGCAAGGCCCAACATGCTTCCGTTCGCCGCATTCGTCGTTCTGTTTCTGATTCTCTGGGGGATCCTCAGCCTGATGAAGCCGCTCGTGCACGGCGGTTTCATCCGGACCGCGCATTTCACGACGAGGTTCCGTTCTCTCGACTACCTTCCGGTGGTGGTCTTGCTGGGAATCGGCGCAGCCGTGTCGGCCTTTGCCGGCGACGCGTTCGGCGATCTCTCGGAGCTGGTGGTAGCGAAGAATCCGAGCCTGCAAGCGCTCGATCAACGCTGGCACGACAGCGCCGTCTCGGAACGTACGCCTGGCGCCACCACATTCTTCGCGGCTATGTCGGTCATCGGCGGACCCGCGGTCTTGACGGTCCTCAGCGCTCTCGTGGCTGGGACGCTGTTCATCCGCAAGCGTCCTCGATGGGCCGTCTACCTTCTCGTCACCGCTGGCGGCGGCGCAGTCTTGAACCTAGAGCTCAAGCGATATTTCGAGCGGGCGCGGCCCGCTCTGGCGGAGATGCTGCGTCGTGCGGATGGCTACTCGTTTCCGAGCGGCCATGCCATGGGCTCGACTGTCGTGATCGGCGGGCTGACCTACCTGGCCCTCCGGGCCCTCACGACATGGCGACAGAAATCGGCAGTGATCGCGTTCGGCACGACGTTCGTCCTCTCCGTTGCCACCTCGCGGGTCTACCTCGGCACCCACTGGCTCTCGGATATCGGTGCTGGCGTCTGCGCGGGTCTGCTCTGGTTGGCGACGACGACGATCGGGTATGAGACCTTCCGGCGGATACGAACGGTTCGCGACCTTCGGGCCCGAAGCCGGCGCGACAGCTCGCCGCCGGGAGAAGGCGCCGCATAGCAGACATCCCGTGCCCCTGCGGGCAAGCGTCGCGGACCGTGAGACCGACACCCTTGTATCTACGGGGTGTGGCTCGCTGCCGCTCCTAGCGGGACCGGGACGGCGGGCTCGGGGCGCGTCGTTTCGGGGGCGGCATCTCCGGGGGGATGCCCCGTGGCTGCATGGGGATCGCGATGATGAACGTCGACCCGCTCCCCGGACGGTTCTGAACGCGAATTCGCCCGCCGTGAGCCTCGACGTACTCCTTGGAGATGACCAGGCCCAGCCCGACGCTCGCCCGGCGCCGTCCGTCATTTCCCCAGCGGTGCCGATCGAAGATCTGGTCGACCTCTTCGGGCGCCATCCCCGGACCGGTGTCAGAGATGGCCACCTCGAGGTTGTCGCCCACCTGTCTTACCGCCAGGTCGACCCGGCCGCCGTCCTGGCTGATCTCCACCGCGTTGGCGACCACGTTGCTCACCGCCTGCACTATCCGGTAGCGATCGATGAACGCCGTCAGTCCCTTCTTCTCCGTGACCGCCCGCAGGCGGACCGCGC
>JADGRB010000531.1 GCA_017881315.1 Pseudomonadota bacterium
GGCGCTCGCCGCGACGCTGTGGCGGCTTGGGCGGCGCGAGGAGGCAGTCGAGCATCAGCGTGAGCTGTTGCGGCTGAACCCTCGCGATAACCAGATGCTGCGCTACCGGCACGCGCATTGGCTGCTGGAGCTCGAGGTCTACGACGAGCTCGAGGACTTGTTCGTGGTCTACGCTGAGGACCGCTTGCCCGGGTTCGTCTACGCGCAGGCGCTCGCCGCGTTCCGTTGCCGGGGCGACGATGCCGGGGCGCGCCGCCTGCGCGCCGAGGCGCGCGAGCTCAACCCGCATATCCCCGCCTACCTGACGGGCCGCAAGAAGCTGCCGGTGCCGCGCCCCGCCTACACCGTCTTTGGCGAGGAAAGCGAAGCGGTGGACTACGCGGCCGGCGGCGGCGAGCTGTGGGCCAGCGTGCCGGGCGCGCTCGACTGGCTGGAGTCCTAACCGGAAGTTTTCGCATTTGAAGCGTTGAATCCCGCGTGGTGGTGCGGGATTCGGGTGTTGCGGGCTGGTTTGGCTTTGGCTACTCGTGGAGTTTGACGTCGAGTAGTTGTAGGGCGTCGGCTTGTAGTGGCGTGGGTGTGGTGAGGCGGGTGAAGGTGTGCTCGGCGTGGCCGATGCGCACGGTGTTGCGGCACAGGGTGCCGAGGTCGGCGAGGAGGTCGGTGAGGGTGTGGGCGGGGTACCCGTCGGTGGTGGTGGCGCTGCCGGCCTTTTTGTGTGCTGAGGCGGAGCGGGTGGCGGGCTTGACGGGGTCGGCTGGGGCGAGCGGCGTGTCGTCTGTGAACAGCAGCTCGGGCAAGCGCGTCTGGAGCTCGAAGGAGACGTAGTAGGCGAGCATGCAGAGGAACACGTGCGCACGGACGCGGGTCTCGAGGTGATGGTGGATCGGGCGGATCTCGATCGTGTCCTTCATCGTTCCGAACGCGCGCTCGGCCATCTTGAGCTGCTTGTAAGCGCGGACCGCGGCCGGCCCGCCGAGTGTCTCGGCGGGCAGGGTGGTCCGGATCGCGTAGAGGCCGTCCAGGGCGGCCTCTTGGTTGATCTGATCGGTCTTGCGCTCATAGGCGAACGCCCCGTCGGTGATGGTCAGGGTGAAGTGCTTGGCGACCTTGTACTTGTTGATGATCTTGCCGGCGCGCTCGCCGATCTTCCCGGCGTCAGCTGCGCGCAGTCGCCCGCGGAGACCCTCGACGCTGGCCTTGACCTTGGCGAGTTCGACCTCGGTCGCGGCCAACAGTGCGGTGCGTTTGCGGGCGCGCTCGGCCGCGACGGCCGGGTTGCGGCAGACCACCAGCCGCTCGCCGGCAAACAAGGGTGAGGTGATCTCCGCGAGGTTGACCTCGTCAAACAGCGATAGCTGTAGATCGCCCGAGTTCACCAACGAGCGGATCTGCACGCTCTTGAGCGCGCTGATGAAGTCCACGCCCTGCTCCTTGAGGCTGGCAGCGTGCGCTTGGGTGATCATTCCGCGGTCGCCGACGAACACGACGTTCTCGATCCCGAACCGCTCACACACCGCGGTGACGGTGTCGGGAACGGTCTGCTGGTCGGTGACCTTTCCCTCATGCACGCACACCGCGACTGGGCGCCCGTCCGGGCTGCAGATCAGCCCGTAGTTGACCTGCAGTTTGCCCTTCACGCCATCGCGTGAGTAGCCCAGCGTCGCCAGCGGACAACAGCGACCCTCCATGTAACTCGAGGACAGGTCATAGAGCACGAACGCGTTGCCGTCCCCGTCGCCGGGTAGGTGGCGGCGCGCGAGCGTGCGCTCGATCCGCGGCTGGCGCTCGACCAGCCAGTCCATCGCCGCCAACAACTCGGCCTCGCCGACGTCGCCGAGTGACAGCTCATCGCCCAGTGTGGTCTGCGAGAAGCGCCGGGTCGCTGACAACTTCGAGCCCGGGCCGATCAGCCGCTGCACGATCATCGCGACGACGAGATCACGTTCCCGGCAGCGATCGCGGCTGATCAGCCGCTCCAGGTCCAGGTCGCGCAGCACTCCCAGCACCGCGGCGACGTGGCCGTGCGGCAGCGACCGCGTGATCTCAAAGTCCTCGTCAAGATCGACGAGTCGGCGACCGGCGAGCATCGCGCGGATCACATCGATGATCTCCGTCGGTAGATGCGACAGGTTCCCGAGGTTCTCGTGGCGGACCTTGCCGTCCTCGCGGTAGGAGCGGCGCAACAGGTGCGACGTGTACACCGCCCCGTCCTTCCCTTTCGTCTTGATTGTGGCTACGTGAGCCGAACCACCACGCTTCGCCATACCAGCAATATAACCCACATTACGGACAGATACCAGTCATGACTTTGGCTACATCTATCCAGCAAAGAGAAGGCCCGACCCCCACAAACACTGGGGATCGAGCCTCAAACCCTCAAAAACTTCCGTCTAGCGGCCCGGTCTCGCCGGGGTGGTCGGTGACGATGCCCCAGCCGAGGAGCAGCAGCATGCCGACGACGACGAAGGTGATGAAGAAGATGTTCAGTATCAGTACGGCGCTCATCCGAGGTCTTCCTTTCGTGGGCCTTGATTACGCCTACCCAGGTTCTCGGT
>JADGRB010000532.1 GCA_017881315.1 Pseudomonadota bacterium
GGCCGAGTCCGCGGCTCCCCCCGGTCACCAGCGCGGTCAATCTGTTCGACTCCATGGCTTCCACCTCCTGAGATCAGGATGAAGCACCCCGCCAGTATGTCGCCCAGGTTGCCAATCTATTGCCCAGGCGTCACACTGTTGCCTATGCGAGACGACGCCGCCGCTCACCTCGGCCGCAACATCGCGGCGCTGCGCGAGGCGCGCGGGTGGTGCTGGTGGCCCAGCACGCCGAGCCGTTGCGGGCGGCGGTGGCGGCCATCCGGGCCCGCGGCGGCGAGGCGCACGCCGTCGTGGCAGACGTCGCGGAGCTGGCGGCGGCGCACGCGATCGCCGGCCAGGCCGCCGCGCTGGTCGGACCGGTCGATCTGCTGGTCAACAACGCCAGCACGCTGGGACCGGTGCCGTTGCGACTGCTGCTCGACACCGAGTGCGAAGACCTGAGCCGCGCGCTCGAGGTGAACCTGGTGGGTCCGTTTCGACTCACCAAGGTGCTGGCCGGCTCGATGGTGTTGCGCGGGCGCGGCACCATCGTGAACATCAGCTCCGACGCCGCGGTGGAGCCCTATGAGCGCTGGGGCGCTTACGGCGCCTCCAAGGCCGCGCTCGATCACCTGACCCGCATCTGGGCGGCCGAGCTGGCGGGGACCGGCGTCCGCATCTTCAGCGTCGATCCCGGCGAGATGAACACCCGCATGCACGCGGAGGCCATGCCCGAAGCCGATCCGGCCACGCTGGCGGCCCCGGCTTGGGTGGCCGCTGGCATCCTCGCGCTGATCGGTGAGCTGGGCGGCGCGCCCTCCGGAACGCGGGTCGTCGTCGCGTCCCTGGCTCCCCAGATGCGGGGGAGCGGCTGATGGAACCGGCGCGCACGTACCCGGCGCGGCGCGACGACGTGCGCCTGCTGGTGGTGGATCCGGCTGCGGGCGCGCCCGGGGCGCTCCGCGAGCTGCGGACCGGCGCGCTGCCGTCGCTGCTGGCGCCCGGCGATCTGCTGGTCGTGAACGACGCGGCCACCCTTCCCGCGTCGCTGCTCGGTCGGGACGAGGCGGGCAACGCCGTTGAAGCGCGGCTCATCGGCGCCGCGGGGGACGGAGCCTTCCAGGCCGTCCTGTTCGGCGCGGGCGACTGGCACCTGCGCACCGAGGATCGGCCACCGCCCTCACCGGCGTCGCTGGCGTTGGGGACGCGGCTCTTCTTCGGTGACGGCGAGCTGGTGGTGGTGGTCGGCAAGTCGCGCCCGCCGTCGCACCGTCTGGTCGATCTCGCCTTCGAGCTCGCGGGCGACGCGCTCTGGGGGGCGCTCTACCGCGCCGGCCGACCCGTTTCGTATTCGTATCTGACCGGGGCGCTGCCGCTGTGGGCGGTCCAGACCGTCTACGCCGCGCGCCCGTGGGCCTTCGAGATGCCGTCGGCCGGCCGCTCCCTCTCCTGGGAGATCCTGCTGGCGCTGCGCCGTCGCGGCGTCGGCTGGGCGTCGCTCACCCACGCCGCCGGCCTGAGCGCCACCGGCGATCCGGCCATCGACGCCGCCCTGCCTCTGCCCGAACACTTCGAGATTCCCGCGGCGACCGTCACCGCGATCGAGGAGACCCATGCTCGAGGCGGGCGGGTGGTGGCGGCGGGAACCACCGTGGTCCGCGCGCTCGAAGGGTCGAGCGCCGCCACCGGTGCGCCCCGGGCCGGTGGCGGCGAGACCGACCTTCACATCGAGGCCGGGTATCGGCCGCGGGTGGTCGATGGCATCTTCACGGGCATACACGCCACCCCGGAGACCCACTTCGCACTCCTGGGCGCCTTCGCCCCGCGCGATCTGCTGGTCGCCGCGCTGGCCGCCGCCGAGGCGAGCGGCTTCCTCTCCCACGAGCTGGGGGACGCGATGCTCATCCTACCGGGAGCGCTCGGTCCCGGAAGGCCAGCTGTCGGGTGACGGTCAGCGGGTGAGGATCGAGGAGAAGACCACGAACATCACGGTGATGGCCAAACCCGCCGCGATGGCGCAGGCCAGCTCCACGGTCTTGCGGAACCTGGCCCTGTTCCAGGCGATCACGTCGGCCGACTCTGAGATCCTGCTGTTCACGGCGTACAGGACTCGTCTGGTTGGGCTGCGATCTTGAGCCCGAATCCTTCTCCAGGGGGAACGTGCAAAGACGCCGCGCGGCGCGCCCGTCCTCGGCGCCCGGTCAGGCGGGCGGCGCGGCCGGCAATTCGACCGCGAATTTGCTCCCCTGGCCGGGCTCGCTGGTCAGGCTCAGGCGGCCGCCATGGGCGAGGGTGATCTCCTTCGCGATGTAAAGGCCGAGGCCCGCGCCGCCCGAGCCGCTGCCCGGCATTCGGAAGAACTTGTCGAACACGGCGGTCTGGTACTGCTTGGGAATGCCGGGGCCGCTGTCCTGCACCTCGATGAAGACGGCGGCTTCGGCGCGCCGGCCGCGCACGACGATCGAGCCGCCCGACGGCGTGTAGCGAACGGCGTTCCCGATCAGGTTGGCGAGCACCAGCTGCATGCGCTCCGTGTCGACGGAGAGCTCGCCCAGATTCGGTAGGATCTC
>JADGRB010000533.1 GCA_017881315.1 Pseudomonadota bacterium
CCGGCAACCGCGCGCTCAGAGCCTGCACCTTGGCGAGGACGCGCGCGTGCTGTTTCGATCCGCCCGGGAGCAGGTCCAGCACCTGGCGCCAGGCGACGAGCGCGCCTGCCGGATCGGCCGCGTTTTCTGCGGCCTCCGCCTCCGCGGCCAGCTTCTTCAGCGCCTCGGCGTGAACCAACCGGCCGCAGCTCGGGCAGGCGAGCAAGGCCGGAGAGACCTGCGCGTCGCACTCCGCGCAGACGCGCGGGGAGACCGCGGCGCCGGCGGTCGTCACGGGATCGCGGGCGGCGGCAACGCGCCACCGGGGGCCGCCGCCTCGGCCGGGGACGCCGCGCTGCCGAAACGGAACGGCCCCGAAAGCGGCACGCGCCGGTTGATCTTCCACGCCTCGTAGAGCGCGATTCCGATGATGAGGATCCCCATGAAGTTGCTGGCGCCGCCCAAAAATGGCGACGCGAACGCGAGCCCGAATATTAGCAGGACGGCAAAGGCGAGGCTGCCCGCGCCGCCCTTGGGCTTGGGCGCCTCGCGGTCCGAGGCTTCTCCGAGGGGGGCGAGTGTGGATCGTCTGGATCCTCCTGACGAATCCCCATCGGGCCCGCCGGCCGTGGTCGAATGGGCGGCCCGGGTGGCCTCGGATTCGGCGAGTCCCCTCACCACCAGCGGGACATAGCTGGCGGTGATCGAAACGTACGTCAGCACCATGGCGAGCGTCTGGTAGCGCCATCCACCGAGACCCTGGGCCCCTTTGCGCACCGCTCTGCCGACCAGGAGCCCGATGCCGATCGCCAGCAGGCCGAACTCGTGGTTGGTGATCTTGATGATCGCGAACCAGGCGATCGTGCCCAGCACCGCCGCGCCGGCCCCGAACAGCAGCCCGCGCGGCAGCGAACCGCCGCCCTGCTTCGATCCCGACAGGGCGCCCGCGCAGGGGCGGCAGATGATGTTGCCGGCGATCTCGAAGTACTCGCCCTCGATCGGCCGCTTGCAGAGCCGGCAGGCGCGCGCTTCGTTCGGCGTCGCGAGATCGACCTTGTCGAACTGCATCCCCGCGCCCGGTGTCCCCTCCATTCCGCCCGCGCCCGCGCTGTCACCCATATTGGGCAGCTTAAGCCCGCGGGCCATCGGTTGGGAACCGACTGAAGGATTCCCACAGCGCCCGCACCAGCGGCGAGGCGAGCTTCTTGCGCTGCGCGCACACGCCGACCCGAAATTCGCCCAGCGCGGCCTGGCCGTCGTCGGCGTCCAGCACCCGCACCTTTGACGAAAGCGGGCTCTCTTCGAGAACGATGCGGGGGACGATCCCGACGCCGCAGCCCAGGCTGACCAGCGCCAGGATCGCCTCACTTCCCGCGATCTCGCCATAGACCTGGGGCCTGATGCGCCGGCTGCGGAACCAGCGGTCGGCGCTCTGCCTCGCTTGACCGGACGACGGCAGCACCAGCGGAAGCTCGGCCCAGGGGATCGGGCGACGGTGGCAGAGGCGCTCGACCTCGCAGGCGGCGCGCGGCGCCGCGAACACCAGCGGCGTGTGCAGCAACACCCGCGCGACCAGCGCTCGCGGCACCCTCTGCGGAATGGCGGCCACGCTCGCGTCAACGTGTCCCTCGGCGAGGCGCTCCAGCGCGTCGGCGGCGTACCCGGTCTCGAGCTGGATGTGGATGTCGGGGTGGCGCTGGCGGAAGGCGCTCAGGAGCTCCGGGAGAAAGGTCTGGCAGGCGGTCACGGACGCAAACAGGACGATGGTCCCCGAGAGGGTCTCGCGCCGCCCCCGCAGATCGCGCTCGAGCGCATCCCAGCGCTCGAGGGTCTCGCGCGCGTGCGCCGCGAAGCGGGTGCCCTCGGGCGTCAGCCGCACCGAGCGCCGATCCCGCTCGAAGAGAGGCCACCCGGTCTCGCGCTCGAGGCGCTGGATGCCGCGCGACAGCGCCGACGGGCTGACGTGGCAGGCGCGGCTGGTGCGCAGGAAGTGCAACGTCCGGGAAAGGTGCAGGAAGAGCCGGAGCGCGTCGTAGTCCATGGTCCGGGGTAGTATTGCAGAAAACGCAACAGTGAGTTGCGATCAATTCATTTTACGCAATGAGCGGCATCGGCTAGGTTGTGCCTTCAATCTGGAGGTTCCCATGAGCTTTTCGTCCAAGATCTTCGGCATCGACACGGTGAAGATGAGCGATCGCAGCGAGCAGATCGTCAAAGGGGGACGTCACCTCTTTCCGCTGCTCCCCAAGGCGTTCGCGGGCGTCAAGCAGATCGGCGTCATCGGCTGGGGATCGCAGGGACCGGCGCAGGCGCAGAACCTGCGCGATTCGCTGGAGGGAACCGGCATCAAGGTGAAGGTGGGCCTGCGCGCGGGATCGACCTCGATGGACGAGGCGCGCAAGGCGGGCTTCTCCGAGGCCAGCGGCACGCTGGGCGAGATGTTCGCGGTGATCAAGGAATCGGACATCGTCCTCCTGCTGATCGCGGATGGCGCGCAGGGGGAGCTCTTCCCGCGCATCTTCGAGAGCCTGCGCCCCGGCGCCACGCTGGGTCTGTCGCACGGGTTCCTG
>JADGRB010000266.1 GCA_017881315.1 Pseudomonadota bacterium
TCCGTCTACCGACGGGCCAGGAAGAGCGGACCCGAAGCGGCGTGGGCGGGGGCCGTGCGGCCGTAGTCCTCGGAGAGCCAGTTGATGTCGAGCTCGCCCGCCGCGATCGGCGCGGCGCAGATGCGCTTGCCGCCGGGGACGGGAACGTCGCTCAGATGACTGTCGTCGTCGATGATGGCGATGGGAACCGCGTTCTCCGTGACCGCGCTGGGGCAGGCCGAGTCACCGTCTCCAGAATCGTCCGCCAGGTAGAGGGCGAACCGGCCCTCTCCGTCGCTGCTGAGGTGAACCAGCGCGGGTCCGCTCGCGATGGCGTAGCCCGCCGCCGTCGAGAGCGTGGCGGCGGTGCGCAGATCGTTGTTGCGCGGCAGGGTCGAGCATCCGGCGGCGGTGGCGAAGGCGATCGAGGCGACGAGTGCGAGCTTCATGGCGGTCTCTCCTGTGGGTGTCTGCGTGCGTTCGCAGACAGGCATGAGCAAGCGCCGCGCCAGCTCATCGCGACCGCGATCGCGGTCTTCTGCTGCCACCCTTCCAGGAGAAACGGCGTCCGGACACCTGCCGGACGTCCGGGCCGTCAGCTCTCGACGGCCTTCTTCAATCCCTCCAGCATCATCTTCCAGTTCTTCTCCGATTCGGCGAGCGCCTTGTCGCTGGCGTTCTTGTCCTGTGACAGCTCGACGCGAATGCCGTTGCCCAGCTTCGCGAGGTCGATGGTGACCGTGTGGTAATTCTCGGGCTCGTCAGGCTGGCCAGAGGTCGGGCTGTAATGGCTGTACTTGAGATGCCGCTCCGGCTCGATCTCCAGGATCCTCCCCTTGTCCTCGAACGGCTTGCCCTTCCATTCGCCTTTCCAGACGATCGGGCTGCCTTCTTTCCAGTCGGTGACCACCGTGGCGCCCGCCATGTACTTCTTGATGACGGCCGGGCTCACCAGCCCATTCCACACCTCGCCGACCGGTGCGTCGATGGTGACGGTGGCCTTCGCGATCCGATCCTCGTGTTGCGTGGTTTCCATGGCTCCTCCTCAGATGTGAATCTTGGCGTGGTCGCCCGATTCGCCCGATTTTGGTTTCGTCCCCGTCGCGTACGCCTTGGCCGCTTCCAGCACGAACTTCACGCCGTGTAGGCCGCTCTGGTCCCAGTACTCGGCTTGCCGTGGCTTGACCTCCACGATGCAGAGCTCCGGATCGTCCTTGCCCTTCGGGAACCAGAGCTTCCAGGTCTCGCTCCAGAGACGATCGATGAGCGCGCGATCGCGCGTGATGCGGGCGGTGCCGCTGATCGAGATGTAGCGCCGGCTGTCCTGCATCGTGACCACCACCGCCGGTGTCCGCTCGAGCTCGGCGACCTTGGGCGACGCGATGCAGGTCGCGAAATACAGAACGCCGTCGTCGTGCACCTTTGCCAGGCTGAGCGGCCGCGCCCGCAGGCTCCCGTCTTCCGCGTGCGTCACCAGCATTGCGGCGTGAAAGTGTCCGATCAGCTCCTCGAGGCGCTTTCGGTCGTCGGCGGCGTTGCCGGGCATGTTGGTCCCCCCGCCTCAAACGTAGGATCGCTCGCGCGCAGATCAACCCCGGATGCGAGCTCGACCGCTACTCGACCAGCGCCGCCCGCATCTCCGGGATCCAGCGTCCGGTGAAGCCGAGCTGCGCGTAGGCCGCGAAGTTGCGGCAGAAGTCCCAGTAGCCCCAGCCGAAGCCGCGCTTCTCGGCCTCGTCGCGGGCGGTGCGGACCCAGCGGGCGCGCGAGGCGGTATCGCCGTTGACGCCGGCGCCGAACTCGCCCAGGTAGATGCGCAGGCCGGTGCGATCCGCGAAGGCCTTGGCCATCTCCATCTGCTCGATGATGGCGGCCGGCCCGCCGGGGTTGGTGCCGGGCGGCTCGCGGTTGTAGCGCTCGAACCAGTCGTGGCTCTCGGGGAAGGCGTCGGCGCCGGCCACCGGCGTCACCGGCGTCGGCGGCGGACCGGGGAAGGTCACGCCGCGCGTCTGGTACTGCGGCTCCATCCAGCTGAATCCCTGGTGCGTGAAGTACATGGGCGCGTACATGTGAAAGCTGGCGATCAGGTTGGGATCGCCGGCCGGAACCGCCAGCGTGTCGCGCAGATCCTTGGCGGAGGCCCAGTGCGCCCCCTCGACGATGATCAGCCGGTCGGGATCGATCTGGCGGATGGCGGCGACGGCGCGGGCCAGGATCGGGTTCCAGATCTCCGCGGTCAGCTTGTTGGTCGGCTCGTTCAGGACCTCGTAGACCACCGCGCGCGGCAGGCCGCGGTAGCGGGTCGCGATCTGCCGCCAGAGCCCCACCAGCCGATCGGCGTGCGCCTTGGGCGCCGCCATCATCGGCACGTAGTGGTGCATATCGATGATGATGCCGAGATCGTTCGAGAGCGCCTCTGCGATCGCCCAGTCCATGCGCCGCAGGAACGGCCGGTCGATCGCGTAGGGCGCGCGTGCGGCGGCGTGCGACGAGATCCGCATCGGCACGCGCACGTGATCGAATCCGGCTTCGCGCACCACCTTGAAGTCCGAGGCGGAGATGGTCCAGCCCCACTCGCCCTCGTTGGGCGCGTCCATGGCGTCGCCGAAGTTCATCCCGCGCTTGAGATCGGCGGTGGCGTGCGTCTGCGCGCGGCCGGTCTTGTACGCCTCCATCCGATCGGCCGCGCTGGCGCAGCCCGCGGCGCCTGCGCCCGTCCCGACGATCAGCGCCACGCCCGCGACCACGGCGACCTTTCTGGCGTCGGCCGTGGGGAGGCATTTCGCTCCGGAGTGTTTGTCGTGCATGCGGCGCCAGCTTACCGGTGAATTCCCCGCCCATCACCTGGGGGGCGTCCGAACGGTGTCCGGACGTCCCATGAACGTCCGGACCTGGTTCGCCCGGTCAGATCCGATCGCCTGAAATCGAGGCCGATCGGCGGGCATGGACGTTGCTTGTCGCAAAGTGCGTTCGGGTGCAATCAACACAACGAAAGGGTGAGGACATGAGAAAGCAGATATTCGCGTGGGTGGCCGTTGCGGGTGCAAGCATGTTGGGGAGCGGTTGCGCCGACGATTCGTCGCCGGAACCGAGCTCGCCCGTCGACGTTGGCTCGGCGATCAATGAATCGCCCGCCGCGAGAATCGCTCCAACCCGGTTCTTCGTCCCGCCGGCGGAGGCCGCGGCGGTCAAGCAGATTTCCGACCTGGTCCGGGCGAAGCATTTCCGCGATGCGCTCAAGGTGGCCGCGCTCGAAACGACGCCGCGGGCGGTCTGGTTCGGCAGCGGCACGCCGAAGGACGTCGAAAGATCGGTGCGCCAGACAGTCGCGGCAGCGGCGCGGGAAGATCGCGTTCCCGTCCTGGTGGCCTACGACCTTCCATTCCGCGACTGCGCCCAGTACTCGGCGGGCGGCGCGACCGACACCGCCGCCTACCTGGCGTGGATCGACGGCTTCGCCCGCGGCATCGGCAAGACAAAGGCCGACGTCATCCTCGAGCCGGATGGCCTCGGCATCATTCCATACAACACCACCATCACCGGCGCGGCCGAGTGGTGCAGGCCGACCGTGACCGACTCCACCGGCGCGACCGTGCCGGCGCCGGGCGCCAGCTCCGACGAGCGCTACGCCCAGCTCCAGGGCGCGGTCGCGACGCTCGCGGCGAAGGCGCCCAACGCGTCGATCTATCTCGATGGCACCCACAGCGCCTGGCTGGGCGTGGGCGAAGCCGCCTTCCGTATTCACAAGGCCGGCTTCGACCCCGGCACCGGTGCAAAGCGGGTGAGGGGCTTCTTCCTCAACGTCTCCAACTATCAACCGTCCGATCAATCCGTTCAGTTCGGAACCTGGGTCTCTCAATGTATGGAGGCGGCCACGGCCGGCGCGTCGTGGGCGATCGGTCACTTCGACTACTGCCCGAGCCAGTACAACCCGGCCACCAACTACGGGCTGGACTACAGCCCGGCGTTCGAGGCGACGGTGACGGCCAGCCTCGCGAACATGCTGGGCGGCGCGGTCGCGACGTTCCCCTTCGTGGTCGACACCAGCCGGAACGGGCGAGGCCCGCTCGACACCGCCCCGTTCGCGGCGGCGCCTTACAATCAACCCGCCGGTGTCGTCGCCGCGCTCAACGGCGGCAACTGGTGCAACCCGCCCGGCGCCGGCGCCGGCTTGCGTCCGACCGGGACCGCGGGTATCCCGTTGCTTGATGCCTATCTGTGGATCAAGACGCCGGGCGAGTCGGACGGATCCTGCGACATCGCCGGCGGGGCGCGCGCCTGGGACTTCACGGCCTACGATCCCTGGAACATCACGGGCGACGCGCAGAACCACTTCGATCCGCTCTGGGGGATGGTCGACCCAGCCGCGGGGGTGTGGTTCCCCGAGCAGGCGCTGCAGCTGGCGCAGCTCGCCGTGCCGCCGCTGCTCTGAGCCGGCGGCCGGAGCGTGACACCAACTCCAGGTGACGGCATGCTCGTCACCTGGAGTTTTTCTGCACAAATAGCGGGCGCTCTGTAGGCTGGCGGGGGAGGACACGGTTGCGACGCGCGGCGGTTCGGTCCTGTCTCTTGGTTCTGGTGCTGATGCTCGGATCGTCGCGTTCGGGCCGTGCCGACGATCCGCGGGACGCGGCGTTCGGGCACTACGAACGGGGGCTCGCGCTGGTCCAGCAGCGAGACTATCAAGGCGCGCTCCTCGAGTTCACGGTGGCCTATCAGGTGAGCCCGCACTTTGCCGTCCTCTACAACATCGGACAGTGCCAGGCCTTGCTCGGTCATCTCCCCCAGGCGGTCGAGGCGTTGTCGAGATACCTGGGAGACGGTCGCTACCTGGTTCCGGCCGAGCGGCGCCGACAAGTGGGCGATCAGGTCGTCGAGCTGGCCTCCCGCCTGAATTCCCCCCCCGACACGAGCGCCCATCCGGCCCCGACCGATCGCGAGCTGGAGAAGGCTGCCCGGGACGCGGCGGAGGTGGCGGAGCGGGCCGGTCAGGCGGCAATTCGGGCGGCCAAGGTCGCGCACGCGGCGGCCGTGGCGGCGCGGGTCGCGGCGGCGGCCGCGACGGCCGCGCGGGCCGCGGTACCGAAACCCAGAGCGCCGGCACCCGCGCCGGCCACCGCCCAACGAACCCAGCGCTGACGCGCGACCGACGTCGTTGGCCGCCTCCGCCGGACGTCCGTTCGGACGTTCGGTCACCCGGAAACGCCGATCGGACGTCCAGTCCTCCCCGACCGAGGCGCTGCGCAGGCGTCGACCGACGGATGGCGGATGGCATCGCGGTTGCTGATAGGACGGGCATGCGACATCCACGATCGTTCGAATCAATGGGGTCTCTCGGCATCTTCATGGTTCTGGCGGGCGCCCTGGCCGGCTGCGCGGGCGCCTCGGGCGCGGCGCGGACGGAAGTCGTCTCGCCCGTCGAGCCGCCGGCCACGCCGCCCGCGCCCGCCGGCGTGAACCCCTTCGCCGGCGCGCGGATCTACGTCAACCCCGACTACGTCAAGGCGGTACAGGGCCTCGAGGCCGCGCATCCGAAGGACGCGGCGCTCCTGAAGAAGATGGAGGCCTTCCCGACGGCCATCTGGCTCTCCTCGATCGCCGACACCAAGGACGTGCCGCACTATCTCGACGACGCGCTCGAGCAGCAGAAGGGCGGCGGCACCCCGGTGGTCTCGGTGTTCGTGCTCTACGATCTTCCGGGGCGCGATTGCAACGCCGAGGCCTCCGCCGGCGAGCTCGACGTCAACGCGGCCGGCGAGGCCCGCTACCAGCACAGCTATGTCGACGTCATCGCCGCCGCGTTCCGCGCGCACCCCGACCAGCGCATCGCGATGATCCTGGAGCCCGACTCGCTGTCCAACCTGGTGACCAACCTGGGGACGCCGAAGTGCCAGGCCGCCGCAGACATCTACAAGCGCGGCATCGCCTACGCCATCACCAAGCTTTCATTGCCGAATGTGTTCCTGTATCTGGAGGCGGCGCACGCCGGCTGGCTCGGCTGGCCCAAGAACCTGGCCAGGAGCGTGCCCTTGTACAAAGAGGTGCTCGCGATGGCCGGCGGGGCGGAGCGCATCCGCGGCTTCGCGCTGGACGTCTCCAACTACGATCCGGCCAAGGACCCGAGCGCGCCGCCGCGCGTGCCGGAGTACGCCGCCAGCGACGAGCTCGGCTACGCCGGCGATCTCGCCAAGGCGCTGACCAAGGCCGGCATCACCGGCAAGGGCTTCGTCATCGACACCGGCCGCGACGGTCGCGCCAACATCCGGACCGCGGCCGGCAACTGGTGCAACATCAAGGGCGCCGGCCTGGGCGAGCGCCCGCGCGCCAATCCCGCGCCCAAGATCGACGCCTACCTCTACATCAAGGTCCCGGGCGAATCCGACGGAACCTCCGATGCGAACGCGCCGCGCTTCGATCCAAACTGCGCCTCCGACGACGCGACGCCGGGCGCGCCGCAAGCCGGGAAGATGTTCGACGCCTTTCTGATCGACCTGCTAAAGAACGCGAACCCGCCGCTAGACTGAGGACAACAGATGAATCAATCAAATGGATGGAGCAACTGGGTCGCGCGCGCGGGTCTCATCGGGCTCGGCGCCTGGGTGGGCGGGTGCGGTGGCGGTGGCGGTCGTTCCGACGGCGGCGGAGGCGCCGGAGGGGCCGACGGCGGATTGACGGTCTCCCCGGTGGTGATCTCGGCCGCGACGCGCACGCCGCGCACGACCACCTGGTCGGTCAACTACTGGCAGTGGATGCCGGCCTTCGGCGACGACATCACCGGGACCGACACGCTGGTCGCCGCGCTCAAGCCGGCGATCATGCGCATCGGCGGGTACAACAACGACGCCAACACGCCCCAGCCGTTCGACAACGCCCAGCTCGACAAGGCGATCGCCTACGCCCGCGCGATCGGCGCCGAGCCGCTGATCCAGGTGCCGCACCTGGCCGACACCAGCGGGCAGCCGCCCACGCCCGCGACGGCGGCGGCCATGGTGACTTACGC
>JADGRB010000534.1 GCA_017881315.1 Pseudomonadota bacterium
GGAAGTCGCGAGGCCATGAGGAAGGCGTCCTCGGCCGTCGCTATTTTCGCGCAGTGAAAAAGTTGTTTTAGCGGGACGAGTGGACGCGCTGTTCTTTCGCAGGCCCGCGAGTACGCTCGACTGCGTGGGCGACTCGAGTTCAGCGCGCGTGCTGGATCGCGGAGACGCGCGAGACGCGCGAGACGCGAACATAGGCCCGTATTTCTGGCCCGAGGACGCCCGGGATCTCGATGACCTCGGCCCAGGTGTCGCCCTCGTCGTAGCGGATCGTGAAGAGTTCCTCGCCGCTCTCGACCCTCGCCCAGGGACCGCGGCCGTGCTCGGCGTAGATCGTCGTCCCCACGGCGATGCGCGCGGGGCCCTCGTACAAGGGCGGCTTGGCGCGGCGCCCGTGGCCCCACAGGCCGGGCCCCTGGCGGGGGCCGCCGCCGTCACTCCCGGGCGCCTGCGGGGTCTGATCCAGATCCGCTATGGGCGCCCAGCCCGTGACCACCGCGTAAGCACCGGCCCGGGCGATCCGCATCCAGGTTCCCCTCACCTCGAGGCGCGCGAACACCAGGGGGACACGGCTGCCAGCGTGGGCGGCGATGACGAGGGCGGCGGCCTTCGGATCGGGCCGGGCGAGCAGCCGGATTCGCGCCGGCACGCCTCGCGTCTGCCACCAGGTGCCGTCGCCGGAGATCGATGCTTCGAAGTCCTCGTAATCCACCCCGAGCCTGAGCGCGGAGCAGGGGACCCGAACCGGGGCGGCGGTCTCGGCCGGCTCGCCTGGAACGCCGCTGCCATCGTTCATGACCAGCGCGCCAACGACGTCTTCGCCAGCCGCGCGGGCGTCCGCCAGGCGCGCCCCGCGATGGAGCTTGACCATTCCGCCAGACGTCTCCACCGTCCGAGCGAGGTCGTACCAGAGCGATGCCGCCGTCGCGTTGAACGAGATGGCGGCCCGCACGCGGATGAGCGTCCCCGCGCCCGGTTTGGCCGGGATGGTCGCCTTGATGTGCTGAGTCTCCAGCCAGCGCAGCCCGAACGGATCCTCGCCCGGCGGGTGAACGGTCACGTCGGGGGCGGCGTCGAGCGTGATCTCGCCGCCGACGACAACGCACGCGAAGGCTTCAGCGGAGAGGGGAGAGGCCTCCGCGAGCACGATGAAAGCAACCGGCGCGAGAACAGCGCCGCCGAAGAAACGCATGTCCAGCCTCTCTATAGTATGCACGGCACCGAAGCAGAAAGGAGCAGCTGAATGGACTGGGGATTTGCGCCCGGAGGCGCCCGCGACCCGACCGACGACGAACACGGTCAACAGGAGCGCGTCCGGAGGATGTTTCAGAATCGCGAGAACACGAAGCTGATCGACCGGCCAGGCGGTAAGAAGAAGAGCACGCCGATCTCGAGCGTCCGCGGATTCGTCCAGCACCTGGCCAGCAACAGCTCCATCACGAAACCGATCGGTAACGCCCTGATTGGAACGCACGCCGACGACGAGGGGCACCTCTTCATTCCCATGTTCCCCAAGCAGGGCCGGGCGACCGACTTCGAGATCCTCCAGGACACGATCAACACAGCGAACCATTCGATCAAGTTGACCGCCGTCATCAATGGCCCTGGGGACCGTCTGGCCGGCGAGCTGGAACGCCATCGCAGCCGACTCATCGCGCTCGCGGATGGCCAAGACGAGGGCGAGTCGGATCCGGCGGTCAATCTTCAGAGACGAAAAAGATTGTGAGGCGTGCGGCAATCGGCGCCGTCAGCGTGATACAGGGTCGTCGGCATCGAAGCGCTTGACGCACAGGATGCGCACGGCGATCGGCTCCGCTGCCGTGCCGTCGATCTTCTTTTCGAGCTCCCGCACGGGCCTGGTCAACGTGAAGTCACCGGAGGCCGGCGAGAGTCCCGCCCGACCAGCCCAGGACTCCGCGGGACGATCGCTGATGGTGATGGAAGTCGCGAAGGTGATGACGAAGGGCTCCTCGGTGGAGTCGGAGTTCAGCTCGAGCTCGCGCAGGACGAGGTCCGCTCCGGGAGGTAGACGCAGCGCCTTGAAGACGTCGTCTCCAGCGAATGACCATACCTCCGTTCCCGGCGCGGGCGACGTCCGCGACACGGTCACGGCGTTGATGACGGAGGGGAGCCCGCCACCGACGTCGTAGAGCAGCCAGACGGGCGACGCCAAGGGGTTCCTGACACGCACGTCGACGATCGCGCTGCGGTGGGGGGGCTTGCCTCCGGGATACAGCATCTCCTTCAGTTCCAGGGTCGGACCGCCGGGACCGCACGGCGGTCCCTCCGGCGGGTGCGGCACGATCAGGTCCGACGCGCTGGTGGGCACTGAACGCGATCCTACGATTTCGGGGCGTGCGGGTTCATGGGGTCTTGTCGCCTGCGAGCCCGCGCACCCGATCGCCGCGGAGATCGCCGGGACCACGCACCAACCTAGGCCGATCGGTCGGATAGTCAAGCCGCCCCACGCCGCGTCACCGGTCTTTTTGTTGCGACTAAATAGATTTGCACCGGCCGCAATATACCAACCTTGACGATCGCCGCGCCAC
>JADGRB010000535.1 GCA_017881315.1 Pseudomonadota bacterium
TTCGGCGAGCTCGAGCTGCTCGCGCGCCTGCTCAGCGCTCACCGGGCGCCACCAGATGCTTACTGAACGAAGGATCCTCGGACACCTCAACTTCGGCGTCAGGCAGGCCGCCGCGCGCCAAGAAGTTCTTGAGATCCGAGCGGCTGATCATCCACCGGCGCGGCCCGGCCTTCGTGGCGCGAAGCTCGCGGTTCGCGATCCAGCGGCGCACGGTGACAACGGTCACCTGAAGCTCGTCGGCGACCTGGGCCGGAGTGAGATACTGCTCGGACGCTGGTCTTCTTCGATCTGAACGGGTTCAAGCGCTATAACGACAGCTTCGGGCACGCCGCCGGCGATGCGTTGCTAGCGCGTGTTGGAGCAGCCCTGCGGGCCGCGGTCACGGCGGAAGGGCAGGCCTATCGGCTCGGCGGAGATGAGTTCTGCGTACTACTCGGAGGAAGATTTGAACGCCACCACCGATTGGTGGCAAGCGCCGCCTCGGCACTGACCGAGCATGGGAGCGCCTTCACGGTCCGTGCGGCTTTTGGGCTGGCAATCATTCCCGATGATGCCCGGAGTGCCAGCACCGCGCTGCAGCTGGCCGATGAGCGCATGTACGCGGAGAAGGCTCGAACGAGCCGAAACAGCCGCGCCGAGACCCGCAACGTCCTCCTGCAGCTCCTCAATGAACGGACACCCGACCTGCGCGAGCACGTCGATGGCGTCGGTCAACTCGCCTCCGAGATCGCGCGTGACTTCTCGCTTGATTCCGATCAACTCGACGAGCTACTGCGCGCCGCGGAGCTGCACAACATTGGCAAGCTGGCGATTCCCGATGAGATCCTGAGCAAGCCCGGGCCCTTGAACGACGCAGAGTCGCAGTTCATGCGTCAGCACACGATCATCGGCGAGCGCATCCTCAACGCCGCCCCGGCCATGCGACCCGTTGCCCGCCTCGTGCGTGCAACCCACGAGCGGTGGGACGGAAACGGATACCCGGACGCCCTCGCCGGGACGGCGATCCCACTCGGAGCCCGCATCGTAGCCGCCTGCGACGCCTATCAAGCGATGAGAAACGAGCGTCCATACCAAGCAGCGCGCACACAGGCCGAGGCGATCGCGGAGCTCAGACATAACGCCGGCAGCCAATTCGATCCGGCGGTCATCGAGGCACTCTGCCAGCACCTCACGAGTCCTCGAGCAACACACGACGGCGACGATCGGACGGAGCGCCCCAGGTCAGACCACCCAAAATCGGACCGACTCCACAGCCTCGAAGCGACTCGCCCAGCAGATCGGGAGTCGTAACTCACGCTCGCGGGACAATGCCGAGGAGTCCGTCCGCGGAGACGGCGATCTACCTGCAGCGCCGGCGAGAGCGGGTCTGCGCACAGCCGGCGGTGGGCACCTGGTTTGCGCGGATACGTCAAATACTCGGGTTTCGCACTTTTGAGGGGTTGAGCCGGGGGGGCTGTCGTCGCCGTGGGGTGGCTGCTGGGTTGATGGCCTGAGCAGTAGGGCGCGGAGCGGAAGGAGCATCGGCGGCTTCCGCGAAGCGGTGGGTGTCAAGTCCGTTTCCGCGGCTGGGTGGGAGGCCCGTTCGCGGCTGCCCACGGAGGTTCGCCGCCGATGCTCTGCCTGCCCTCTTCGCTGAACGAGCTGCTGCTCCTGTTCGCGACATGTTTCTCCCGCCCCACCTACCGGACGTTCTGCGCGCTGGTGGTCGGTCAGATCTCCCAGACCCGGGTGCGGTGCGTGACCGGGATGCTGATCGGCGCGCGGCTGTCCGGGGTCTGGCATCACACTCGTGCGCACCGGTTCTTCAGTCACGCCCGCTGGTGCGCCGATGAGCTTGGGCTCAAGGTGGCCGAGGTGATCGTCTCGCGTCTGCTGTCGCCCGATCAACCGCTTGTTGTCCCGATCGACGACACGTTGGCCAAGCGCCGAGGACGGAAGGTGTTCGGCTGCTTCTGGCATCACGACGCGACCGCCAACAGCCGCAAGGGATCGCTCGCGTGGGGCAACAACTGGGTCACCGCCGGGATCAACGTCAAGCTGCCATTCCTTGAGCGGACCGTCTGTCTGCTGGTGCTTTTCCGGCTCTGGCGCCCGCGGCGCAAGGAGATCCCCAAGCACAAGCCCGACCCCGAGCGACCCTCGAAACCCAGGCTGGGAAGGGAGCTGCTGTGCCTGCTCGCCGCGCAGTTCAAAGACCGGATGATCCATATGGTCGGCGACGCCGCCTACGCCTCGGGCGCGTTCGCCGGCCTGCCTGACAACGTCACGATCACTTCCCGGCTGCGTGCCGACGCCGCGCTGAACGAGCTGCCGCCACCGCGCCCGCCGAAGGGGCAGCGCAAGCAAGGCCGCCCGCCGAAGAAAGGCGCGAGGCTGCCCAAGCTCTCCCAGATCGCGACCGACCCCACCACCCAATGGGTCAAGACGACCGTCCGTCGCTACGGCAAGACAGAGCACGTCATGGTCCACGCGTTCCGCTGCCTGTGGTACGAGGCGTTCGGCTCCCAGCAAGTGCAGGTCGTGATCATCCAAGACGCCGAG
>JADGRB010000031.1 GCA_017881315.1 Pseudomonadota bacterium
CCCAGGCCGGCGCGCAGAGCGCGAACGTATAGTTCGATCGCGTCGGAGTGTCAAGCGTCAATCATGAACCTGGCCAGGTTCTTGCCAGGAGGCTGACGCCGCTTTGCGTTAGTGCGGAAGATCCTTCAAAGAATCTGCCGCTCTGGACCGACCGGCCGCTCCTTCGGATCGCGCGCGGAGGGCTCGTCGGCGGGCGCTCCGGAGCGGCCCGCGGGCGGCGTAGGCGCGGGAGGGGGGGGCGGGGACGGCGTTTCGGTCCCCGCCGCCGCCGGATCGGCGAATTCGAACTTGTAGCTCGGGTCGAGCAGCCTCTGCAGCTTGGCGAACGAGAGCTTCGATTTGTCCCGCCATTCGTTCTGCACCCCGAGCCGCTCCAGCATGAGGAGATTCTGCTCGTGCGTGCGCAGCGATTTCTCGAGCAGGATCCGGATCCGCTTGCGCAGCTCTTCGTAGTAGACCTCGCGCTTCTCCTGATTTCCGTCCCCCTGCAGCTCGGCGGGGATCGGCGCATGGATGAAGGCGTCGTAGAACTCCTCGTAGAGCGAGCCGATCTGATAACCGGAGGCCGACGCCCACTGCGGGTTGCCCAGCTTGATCGTGTCGATGTAGAGGCGCTGGGCCGCGAGCAGCAGGCGCGCCTTGTCCTCCATGTCGACGGCCATCTGCTTGACCGGAAGACGGAGCGGCGTGGCTCGGAAGCGTTCGTGCGGAATTTGACCGAGGTGGTATTTCACCAGGCCGAGATAGAAGTCGGTCTCGAGTCGCTCGTCGTGCTCGATGCTGTGGAAGTAGTAGATCGCCGACTGAAAGGTTCGCTCGGCGGTGTCGAGATCCTTGAGCTCGAACTGGGCGAAGCCCCGCCGGGCGAAAGCCTCGATCTTGTCGTCGGCCGTCAGATCCTTGCGTTCGAGAATCTCGGCGAACATGGTCGCCGACGTCGGCCAGTTCCCCATCTCGGCGTAGGAGGCGCCCATCTGGAAGAGGGCGTCCTTGGCGTCCGAGGTCCCCCGGTACTCGCTCTCCAGGCGCTGAAAGTGGGCGATCGCCGTCTGCCAGTCCTTCTTCCCCTGGTACGCCAGCCCGCCGTTGTAGAGCGCGGCTTTGGTGAAGCGCGTGTCGGGGAACTCCTTGAGCAGGCGGTCGTAGCCGCGCGCGGCCTCGTCGTAGCGCTTGGCGGAGAGCGCGGCGCCGGCCTGCTCGAACAGCTCGGTGATGTCGTAGGTCTCGAGGTGGGTGCCATCGGGCCCGCGCACCGCCGTGATCTTGATCGGGTCCATTTCGATCTGCTCGACCGGCGTTCCCGGCGGCACCACCGCGACCTCGTTCTTGCCCTTGCCCGCGCAGGCCCCGCCCAGAGTAAGCCCGGCGAGTCCGGCGAGCGCGACGACCGAGAGATACCTTTTCATGCCTATCCCCACTTGATCGTATGAGACAACGCCCATGGCCGCAGGTTCCATCGGTTGGTTTACAGACGCCCTCCAGTCGGGCACCTTGGGTCCATGCCGCCGCGCGAGCTGATCTCCCCGGCCGCCATCGCGCGGCGGGTGGCCGAGCTGGGCGCCGAAATCGACCGCCGCCTGCCCGCCGGGCCCCTGACGGTGGTCGGCGTGCTGCGCGGGGCCTTCATGTTCATGGCCGACCTGGTCCGGGCCATTCCGCGGGACCTGACCTGCGACTTCCTCGGTGTGCGCAGCTACGGGGACGCCACCGTCTCCTCGGGCGTCGTGGAGATCACCAGCGATCTCGGCGCGCCGGTGGCAGGGCGTCACGTCCTGCTGGTCGAGGACATCGCCGACACCGGGCTCACCCTCCACTACCTCCTCGATCTGCTCCGAGCGCGCGGGCCCGCCAGCCTGCACACCTGCGTGCTCCTGGCCAAACCGTCCTACCGAGATCGACACTCGGGCACCCCGCTGGATTTCGTCGGATTCGACGCCCCGGATGCCTACGTGGTCGGCTATGGCCTCGACGCGGCCCAGCTCTATCGAAATCTCCCGGGGATCAATATTCTGGAACCCTGAGAGGGTTCCAGGCCTCCGATCGGCCGGCCTCCGGTGGGCGAAGCCCACCTGCGGCCTTTGCGTTGGGAGCGATCCTTTCGCTAGCGGGGTTTTTTGCGGCGGTCGAGCTCTTCCTTGAGGCGCTGCTTGATGGCGTTGTAGCGCTGGAGGAACTCGAAATGGCGCTGCCGGAAGGCCTGCAGGTAGCGGCGCTCATGGGTCTTCTGCTTGAGCGCCTCGCGAATCTCGTTGAGCGGCCCGACCAGCTGAGAGGGCTCGGCGTAGCTGCCGATCAGGCTCATCACCCGACCGGCATCCACCAGCTTGACCTCGCCGGGGCGGCCGCTCTTCCCGGGCGGGCTATAGAGGAGGGTGAGCGCATCGGGGGCGCTGGCCTTCACGGTGTTGACCACCATGCTCCCGGGGAGATCGGGCAGGTCCTCCTTGACCATCACGATCTGGGGGCGCACCTGCATCACGACATCCAGCGCCTCGCCGCCGGTGCCGGCGACCCGGAACTGCCAGCCCTGGTCCGCCGTCAGCACCCGTTCGATCTGCTCCAAGGCGTCCGGATCGTCGTCGACCAACACCACGCTGATGGTCGCCACCTCCCCGCCCGCATCATCCGCCCGACGCCCGGTCACGCGATCTTCCAGGTCCAGCAGCTCGTGCGAGACATCGCGCAGCCGCCGTAAGAACTCCTCGTGCGTCTCGGCCACCTCCTCGAAGAGGCTGTTTCGGTCGGCGGTCGCCTTGATGTCGCCGGCCGCCTCCAGCACCCGCTCGCGCAGGTACGGCACCACGTCCGGCTCCTTGAGGACCACGTCGGCCGCGCCGGCGCGGAACGCCTTGACCGCCGTCTCGTACGACTTCCGCGCGGTCATGATCACCACCGACGTCAGCGGGGACTTGTCGCGCGCGAACTGCAAGAGCTCGATCCCGGCGCCCGGGGTGGGCGTATCGGCGTCGACCAGGGCGACCGCGAAGAACTTGTTCAGGATCTGATCGCGCGCTCGGATCGGATCGTGGGTGCCGGTGACGATCAACCCCACGCGCGTCAGCAACCGGTCGAGGCCCTTCACCACCTGGTCGTCGGCGTCGACGACCAGAATCTCCTGCCCGGCAGAGGCGGATTCGGTGGGCACGATGGACAACTTACCCTGGAACCCCGGGAGGGTTCCAGATCCTCCCATCTCGGGTACTCTGGAGGACGAGGCTGTTGGGTTCGGCGAGAGCATCGGAAATGGATTCCTTCTTCGACAGGGCGCTGGCGGCGGCCCGGCGCCTGGGGGCCTCCGACGTCCATCTGAAGCCCGGACAGTCGCCGATCCTGCGAATCGCCGGCGAGCTGCGCACGTTCACCGACGTGCCCCCGCTCTCGCGTGACTTCTTGCAAAGCCTGGCGCTCTCCCTGCTCAGCGATCGCCGCCGGGAGGCGCTGGAACGCGCCGGCGATGTCACCGTGGTGTTCGCGACGGCGGCCGGCCGACAGCGTCTGCACATCTTCCAGCAACGGAGCGGCCTCGGCCTGTCTCTTCGGCTGATTCCAGCCGAGATTCCCAAGCTCGATACGCTGGGGCTTCCCGCCGAGCTCCGCGAGCTCACCGACGCGGGCGCCGGCCTGATCCTGGTCGCCGCGGGTCCGGGAAACGGCAAGACCACCACGCTCTCGGCGATGATCGACGATGTGGGGGCGCGACGAACCTGCCGGGTGTTGTCCATCGAGGATCCGGCGGAGTATCTGCACCGGCGCACCTCCGTCGTGCAGCGCGAGGTGGGCACGGACGTGCCGACGGCGGCCGCTGCGCTGCGCGCGGCGGCCAGGCAGGATGCGGACCTGGTGGCGGTCGACCCGCTCGGCGATCTCGAGGCCGCCGAGCTGGCTCTGGCCGCCGCCGAGACCGGGCAGCTGGTCCTGGCGGGAATCGGGGCCGGAAGCGCGGTCGGCGCGATCGGGCAGCTCACCCGATTTTGGGCGCCGGAGGCGCGCGCCGAGACCCGCGCCCGGATCGCCGGCGCCTTGCACGGCGTGGTGTTTCAGCGGCTGGCGGCCAGCGCCGACGGAAAGCGCCGCGTCGCCGCCGGCGAGCTTCTGCGCGTCCTTCCGGAGACGCGCTGCTGGATCCTGGACGGGGCCGCACCTCCCGCCGCAGGCGCGCAGGAGATTCCGGGACGCACCCCCTTCGAGCCGGCGCCGCCAGCCGGCCGGCGGCGGCGTGGCGCGGGCGCGGAAGCGCAACCAGCGGTTGAGGACGACGCCGAGCCCGATTAGTCTTCACGGCCCCATGTCCGCGTCCACGCCCGCCCCGACCGATTCAAACGCCGTCCGCCGCGCGTTCCTCGACTACTTTCGCAAGCAAGGCCATCACGAAGTCGCCAGCGCGTCGCTGGTGCCGGCCGACGATCCCACCCTGCTCTTCACCAACGCGGGGATGAATCAGTTCAAGGACTACTTCACCGGCAAGCGACAGCCGCCCTTCGCCCGCGCCACCACCTCGCAGAAGTGCGTACGCGCCGGCGGCAAACACAACGACCTCGACAACGTGGGGCGCACGGCGCGCCACCACACGTTCTTCGAGATGCTGGGGAACTTTTCGTTCGGCGACTACTTCAAGCCCGACGCGATCGCGTTCGCGTACGAGCTGATGGTGAAGACCTACGGCATCGATCCCAAACGCCTCGTCTACACGGTCCACGAATCCGACGGCGAAGCGCGCGCGCTGTGGAAGAAGATCGCCGGCGTCGGCGACGACCGGGTGATCTCGCTCGGCGACAAGGACAACTTCTGGGCGATGGGCGAGACCGGCCCCTGCGGTCCCTGCAGCGAGATCCACTACCACCAGGACCAAGGGATCCCCTGCGCCGCCGAGGCGGCCGGGGGCAGGTGCGAGGGTCCGGCCTGCGACTGCGACCGCTGGGTCGAGATCTGGAACCTGGTCTTCATGCAGTTCGAGCAGGTGACGCCCGGCGATCGCCGGCCGCTGCCCAGGCCTTCCGTCGACACCGGGATGGGCCTCGAGCGCCTGTGCGCCGTGTTGCAGGGCGTGCGCTCGAACTACGAGACCGATCTCCTCCGCCCGCTCATCGAAAGAGCCGCGGCGCTTTCGGCGAAGGCGTTCGCCCCCGCCGACTACCAGGGACCGAGCGTCTCCTTGCGCGCCATCGCCGATCACGCGCGCGCGGCGGCGTTCTTGATCGCGGACGGCGTGTTTCCCGACAAGACCGGACGCGAATACGTGCTCCGCCGGATCATGCGGCGGGGCGTCTACCACGGCTGGCTCCTCGGCATCAAAGAGCCGTTCCTCGACGCGATCGCGGCCGACGTGGTCGCCAAGATGCGCGACGTCTACCCGGAGCTCGGCGAACGCGCGAGTCTGATCGCCAAGATCACCCACGAGGAAGAGACCCGCTTCCGCGAGACGCTCGAGCGGGGCGTGCGCCTGCTCGACGAGAAGGTGTTCGCGGCGGGCGGCACCGCGCGGACGATCCCGGGGGCGATGGCGTTCATGCTCTACGACACCTACGGTTTCCCGCTCGATCTCACCCGCGTGATCGCGGGCGAGCACGGCTATCTGATCGACGAGCTCGGCTTCGCCCGGGCCATGGACGAGCAGCGGAGGCGCAGCGAGTTTCAAGGCTCGGGCGACGTCGCCGTCGCCGGTGTGTTCCAGAGCATCGTCGATCGAATCGGCCCGACCAAGTTTCTCGGCTACCAGCAGACCGGCGCGAAGTCGCGCGTGGCGGCGCTGATCGCCGACGGGAAAGAGGTGGAGGTGGTCGGCCCGTATTCGAAGGACGTCGCGGTGATCGTCGCCGAGACCCCGTTCTACGGCGAGCAGGGTGGACAGGTGGGCGACGCCGGGACGATCGTCTCCACCCAGGCCCGCCTGACGGTGCGCGACTGCAAGCGACCCGTTTCGACGTTGTGGGTCCACTTCGGCGACCTCGAGTCGGGCGAGCTGCGGGTCGGCGACGCGGTCGATCTCGCGGTCGATGTCGAACGCCGCGACGACATCCGCCGCAACCACTCGGCGACGCACCTGCTGCACTCGGCCCTTCGCGAGATTCTGGGCACCCACGTGACCCAGAAAGGCTCGCTGGTCGCGCCCGATCGATTGCGCTTCGACTTCTCGCACTCGGCCCCCCTTTCGGAAGACGAGAAGCAACGGGTCGAGGATCTCGTCAACGCGCGCGTGCGCGGCAACGTCGCGACCGACACCGCGGTCCTCCCCATCGCCGAGGCCAAGCAGGCCGGCGCCATCGCATTCTTCGGCGAAAAATACGGGGAGACCGTGCGGGTGGTGACGATGGGCGAATCCAAGGAATTCTGCGGCGGCACGCACGTCGCGCGCACCGGCGACATCGCCTTCTTCAAGATCACCGAGGAGACCGGCGTCGCGCAGGGCGTCCGGCGCATCGAGGCGGTCACCGGCGCGGGCGCGCTCGCCTACGTTCGCCGGATGGACGGCGAGCTCGGCGAGGCCGGCCGGCTGCTGCGCGCGGGCAGCTTCGAGGTCGCCGCCCGCGTCGCCAAGCTGCAGACCGATCTGCGCGAGCAGGAGAAGGAGATCGAGAAGCTCCGCCGCAAGCTGGCCTCCGGGGGCGGGCGCGATCTCCTCGCGGAGGCGCGCGACATAGGTGGGGTGCGGGTGCTGGCCACCCGCGCCGACGTCGCCGATCCGAAAGCGCTGCGCGAGGTCACCGATCAACTGCGCGACAAGGTGCGCTCGGGGGTGATCGTTCTCGCCGGCGTCGAAGGCGACAAGATCGCGCTCGTCGCGATGGTGACGCCCGATCTCACCGCTCGGTTCAACGCCGGCAAGATCGTGAGCGAGGTCGCCAAGGCGATCGGCGGCAAGGGCGGCGGGCGCGCCGACATGGCGCAGGGGGGCGGATCGCGGCCCGAGCAGCTCGACGGCGCGCTCGAGCGTGTGTTCGACATGATTCGTGGCTGACCCGCGGACCATTGGAACGGGCGAGACGATCATGATGGACGCGCAAGACGTGGGCGGGACCGTGGCCGCCGCCCTGCGACGGCGCCTGACCGGCAAGAGCTGGAACGAGGTCAAGCGTCTGTGCGCCACCGGCAAGGTGCGCCTCGACGGCGATCTGATCCTCGATCCCGCGGCCCGGGTCCAGCCAGGGCAGCACCTCGAGCTTCGGCTGACCGCGCCCAAGCCGGTGAATACCCCCGCGGGTTTCCGGATCGCCTTCGAGGACGCCCACGTCGTGGTGATCGAAAAACCCTCCGGCATCTCCAGCGTTCCCTACGAGCGAAAGGAGACCGGCACGGCGATGGATCTGATCCGCGCGACCTGGCGCCACGGCGGCAAGCGCGCGACCGCGACGCCGCTCTACGTCGTCCATCGGATCGACAAGGACACCTCGGGCCTGCTCTGCTTCGCCAAGACGCGGCTGGCGGAGCGGGCGCTGCACCAGGTCTTCCAGCGCCACACCGCCGACCGCTTCTATCTGGCCGTGGCCCACGGCGAGGTCGCCGCCGCCCGGATCGAATCGCGCTTGGTCGCCGATCGCGGCGACGGTATCCGGGGCTCGACGCAACATCGCGACCAAGGCCAGGCGGCGGTCACCCACGTCGAGCCGCTCAAGAGGCTGCGCGGGGCCACCCTCTGCCGCGTCCGGCTCGAGACCGGACGGACCCACCAGATCCGGATTCACCTCTCCGAGCGCGGCCACCCCCTGGTCGGCGAGACGGTCTACAACCGCGAGCTCTATCGCGCCGACCTCCCACAAATTTCCGCGCCGCGCCTCCTGCTGCACGCGGCGCTGCTCGGGTTTCCGCATCCGGTGACCGGCGCGCCCATCCAGTTGCGCACGCCCCCGCCCGACGACTTTCTGACCGTCCTCGAATCCCTGGGAGGCTCACGTGGCGACTGCGGGTTCTGAGGCGACGATCAAATCGGCGCTCGCCGCGGTGGTGGAAGCCATGCGGTCGGCCTACGGCGAAGGCGCGCAGAAGTCGTCCGATCTCCCGGACGGCGGACACGACCCGCACTTCCTCGAGCGGGCGGCGCCGCTGCTGGAGTTCCTCTGGTCCCGCTACTTCCGGGTCCGCCTCCTCGGCGTCGAGAACGTTCCCGACGCTGGCGCCGCTCTCCTGGTCGGCAACCACTCGGGGGGGATCCCCTACGACGGCGCGATGCTGCTCTACGGGATGTACCGCAACCACCCGAGGCACCGGCGGGTCCGGCCCTTGATCGCAAACTTCGCGTTCCGGGCCGGCTGGATGGCGAACGTGGTGTCGCGGATCGGCGGCGTCAGAGCCTCGACGGAAACGGCGATGCCGCTGCTGGGCGCCGGCGAGCTGGTCGCGGTCTTTCCCGAAGGGTTGAAGGGAGTTGGTAAGCTGTATCGGGAGCGCTACCGGCTCGCGCGTTTCGGCCGCGGCGGGTTCGTGCGGCTCGCGCGTCAGGCCCAGGTGCCGTTGCTCCCGGTGGCGATCGTCGGCGCCGAAGAGATCCACCCCGTCATCGGCAAGATCACCAGGCTGGCGGAGCCCCTGGGCCTGCCGTACATCCCGATTACTCCAACCTTTCCGTGGCTTGGGCCCCTGGGTCTGCTGCCGGTGCCGACGAAATGGACCATCCAGATCGGCCCGGCCATCCCCCCGCCCGCCATCGGCGACGAGGCGGGAACGGTCCAGGTCGCGGAGACGGTTCGCACGGCCATCGACGGAATGATCGCCGACCTGCTCGCCCAGCGGCGCTCGATTCTTTTCGGCTGAACCGCGGAAACGTTTTGTCTTCTCGTACGTTATACTCGTGCGGCGATCTATACTTCCCGCTATAAATTGGGGGCTCAGCGCGCGGCTGCATGATCGATATCGGCCACACGATCGGGAATTACAAGATCACCGCCAAGCTCGGAGAGGGGGGCATGGGTGTGGTGTACCTGGCCGAGCACCCCGTCATCGGAAAAAAAGTCGCCATGAAGGCGATTCACCCGGAGCTCTCGAAAAACTCCGACGTGGTGTCCCGCTTCATCACGGAAGCAAAAGCGGTCAACCAGATCGGACACGAGCATATCGTCGACATCGCCGACTTCGGCAACACGTCGGACGGCGAATTCTACTTCGTCATGGAGTATCTCCAGGGCGAATCGCTCTCGGATCGCCTCAAGCGCGAAAAACACATTCCGATCGGCGAGGCGATGTCGATCGGCGCGCAGATCGCCGACGCGCTCAACGCGTCCCACCAGCAGGGGATCATCCACCGCGATCTGAAGCCGGAAAATATCTTCCTCTGCAACCGCGGGGGAAGTCGCGACTTCGTCAAGGTCCTCGACTTCGGCCTGGCCAAGCTGACTCAGAACGATCAGAAGGTGACGCACAAGACGCGCACCGGCTCCGTGATGGGCACGCCCTATTACATGTCTCCGGAGCAGTGTGAGGGAAAGACCGAGATCGACTATCGCGCCGACATCTACTCCCTCGGCGTTCTGATCTTCGAGATGTTGACCGGCAAGGTGCCGTTTGGCGGCGAAGGGTACGGCGAGATCATCGTCAAGCACGTCACCATGCCGCCTCCGTCGGTCCGCAGCATCGTGCCAGACCTGCCCGAGTACCTGGACCTGCTCCTCTATCGCGTGCTGGCCAAGGATCGCGACCAGCGGTTCCAGACCATGGCCGACCTGCGCGAGGCGCTGCTCGATCCGGAGCGCTACGCCAGCTCGGCGCCCGAGGTCGGCATCCCCGACGATCTCTCGGGCATCGCGCGCGCCGCCGCGCCGATGGCGCGCTCGGAGCTCGAGGGGCGATCGCTCCTGGGATTCGGGTCCGGCCTCGGCTCCAAGCCCCCCGCCTCCAGCGGCACCCCGTCGGGGCGCGGTGAGCTCATCAACAACATCGACAACCTGATCCGGACCAAACCCGGTAGCCGGTTGCTTCTCTTCTTCGGCGTCGTTTCGACCGTGGCCGCGATCTTCCTGATCTACCCGCGCCGCGAAGCGCGGCGTCCTCTGGCGGTCGCGACCCCCCTTCACCCGGCCACGGTTCGGGTGAACTTCAACTCCGATCCCGACGGCGCGGTCGTGACACGCGCCGACGGCAAGACCCTGGGCCTGACCCCCCTGTCGATCGAAGTCGCCTACAGCGATTCGGCGGTGGAGTTCCTGTTCAAGAAAGCCGGCTACGAGCCCAAGACGATGTACGTCGTCCCCAATCTCCCGTCGCCGATGTTTGCGACCCTGCGACGGACCGACGTCGAACCGGCCACCGGCGAAGGCGCCGGCGGCGGCACCGGCGACAAGAACGCCTCCGCCGCGGTCGCGCGTGCCCGCCGCGTCCGCGTCGCAGCTCCCAGCAAAGCCGAAAAATCCGACCGCCCCGAAAAAGTCGACGAGGACGGCGTCCTCGAACCCAGCATTAGATAGACGTGGAACCCTGATCGAAGGCGGGCTCTGCCCGCCGAAGACTTATTGGCCGAGCGAGATCCGGGCTCGGCTCTCGTCGCGATCCGAGGGGTGGGCCCGTGGGAGGGGCATAGCCCCTCCCGCGCTCACGCGCAGACGCGGTTGCGGCCGCTGGCCTTGGCTTCGTAGAGACGTTCGTCGGCGCGCTTGATGATGGCGGCGGCATCGCCCAGCTCCGGATCGACGGTGGCGATGCCCATCGAGATGGTGAGCGGGATGCGCGCGTTTTCGAACTTGAAGTCGGTCTTCTCGACGATCTCGCGGATCTTCTCGGCGAACGGCAGGCAGTTTCCGTTGTCGATCTCCGGAAGCACGATGGCGAACTCCTCGCCGCCGTAGCGGGCGAAGCAGTCCTCGCGACGAATCTTGGCGCGCACCGTCTGCGCCAGGTGCTTGAGCACGTAGTCGCCTGCCAGGTGGCCGTAGCCGTCGTTCACCTTCTTGAAGTGATCGATGTCGAACATCACCAGCGACAGCGCGCGGCGGTAGCGGTGCGAGCGCGCGACCTCGCGCTCGAGCGTGTCGAGGAAGTAGCGCTTGTTGAAGATCTGGGTGAGCCCGTCGATGGTCGTGAGCCGGTAGATCTCTTCGTGATAGGCGTTCTCGATGTTGCCGCCGGTCAGGAACTTGAAGATCGTCCGCCCGATCTTGATCAGATCGCCATCGCGCATGATGTATTCGTCGACGGGCTCGTCGTTGACGTAGGTCCCATTGGTCGATCCGAGATCGCGCACCAGGATCGATTTGCCGGTGTTGACGATCTTCGAGTGGTTGCGCGAGATCGACTCCTGATCGATCTGGATGTCGCACTTCGATGAACGGCCGACGACGATCGACGCCGCGTTGAGATTGTATTTCTTGCCCAGCTCCGAACCGTAGATCACGACCAGACACGCTTCATTGCCGGCCGGCCGCTCGGAGATGCGGCTGATGCTGGTGACGACCGTCTTCGCTCGGACGTGGTCCGATTCGGAAGTGTCGTTCGGATCACGGGGGTGTCGCGCCACAGTCTCGGCGAAGCAGGCTAGGTCAAACCTAGCGAGGCGGCAAGGGGAGGATAATTTGACACATTATCCTACATGTATGACGGTGTAAATATGACACACACCTCGGCGCTTGTAACGGTCGCTACCCTCCTGGCTGCTTCCGCCCCCGTTTTCGGCCAGACGGCGTCGGTGAAACCGGAGACGATTCGGCTGGCGGGCCGACACTATGTGGCCGACCTCACCGACGGTGGACATGCCGAGCTGACGCTGGATCCGCGCCTGCAAACCAGCACCGACGAGGTCCTGCGCGCCTTCCAGATTCCGTACGGCGGCGCCGTGGTCGTGTCGATACCCGATGGCCGGGTGCTGGCGATGGTGGGTCGATCGGCGGCCGACCCGCGCCTCGGTCCCGCGGATCTGGCGCTGCGGCCCTGGGCTCCGGCGGCGTCGGTGTTCAAGGTCGTCTCGGCCACGGCGCTGGTCGAAAGCGGCCTCTCGGGCGCCACCCGCACCTGCTACCACGGTGGTGTATCCGCGGTGCTGGCCGACAACCTGGTCGACATCCCGGCGATCGATCACCGCTGCGACACGCTCGCCTTCGGCGTCGGGAAGTCGCAGAACGCGATCATCGCCAAGCTGGTGAGCCGGCACCTGACCGCCGACGGCCTCTTGCGCGAGGGGCGCAGCTTCGGGTTCGACGAAGCCATCCCCTTCGATCTCCCCGTCGAGGCCTCGCATCTCGATGTCCCCGCGGATCATCTGGAGTTCGCCCGGGCCGCCGCCGGGTTCTGGCATTCGACGCTGTCGCCGTTGCACGGCGCGCTGCTGGCGGCGACCATCGCCAACCGGGGCGACATGCCGTCACCGACCTTGATCGACAGCGCCGTCGACGGGACCGGGCACCCGGTGCAGCTTCCGGTCGCGGCGCCGCGGCACGTCGCCAACGCCGCCGCCGCGATCGAGGTCGGACGGATGATGGAGCTGACTACGCGGATCGGCACCGCCAAGGCCACCTTTCGCAACAAGCGCGGGCAGCGCTACCTGCCTGTCGAGGTTGCCGGCAAGACCGGCACCTTGGCGGCCGAGACCGATCGGGGCCCGATTGGCTACAGCTGGTTCGTCGGGTACGCGCCGGCGGAGCACCCGACGATCGCGTTCGCCGTGGTCCTCGGCAACAGCCCCACCTGGCGAATCAAGGCCACCTACGTCGGTCGCCACATCGTGACCGAATACCTCGCCGAGAAGGCCGACCGGACCGGAACGCGTCTCGTCGCGGCAAGGTAGGCAGAGCGTCGCGGCAAGGTAGGCAGAGCAAGTAACTCACGAGACAGTTAGGATCGGAGCTTGTGGCGCCGACCCGTCGGCGTATAGACTCGGTGGGCTTCCAAAGGCGTCCGTCCCGTAGCATGCAGCTTTACGAGTGGCTTTCGAACGTCGCCTCGGGCCAGAGCAGCGCCAAAGCTCTGGTCTACCGAGACACATATCTATCGTGGCGCGGGTTGCTCCACCGGGTCGATCGGCGCGCCCAGGAGCTCCACGCCCTGGGGATAGCGCCCGGCGCCTGGGTGGGGCTCATGCTCGGCAACGTGCCCGACTTCGTGATTCTGGCGCTCGCGCTGTCGAAGATCGACGCGGTGGTCGTGCCGCTCGATCCGACCACCGGAAACCGCGAGCTGGAGATGATCCTGGAGGCGGCGCCCCTCCGGGCGCTCATCACCCGCCCCCGTGGCGGCGAGGGCGGACAGGCCTCCGCCGGACTTCCTTACTACGCGAGCCCGGCGGCGGCCCGGCCCCCGGCGGGACCCCCTTCCAAGTTCATTCCCGAATCCCGCCGCCGTTTGCAGGGGACGCTGCTGACCTGCGGGCTCTACAAGCGCGCCTCGCTGGCCGGCTTCGCCGACGGAGCCGCCTCCCCGGATATCGTGCAGCTCACCGCCAGCATCGGGGGGGATCCCAAGGGGGTGGTGAAGACTTCGGCCAACCTGGCGGCGGCGGCGGAGGCCATCGGCAAGACGCTCGACGTGTCGGCGTCGGACCGGATCCTCTGCACCCTGCCGCTGCACGCCAGCTACGGCTTCGATTTCGGGCTGCTCACCACGCTGGCGAGCGGCGCCACCTTGTTCCTCGAGGACGAGATCTCACCCAAGCGTATCGCCAAGCTGCTGCGCGAGCAGAGCATCGATTTCTTCGCCGGCACACCGGCGCTGTTCGGGTCGCTGGTTCGTGTTCCAACCGTCAAGCCGCTCAAGACGGCGGGCGCGCGATTCATCAGCTCGGGCTCGGCGTTGCCCGCCAACATCGCGGAGAGCTTCTACCAGCGCTTCGGTATCCGCCTGCTGTCCTGCTACCACAGCACCCAGGCCGGACCGCTGGCGCTCGATCGCACGGGCAAGGACCCCGAAAGCATCGGCCGGTCCTTCGAAGGCGTCGAGCTGCGGGTGGCGGGACCGAAGGGGGACCGCTTGCCCGCCAGTGAAACTGGACCCATCTGGGTCCGATCACGCGGGCTGTCGGTGGCCTCGGTCCCGCGGATTCACCTGCCCAAACGCAGCGACGGCGTGCCGATTGGCGGGCTCGACGACGGGTGGCTCCGCACCGGCGATATCGGCCAGCAAGACAAGACCGGGCGCACCACCATCACCGGCCGCGAAGACGATCTGGTCAAGGTCGACGGCAAGCGCGTGGCGCTCGGCGAGGTGGAAGGCTGTCTGGAGGCCTTTCCGAAGGTCAAGGCCGCTCAGGCCCGGGTGATCACCGACGATCTCGGCGGCCCCATGGTCGTCGCGCGGGTGGTGCGCGCGGGCATCTGCCGCGCCCAGGACATCATCGATCACTGCGCCCGCAACCTGGCGCCTTACAAAGTCCCCCGGCAGATCGAATTCTGCGAACAGCTCGGCTGACCGACTCCGACCCCCGGTTCGAGACCGGTCAGGCGCGGTCAATCGATGGTCTCGCGGAGCTTGGCCTCGACCACGCTCTTGCCCCCCACGGGAAGGTCGACCTCCTTGAAGACCGAGTAGTAGCCTGGACGGCGGATCTCGATCCGGTGGAAGCCGGCGCGAATCTGCCGACCTTCGGCCTTCCAGCTGGACGCGTTGCCGACCGGCACGTCGTCGATCCAGACCGTCGCGTCGGTGAGGTTGCAGTCGACCCTGAGGCCGCCCCCATCCGGCAACGAATGGGCGCAGGCGACACCGATCGAGAGCAGAGCCAGCAGGAAGCCGGCGAACCGGCGGTCGGCTCTGGGCGGTCTCGAGGTCATGGATTGCTCCCGGGTTGAGGCGAGACGGGCGCACGCAACCGCGCCCGGAGGTGGATGGCATCGGCGGTGGTCTGCACGTCGCTCAAGGTGATGAGCGCGTCGGCGTCCCGCGACAGGGCGGCGGCCAGGGGGCCCGCCGCGGTCCGCGTCCGCACGCGGATCTGGGCATGACCGGCGCCGACACGCTGGAGCTCGGCCGCCGAGACCGCGCCGACCGATCGCACGCTCTTGAGAAGCGCCGAGATCGCCTGCGGCTCGACGACGTCGGCGTCGACGGTGAGGACCCTGAGATCGCCTGACCCGACGCCGGAAGCTGAGAGGGTCGCGACGACCTGATCCGCGAGGGCATGTGCGAGCCGACCGAGGCAGCTCACGTGCCCCGTGTCGGCGCGGTCCGTGAATACCCGGGCGGTGGCGGTGCGCTCGCCGAGCGGGGCGCCCGACGGCGCGGCGAGCAGGCGCGCGGTGGCGCGGCAGGAGATCGCGACCCGGCCGGTGCCACGGACGGAGCCCTCATCGGTGACGGCCGCCGAAACCAGGGCGGCGTTGCCGAACGAGGCGCGGGCGGCCGCCTGTGCGGCCGCGGCGACGGAGGGGTCGCCCGCCTCCCCGCCGCGCGCCCGCACCTTCGAAGGCGACAGCGCCGTCACCAGGCTGGCCAGGAAGGCCGTGGTGCCCTCCAGCCGGTCGCCGGGGAGAATCAGGAGCCCGGGGATCCCGGGCGGCGGGAGCGCGCCCACCGATGACGCCGTCCAGCGATCGATCTTGCGCCGGAGGGCGACCTCATCGACCTCCGCCTCGATCCGCACCGAGTAGATCCCGTTCACCTCCCCCTCTTCCTGGGTGCGGTAGCGCGGCACCAGACTTCGGGCTTTGGCCTCGATCGCCTTGACGGCCTTCGCCTGCGCCGCGCGCGTGGGCGCATCGATCATGTCACCGAGCGCGAGATCGACGGCCTGTCGCATCGCCTCGTCGAGCGCCCGCTCGCGGGCGCCCGCGGCGTTCCCGCCCACCACCGGCGCTTGCCCCGTCGCCACGCGCGCGCCCGGCGCCAGCGCGGGCGCCCCCGAAGGTGACGACGGCGGAGGCGCCGCGGGGGCCGACGCGGGGCTGGCCGGCGGAGTCGAGGGTGGTGCGCCGCGCGCCGCCTCGCCCGCGAACGCGAGCCCGGCCACCATCCAGATGGACATCGACAAGGGCCGGTTCACTTCTGCACCTTCTGAACGTAGATCACGGCGAGCCCGGCCGCGAGCTTCGCGGCCGGCACGGCGCCGCGCTCGATGATGAGGCGGCCGGCGCGATCGACGTGGGCGGCCAGCGGGTTCGAGCCCGGGGGCGGGGCGCCGAGGTGGAAGATCGCGGCGCCGATCGCGATTTCCCGGCCGTCGATGGTGGCCGGCGGCGCGGCGCCGAGACGCATGGCGGGCACCGAGAGGATCAGGGTCGGCGGCTCCTTCTCCTCGAGCCAATCGACAAAGCGGATCTCGAGGCGGACGACAGCGCCGCCGTTGGATTGATACTGGGTGTCGACCACGCGGGCCCGACCGAGGGCGCGGTCGATAACGGCGGCTCCGAGATTGCGGCCGCCGCCGAGCGGCAGCGTGGCCAGCGCGGTCCGCAGCTTGCCGAGCGCGGCGTCGTGGGCGCGGCGCTCGGCGCCCGGACGCGCCAGGTCGACGCTCGGCATGCGCAGATCGGCCGCCGCGCCGCCCGTCGCGGCGAGCGTGCCGGCTTGCCAGTCGATGGTCACACCGCCACGGGTCTCCTGCAGGGGGCCGTCGTCCCCGCGCGATGGCGCGGCGCGCGCGCCGACCGCGAGCGACAGCAGCAGCAGCACCGCGAACGCGGCGCTATTCCCACTCGATCGTCGCGGGGGGCTTCGACGAGATGTCATAGACGACGCGGTTGATCCCTTTTACCTCGTTGACGATGCGCGACGAGATGGTGGCCAGCAGATCGTAGGGGAGCTGCACCCAATCGGCGGTCATGCCGTCGCGCGAGTGCACCGCCCGCAGCGCCAGCGTGTCGGCGTAGGTCCGCTCGTCGCCCATCACGCCGACCGTGCGGACTGGGAGCAGCACGCCGAACGACTGCCAGATCGACTCGTAGAGACCGGCCGCGCGGATCTCCTGCTCGATGATCGAATCGGCGGCCCGCAGCACGTCGCAGCGGACGCGCGTCACCTCGCCGATGATGCGGACGGCCAGGCCCGGCCCCGGGAACGGCTGCCGCCACAGGACATGGTGCGGCAGTCCCAGCTCGGCGCCCAGAGCGCGGACTTCATCTTTGAATAGCTCGCGTAGCGGCTCGACCAGCTTGAGGTGCATCCGCTCCGGCAGCCCGCCCACGTTGTGGTGCGACTTGATGGTGGCCGAGGGGCCCTTGGCCGAGACCGACTCGATGACGTCGGGGTAGAGCGTGCCTTGCACCAGAAAATCGGCCCCGCCGGTGGTCGCCGAAAGTTTCTTGGCCTCTTCCTCGAAGACGGCGATGAACTCGCCCCCGATGATCTTCCGCTTGCGCTCCGGATCGGTGACGCCAGCCAGCTTTCCCAGGAACCTTTCGCTGGCCTCCACCACCCGCAGATCCGCCTTGAAGGCGTCGCGGAACAGCGACTCGACCTGCGCCGACTCGCCCGCCCGCTGCAGCCCCGTGTCGACGAAGATGCAGGTCAGACGGGCGCCGATCGCGCGCAGCACCAGCGCGGCGGCGACCGACGAATCGACGCCGCCCGACAAGCCGCAGACCGCGTGCCCGGTCGTCCCCACGCGCGCCGAGACCGCCGCCACCGCCTCCCCCACGAAACCGGCCATCGTCCAGCTCGGCTCGGCGCCGCAGATCCGAAACAGGAAGTTGGCCAGGATCTCCTGGCCGCGCGGCGTGTGCGCCACCTCGGGGTGGAACTGCACGCCCCAGAATTTTCGGTCGGGCGCCGCCACCGCCGCCGCCGGGCAGTTCGCGCTCTCGGCGATCACCTCGAACCCGGCGGGCAAGGTCTCCACCCGATCGCCGTGGCTCATCCAGACCGGCAGCTCCTCGCCCGCGGAAAATCCGTGGAACAGGCCGCCCGCAGATTTCACCCGCAACGTCGCACGCCCGTACTCGCGTCGCTCCGCGGGCACCACCTTGCCGCCCAGCTGCAGCGCGGTCAGCTGCGTCCCGTAACAGATCCCCAGGATCGGCACGCCCAGGTCGTAGACCTCATTGCTGACGTGCGGAGCCTCCGGGTCGTAGCAGGAGGCCGGGCCACCCGACAGGATGATCCCGCGCGGCGCGAGCTCGCGGATCCGCGCGACGGGCAGGTTGAACGGATGAATCTCCGAGTACACCTTCTGCTCGCGCACGCGGCGCGCGATGAGCTGGGTGTATTGCCCCCCGAAGTCGAGGATCAGGATCAGATCGCGACGGCTACTGCTCGACACGGTAGTTGGGCGCCTCTTTGGTGATGATGACGTCGTGCACGTGCGACTCGCGCAAACCCATGGCGGTCGCCCGCATGAAGCGCGCCTTGGTCCGCAGCTCCTCGATGGTGCGGCAGCCGGTGTAGCCCATCCCCGATTTGAGCCCGCCGATGAGCTGGTAGATCGACTGCGACAGCGGGCCGCGGTACGGCACCCGCCCCTCGATCCCCTCGGGCACCAGCTTGGCGTCGCTGGTGACCTCGCCCTGGAAGTAGCGATCGCGGCTGCCGGCGCGCATGGCGCCGATCGACCCCATCCCCCGGTAGACCTTGTAGCTGCGCCCCTGAAACAGCACGATCTCGCCGGGGGCCTCGTCGGTCCCGGCGAAGATGCTGCCGATCATGACGGTGTTCGCGCCGGCGGCGATCGCCTTGGCGACATCGCCCGAATATTTGATGCCGCCGTCGGCGATGATCTGGACGCCCATCGACGCGACCGCCTTGGAGCAGTCGTTGATGGCGGTGATCTGGGGAACGCCCACACCGGCCACGATCCGGGTGGTGCAGATCGATCCGGGACCGATGCCGACCTTGATGGCGTCGGCGCCCGCCTTGGCCAGCGCCAGCGCCCCCTCGCCGGTCGCCACGTTGCCGGCGATGAGCTGCGCCTTGGGAAAATTGCGGCGCACCTGGGCCACCGCCTCCACGACGCTGCGCGAGTGCCCGTGCGCGGTGTCGATGCAGATGGCGTCGCAGCCGGCCTTGAGCAGGGCGTCGATGCGCTCGTCGCGGTCCTTGCCCACGCCGACCGCCCCGCCCACCCGCAGCCGTCCGTGCTCGTCCTTCGCCGCGAACGGATGCTGCTGCGCCTTCTCGATGTCCTTGATGGTTATGAGGCCCTTGAGATAGCCCGCGCCGTCGACCACCAGGAGCTTCTCGATCCGGTTCCTGTGCAGCAGCTCCTTGGCCGCCTCGACCGTGGTCCCCTCGCCGATGGTGATGAGCTTCTTGGTCATCATGGCGCTGACCTGCTGGTCGAGGTTGCGCTCGAAACGGATGTCGCGGTTGGTGAGGATGCCGACCGGCCGGCCGTCGGCGGCCACCACCGGCAAACCCGAGATGTCGTGTCGGCGCATCAGCTCCACCGCCGCCGCCAGCTTCTGCTCTGGCGCGACCGTCACCGGGTTGACGACCACGCCGGTCTCGGCCTTCTTGACCTTGGTGATCTCCAGAACCTGCTCCGGAATGCTCAGGTTCTTGTGGACGATGCCGATGCCGCCGTCGCGGGCCATGCAGATGGCGGTGGCCGCCTCGGTGACCGTATCCATCGCCGACGACACGATCGGGATCGCGAGCCGGATGCCCGCCGTCAGTTGCGTGCGCACCTCGACGTCCTTCGGAAGCACGTCACTCTCGGCCGGAACCAAGAGGACATCATCAAAGGTCAGGGCCTCTCGGAGCTGACTGTCCGGCAGCATCTCGGGAGATTAGCAGGGCCGCCCCAGACGGCGGCGACTATTTTCGCGCCGCGCGGGCACAGCTGGCAGCGATGGCGTCGGCCTGTTTTTGGGCTTCCGGTTTGATGCCGGGGAGCGCCTTGAACCGGCCCAGCGCCGTCTTGGCCGCCGGGCAGTCGCCCTTGGCCACCAGCGCCTTCATCAGCTCGTAGTGCGCGAGCGGGTTCTTCGGGTCGAGGTCGACCGCCGCGCGGCATTCGGCGGTGGCCTTCCCCGCCTCCCGCTCTTCGATGAAGGCGCGGCAGAGATCGGCGGCGAAGGCGCCGTTCTTCGGATCCAGCTTGCGCGCCCGCTGCTGGGCGCTCACCGCGGCCGGAACCTGGCCGCGCTTGAGGGCGACCCGCCCGAGCCGGTTCCAGCCGAGCGCGAAATCCGGCTTGAGGGTGGTGGCCTTCTCCAGGGCCGCCTGTGCCTCGTCGTAGCTCTTCTTGTCCGAGAGCACCATGCCGAGGTCCGCCCAGGCCATCGGATCGCGCGGGCCGAGGCGGGTGGCTTCCTTGAGAGCCACCACCGCGCCGTCGAGATCCCCCCCGCGCCGCAGCGCCGCCCCCAGGTTCAGACGGTAGCCGGCGTCGGCCGGCTTGAGCCGGACCGCGTCCTTGTAGGCGGCGATCGCCTCGGGCTTCTTGCCGAGCGCGTCGCGCGCGACCCCCAGGTTGTACTGCGCCTCGGCGTAATCCGGCTTGATGCGGACCGCCGCCTCCAGCTCGGCGGCGGCCCCCGGCGCGTCGCCGCGCGCGATCAGCAGCGCGCCCAGGTTGTTGTGCGCCTCGGCGAACTCGCCCCGGCGCGCGATCGCCTGTTTGTAGGCCGCGATCGCGCCCGGCACGTCGCTCTTCTTCTCCAGCGCCACGCCCTTCAGGTAGTAGGGGCGCGGATCCTTCGGATCGGCCTGGGCCGCCTCTTCGAAGGCGCCCAGCGCCCCCGCGGTGTCGCCCTGACGAAACAGCCGCTCACCCTTCTCGAGCAGCGGTGCCGCGCCGCCCGAGTCAGCCAGCGCGAGCAGAACCAACAGCGGGAGCGAAGTCATCGCGGGATTTTACCCTCCCGCCAGGACGCGCGCCGGAACCCCACCCACCGTCGCGCCCGCCGGGACGTTGCGCACGACGACCGCCCCGGCGCCCACCTTGGCGCCGCTGCCAACCACGACATCTCCGAGGACCGTCGCGTTGGCGCCCACGTAGACGCCGTCGCCCAGCGTCGGGACCCCGAGGGTGCCGTCGGCCCCACGCGAGCCGAGGGTCACGCCCTGGTGGATCGTACAGTCGTCGCCGATGACGGCTTGCCCGTGGACCACGATGACCCCCTGGTGCTCGATGCGCAGCCGCCGACCGATGGTGGCGGTGTACGGCAACTCGATCCCGTAGACGTTCCGCATGCCGCGGTAGAGAGCGCGATAGACGATGCTGAAGGGGGCTCTGAGGAACCTCGGCTTGATCTGCATGCGCCAGACACCGAATCGATAGACCCCCAGCGCCTGAAATCCCGGGCGGGTCCAGTCGCGGTAGTTGACCACCCAATCCTCCCGAATTTGGTCGATCAGTTCCATCGCGGCGCCAGTCTACCTTTGCGCGAGGAGGTCCAAAAGCCTGCTCTTGAGCCGGGCCATCCGCGCCGGGTCGGTGATCTTCTCCATCGTCGCCTTGTCGCGCACGTAGAAGACGTCGATGGCGCGGTTGGCCTCGCTGGCGATCTTCGAACGATGGATGTCGAGGCCCTCCACGAACAGCGTGCGGCCGATGGCGTACAGCGTGCCGGGGCGATCCTCGGTGACGATCTCGACCACCGTGAAATCACGGCTCACGTCGTTATCGAGCTTGAGCTCGGTCGGGACGGCGGGGGTGCGCCAGGCGGCGATCGAATCGGTGCGCGGGCGACTGGCGACCAGGGCCTCGGTCTCCACCTGGCCGGAGAGCACGGCCTCCAGATCGTCGCGCACCTTCTTCCAGCGGGCTTCGTCGGTCACCGGACGGCCGACGCTGTCGCGCACGCGAAAGACGTCCAGCGCCTCGGCCGCCTCGCCCGGACCCGTCGGCTGGCGCGAGTAGATGGCGGCATCGATGACCTCGATCCGGTTCGCGTAGAGGACGCCGGCCACCTCGGCCAGGAGCCCCGGCATATCGAGCGCGGCCAGCACCATCTCGGTGATCCCCAGCCGATCCTCGTGGGAGACCTCGACCAGCGAAATCTTGCCCGCCGCCCGACGCGCCCGGATGAGGCGCACGTGCCGCGCGATCCGCAGCGCGGTGTTCTCGGCGAAGTAACGGTCGGGGAAGCCCCCGAAGAGGGTGGTCAGCTCCGGACTGTCTTCGCCCTCCTCCAGGATGCGGGCGGCGCGTTTCTGTCGCCGCTCCACGATCTCGGCCCGCTCCGAGCCCAGCAGATCCGGTCCGCGGCGCATGAAGGTCAGCGTGCGGGAGTAGAGCTCCGCCAGCAGCGTCTCCTTCCAGCTCGACATCGCGTCGGGCGCCACCGAGGCGAGGTCGCAGAAGGTGAGCAGGTAGAGCTCCCGCAGGTTCTCCTCGTTGCCGCACAGGGTGGCGAAGTCGGAGATCATGCCCAGGTCATCGAGATCCCGCCGCTGCGACATCTGCCCCATCACCAGATGCTGCCGAACCAGAAACTCGACCCGCCGGATGTCCTCCTCTTCGATGCCGAGCCGCCGGCAGATCGTCACCGCCAACCCGGCGCCGATCTCGCTGTGCGGGCTCCCGTAGGGCTTGCCGACGTCGTGCAGCAGCGTCCCGGCCGCGAGCGCCATCGGGCGGGTCACGGCGCGCACCGTCTCCGTCGGGACCGGAAAGTTGTCGGCGTGATCGCCACGGCCGAGCGCGTGCAGCCGTCCCACCGCGTAGAGCGCGTGCTGGTCGACCGTGTAGACGTGATAGATGTCGTGCTGCACGCGGCCGGTCGACGCCTCCCACTCGGGCATGAGCGCGGCCAGGAGGCCCAGATCCTGCATCTGCTCCAGGCGCGACGGGTTGGCTCGATCGCTTCCGTCGCAGAGGATCTCGACAAAAATCTTCCCCGCGTCGGGATCGCCGCGCAGCGCCTCCGCGTGCGAGGCCGCCATCTCGCCCAGCAGCTCCAGGGTCCGCAGCGAGAGCTGGATATTGAGGGCGATCGCCACCTGAAAGATCCGGAGCATCTCCGAGGGCTTCTTCTGGAACACCGTCGCGTCCAGGCCTTCGAGCCCGCCGTCGCGCACCACGAAGCTCTCGTCGACGGGACCTCCCTCGATGGTCACCACCGGACGGCTGCGGCGCCGCTGATCCTCCCGCGCGGTCGCCCGCTGCAGGAGACGCTCGGTCTCGTTGCGGATCAACTTGGCGTGCGCGTGGTACTGGTGCATGAGCGCCTCGACCGCCGGGTGCACCGCGGGGCGGATGACGCCGCCGCGATCGCGGGCCTCCGGATAGAGCTGGAGCGCGATCGCCTCCTGCAGGGCGAAGCGCAGATGATCTTGCCGCCGCCCGGCCGCCGCGTGAACGGCGATCCGCACCCGCAAGAGCCATTCGATGGCCGCGGTGAAGGCCTGGGCCAAGCGCCCGGTCATCACACCCTTGGCCAGCAGCGCCTGGGGATCCGAGGTGCCGAAGCGCGCCATGGCCGCCCAGCGGCCGACGCAGAGATCGCGCATCCCGCCCGGACCGTTCTTGAGATCCGGTTCGAGGAGAAAGATGGTGTCCCCGAAACGACTGTGCCGCTCCTTCTGCTCGGCCCGCAGGCGCGCCACGAAGTCCTCGGCGGCGGTCTTGGCCACCCGCGCGCGGAAGTCCTCCAGGAAACGCTGCGCCAGCGCCTCGTCGCCGGTCAGAAATCGCGCGTCGAGCAACGCCGTCGCGGCCGCCAGATCGCTCGCCGGCAGCGCCAGCGCCTGCTTGTAGGAGCGAACCGCGTGACCCGCGTCGACCTTGGCGTCCCAGAGCGGATAGAGAATCGCCTCGGCGAGCGCCTGCACCTCGGCGCCCGGCGTCTTGGCGCAGAGCACCAGCAGATCCAGATCCGAGAAGGGCGCCAGCTCCGACCGGCCGAATCCCCCGGTCGCGAAGACGGCGACCGGGGTCTTGCACTTGGCCACCTCGCGCCCCGCGACTTCGATGACGATCCCGTCCACCTCGCGGGAGAGGTCCCGCGACACCTGGATGCCATTGCCCCCCGCGCGCACCGCGTCCGCGGCGCGCTGGCGGGCGGTGGCGAACCTCTGGGCGATGTCCGACGGCATGGACCGGGCAGACATTAGCAGAATCGACGCGCGCCCATTTGACGACGGTCGGTGCGTGCGGCACGGTAGGGCCATGGCCGAGATCGAGCTGGCGCCGCTATCGCACCGTCTTGACGAAGACGAAATGCGGACGCTCGCGAAGCTGCTGGTCGAGGCCGGGGCGCCGCCCTTCGACAAGTCGGACGAGCACGCGTCGCACACCATCGCCGCCCGAATTTCGGAGGAGGCGCTCACCGAATTTCTCGACCGCCTCGACGCCCACGATCTGGGCGCCGAGATCTACGTCCCCCTCGAATTCGAAGGGCGCGTCACCATCGGTGATTTCCGGGTCGCCTCCTCGCAGGCGTTGCTGGACGTGCTGGAAGAGATGCGCGAAGAGCTGAGCGTCGACGCCGACGAAAAAGAGGACGAGGAAGAAGAGGACGACGCGGAGGACGAGGACGAGGGGACGGTGATCGAGGCGCAGTTGCGCCACATCTGGCACCTGGTCGCCGACGGCGCCACCGAGTCGATCGAAAAGAACCTACCCTTGCATCTTCAACTGTAGGGGACCCGGCGCGGCCCGATCACGCGCGCATGAAGACGTGGGGGGGGATGGGCTCGGGGTAAACCGATCGCAGCTCGACCTTGCGCTCCAGATCGCGAATGATGGCCGTGCCGAGGTCCACCTCGTAGAGCGCATTGATGTTGGCGATCCCGCCCGGCGCGAAGACGTTGATCTCCAGGATCTTGTCGCCGACCAGATCGACGCCCACGAAGTAGAGCCCGTCGGCGACCAGCCGCGGGCGGAGCAGATCGCAGATCCGGCTTTCGGCCTCGGAGAAATCGGTCGGGCGCCGGGAGCCGCCGACGTGGATGTTGTTGCGGATGTCGTCCTTGGGGCGCATCCGCTTGTAGGCGGCCACGGCCGCGCCGACCCGCAGGGGGACACCCCCGAGAAGGAGCACCCGCTTGTCCCCCTTGGCCGCCGCCGGCAGGTACTCCTGCACGATGACGTACCCGGCGCGCCGCACGGTCGAGATCATCTGCTGAACGTTCGCGCTCTGCCCGCGCGCCACATAGAACACGTTCTGTCCGCCGAATCCCGCGAGGGGCTTGATGATCGCCGGACCGTCGAGCTCGCGTAGAAAAGCGCGCACCCGTTCGACGGAGCGGGTGATGACGGTCTTCGGGCGAAGCTCGACTGGAAAACCGGCCAGGTACATCTTCGATCCCGCACGCGACAGCCCGTCGGGATCGTTGACCACCAGCACGCCGAGCTGCTTGAGCCGGCGCCCGAAATCGAGGGCCGGATTGAAACGGTCGCCCTCCTGCGCACCGGCGTTCGGGTTGTTGCGCAAGAAGATGACGTCGAAATCGACCAGGCGCGCGTCCTCGCGCGGCGCGTCCGCGGCGCGCAGCGCCTTGGCGTAGGCGGCGGTATCGCGCAGCCGGCCGGCCTTGGGGCGGACGACCTCGGCCACGATGTCGCTCCCCTCCCCCTGCGAAAATGCGTCGACCGACGCGAAGGCGACGTCGTGGCCGCGGCGATAGGCGGAAAACGCCAGGTGCAGGGTGGTGTAGGTCGCCTTCTGCGTGCGCGCGCTGTTGACGACGAAGCAGATGCGCATGGGACCCGCCGAGCCATGCGACTATACACTTCGGCCCCGCTGCCGCGCTGGGTCTTTGCGTCGATATCCGGCTCGATATCCGTTAAGATTCAAGCTAATGGCTGGAAAGACCTTCCCGGGGATCGGCGATCAGGAGGACGAGGCTCCTCCGGTCGATCCCGCCGACGCCGCCGACAGCGGAGCGGGCAACTCGCGCCCGTTCTACTCCGGGCCGACGGTGGTCGATGACCTCAAGGTCGAAGAGGGTCTGAAGAAACTTCGCTCCCTGGACACGCCGCTCGGTGGTCTGACCGGGATCACCAAGGCCGTCGTCGAGGCGATCGAGTCCGCGCCGATCTCGGTGCCGATCGAGATGGGGCCACCGCCGCCGCCCTGGCCGCCCACGCCGGCCCAGGTCGTCGCCAATCAGATGCGCGAAACGGCCGTCGGGCGAAATGTCGTCGGGCCAACGGCGGGGCAGCAGGAGATTCCCGCCCCCTTCGACGATCGGGCCCTGCGCGGCACGCTCTTCGGCCACAGCATTCACGCCCCCGAGTTCGCGCTGCCAGCGCCCGAAGAGCCACCCATTCCCGGCGCGCTCTCCCTGCTCAACCGCGGCGCGCCGACCACCACGGTGGCGGTTTACCAGCCCCAGACCGGGATTCCGCCGGAGGCGGAGCCGTTCCAGCGCTCGAACCGCTATCGAGACACCCCCCTCACGCCGATGGAGGCGGACGAGGGTCCGCCTCGGAAGAGGGTCATGAAACGCGTCGTGATCGGCGCGGTGGGGATCGCCGTAATCGTGGGGGCGGCGCTGGTCTGGACACGGACCGGAGACGATCCCGAAGGGTCGCCCTCGAGCGCCCCCCCCTCACCGAACAGACTGCAAGGGACGACGGCGCCGTCGCCCGCGCCCGGCGCCGCGCCGGCCGCCCCCCGGATCGCCGCACCGCCCGTCGCCGCACCGCCCGTCGCCGCACCGCCCGCGGCGGCCGCTCGAGAGTCCGAGCCGGAT
>JADGRB010000267.1 GCA_017881315.1 Pseudomonadota bacterium
ACGGCCGGTGTCTTCAACACTGGCGAAAAGGTCGATATCCCGGTTTCAGTCACCGGCGCCAAGGCTGCGGGGCAACCGATTACGTTCGCGGCTAGCGGGATCGGCGACCCCACCGAATCAATCTTCATCTACCAAGGCAGCATAGCTGACAACGCGGCGGTTTCTGGCGGGTCATTGCTCTGGGGTATGCAGGTCACGCCCGGCGGGGGCTGGGCAGCCGGGCCGGGCCCGGCCGGCGACGTCTCGGCGTTGCCCACTGTGCTGGGAGCATTCCACCTCGCGCTGGACGAGCTCTCGCCGAGCATGTCTCAGGCCTTCGCCTACACGGGGCCCACCTCGGGCACCAAAGCGGCGCTACAGGCCGCGATCGCCGATAAGACCAACTGGAGCCGCAACTCGACGGCCTGCCCGACCGCCCTCACCGTGACCGACGCAACCGGCGCCGGCGGCGCGGGAGGCGCGGCGGGCACTTCTGGCGCGGCGGGCACTTCTGGCGCGGCGGGCACTTCTGGTGCAGCGGGCACTTCTGGTGCGGCGGGCACTTCTGGTGCGGCGGGCACTACTGGTGCGGCGGGCACTACTGGTGCGGCGGGCACTTCTGGTACAGCGGGCACTTCTGGTGCAGCGGGCACTTCTGGTGCGGCGGGCACTTCTGGTGCAGCGGGCACTTCTGGTGCGGCGGGCACTTCTGGTGCAGCAGGCACATCTGGTGCAGCGGGCACTTCTGGTGCAGCAGGCGTCGGCGGAGCGGGCGGACGTGGCGGCACTACGGGCGCTGCCGGAAGCGGCGGAGCGGGCGCGGGCGGACGTGGCGGCGTTACGGGCGCTGCTGGAAGCGGCGCTGCGGGCGCCGGCGGGGCGGCTGGTTCGGCAGGCGCAGGTGGAGCGACGGGAGCCGCCGGAACGACGGGAGCCGCCGGAACGACGGGAGCCGCCGGCACGACGGGAGCGGCAGGCGCGGGCGGCGCCGGCACGGCAGGTACCACTGGCTCCGCAGGGAGAGGCGGCGCGACCGGTGGCGCTGGTACCACGGGCAGCGCGGGCCACGGCGGTACGTCCGGCGGCAGCGCAGGCCACGGTGGCAGCGGCGGGACCTCAGGCAGCAGCGACAGCGGCTGCAGCTGCTCGACAACTGGAACGCCCGGCGGAATGACCGGCAGCGCCTCGCTGCTGATCCTTGGCGCCGTGCTCGTGAGCAGGCGCCGTCGCCGCCGACCCTAGCCTTAGCGGTCTTCGGTTCAGTCGTCCGCGACGCGCGCTCGCCTAGACACGAGCGCCCGTCGTCCGCGAATCAGGCGGGCGGGTTTCGTCCCCGCCTGACGTCGCTCAGCTCGTCACGACGAGAACCGAGCCGGAATCCGAGGACGTCGTTTCACGGCATCGGCACTCAAGCGCCCTTCGAGACCTGGCTGGCCGCATTGGCCCTACCGAAGCGACCACTGCGCCCTATGTTGACGGCATGAGAAGGCTAATCCTGTCGATGGGTGTATCACTCGACGGTATCGTCGCCCGACCCGGACGCAACGGCGCGGTCGGGGGAGACCGGCCCGACGATCCTGCGCTCAAGAAACGAAAACTCGAGTGGATGCGGGAGATCGATTTACACCTGATGGGTCGCAAGACCTACGAGGAGATGGCGACGTTCTGGCCCAACTCTGACGATGAGTACGCCGCACCGATGAACGACATCCCAAAGGTCGTGTTCTCGAAGACTCTGCAGCAGGCGGAGTGGCCCGAATCGCGGATCGCACGCGGCGACCTGGCCCAGGAGATCGCCGCGCTCAAGCGTGAGCCGGGCAAGGACATGTTGGCTTGGGGGGGCGCCGCGTTTGCGCAGTCGCTCAGCCGGCTCGGACTCGTAGACGAGTATCGTTTGATTCTGGTACCAGTCGCAGTGGGGGACGGGCTTCCCTTGTTCAAGGGCCTCGTCGCGCCGCTACGCCTCGAGCTCGTCGAGGCGCAGACCTACGGTACTGGCGTGGCACTGCACGTCTTGCGTCCTGCACCGGTAGCCACGAATGGCAGCTAAACGAACTTGAGGGTCCGCGAACGAGCGCGTTTCGCCTGAGCAGGCCCCAAATCCAGTAATTTCGTGGAGATGAACGGGATCGAACCGTCGGCCTCCTGAGTGCGATTCCTAGAATAGCTTAGCGAAGTCAGTAGGTTAGAAACGGCAACCGTTACCGCAGACGGAGAAACGTCAGCAGTTCTCGTCGGTTCCAGCGGTAATGATTCAAATTTCGAGGGAACTACCGGCCGATCTGGCCTGGACCGTCGAGCGTTGCACGGCGATCCCCGTGCGACAATAGGTGCATGACGCCGAGTAGCTGGGTGCTCTGCGCAATCGCTGCTTTCGTCGTGGTGATCAACTTGGTCACTCTCCGGCGGCTATGGGCGAGCCCGATCTTCGAACGGCCACAGAAGATCGCGCAGACGATCTTGCTTTGGGTTGTACCGGGAAGCTTCCTGGCCGTGCGCTACGTGCTCCGGGAGCAGCGGGTCCGACGCTCGGTGGATCCCACGACCGGAGCGGCAATCCTGGTTTGGGAGAATGCTTGGAACTATCTCCCCGGCGGGGTGCATGGAGGCTCGTTCGGCGCTCATCAGGGTCACGACGCCGGCTCCGCAGGCTTCAGCGGCGACAACAGCGGTGGTTCGAACGACGGAGGTGGGTGGGGCGGAGGCGGTGGATCCGACGGCGGAGGTGGATCGGACGGCGGAGCGGGCGGGGGCGGAGCCGACGGTGGGGCTGGATGATCCGTCGCTTGGCACCGACGCGTCGTTGGCTGCGACGCCGCGAAGAGGCCTAACGTAGCTTCAGTCCGTTCTGGGAAGGACCGGAGTAGCTGGTCGTCCATCGATCTTTCAAGCTCTCCGATCGTTTTCGCGGCGTTGAAACGGGTAGGATGACCGCGGGGGATACAGACGAGCAGAACCCTCATCTGGCTGGCCATCGTATCGATGGCTTCGCTTGCCGCTCACGCGAAGGCGGGACGCCGAATTTCTGGTGTCTCGATTGCTCTTGGCAGGGCAAGGCCCAACCGCTGGCCTCCTATGGGCGATTTCGGGGTGAAGTGAAGAAGAACAAGCGGTTACAACCAGCAATCGTTCCCTCGACGAGCGAAACGTCAGCAGTTTCGAAGCTTTGGAGCGGGAACGATTTCGAATGACGCGGAGACCGAGGCCGCCGCCGCAAGCGCGTCGGCCTGAGCGGCGTTTAGCCTCCATCATCCTCGTCGCCATAGTTCCCACTGTCGCCTCGATTGTCGCTGTCGATCTTACTGAGAACCGTTCGGATTGATTTCGCGTAACGCGTGCGCGGGTGCTGCGCGACGATCTGGCGGAAGAGAGCGACCGCGTCCTGCGACGCACGATCGTTCGGGTCGAGCTCCGCCGTGTGCAAGAGAAGGGCGCAGGCGGCGCAAGTCTTGATGCGGTCCCACACGACCAGCTCTTCCCCCGCAGGCGCTGCGACCTGGATCGTAACGGTGGCCTCCACCGGCTGGTCGGGGCAGTTCGAACGGTCTTCGTAGCGGACGCGTGCCACGAACCGACCTGCGGCGCCGAAAGCGAACGGCGTGCTGATCTCTTTCGGATCGGGTTTCGCGACGCGGGGCACGCCGTTGGAGAGCACGTGAAGGTTCAGCCGCAACGATCCGTTCTTCTTCAGCCGCACCGGCGGGCGGCGGGCGTCCTTGGTTCCCCACTCCGGCCCATTGTAGGAGCGGAACGCCGTTGGATTGGCATTCTCGGCAATCGAAAGGCGCACGTTGCCGGATTTTTCGCTGGGCGCTCGAAGCTCGATCGCGCCCGCGGTCGTGTTCCTGAGGACGAGCGTGAGGTCGATCGGTTCGCCCAGCATCACGGTGGGACGTCGCGCGCTGACCTGTGCCGCGATCGGGCACGTAGCCGCTACAACGTTCCCGGCGGCCGCCACTGCTGCGGCCACGCACAGGATCGCTATCTTGGTGCTCACGTTGACCTCCTCTTACGGCGACGGCGACAATAGCCCCGGGGCCGCCTCGCGTCCCGGGTGATCACCGGAGTGATCCTGGCGTCGTGATCAGTGGCCGCCTCAATATCTCGTCTCCGGTGTCCCCCGTTTCGGAAGGGAGAGACCCCTGGGAGGCGAACTGACCCCAGGGACCCCCGCGGGATCTGGCGAGGCGACCTCAGTTGGATGTGACGCGCGCGGGGAAGCGTGTGGCGCCACGAGATCGAGGACCACGTCAAACAAGAGGCGAAGGATGGCGGTCATGTGTGTCTCACGGCCTCCCTACCACGGTGGCCACCGTGTACGCGCCAAAGCCTGACCACCGCCCTGCCGCCACTACACCTCCCGCCGGATTGCACGGAGCTATTGCGGCGGACAGGTCAAAAAGCCGCCTTTTGCTCGCCTCGAAGGGACGCCGACGGAAACCCGTTAGAAACGGCCAGCTTCTATAGCGTGCCGCCGTCGGAACCGCCGCCGGCGCCGACAGCCGACGCAACCGCAGGAGCCAGCGCACCGGCAGCGTGCCCATCGATGGTTGCGCCCAGAACGGTCCCCGAAATGAAATAGCGAATGAGCTCGCAATCACCCTTGCGCGTGACGTCGAGCCCCTCGGTGAAGTCGTTCATCTCGTCGTTGGACACCACGTGGTAGCGAATCACCGCGTGGTTCGGGCTGTGCGCCACCACCTTGTCGAAGGATACGGCTCCTTCGGCCGAGAGAAGCCTCCCGCCGAGCGGCAGGCCATCGGTCGTGTCGGTGAAACTGACGTGCCGCGGGAAACTCTGGAAAGAGAACCACTGAAGCGCGCCCGTCCCGTCCAACGCAACCGTCAGGTGGTCGACCGGCGGTCCGGTAATACCGGGCGCGGCCAACTCGACGGGCGCTGACCACAGGCTGGCCTGTCCCGCCGCGGCGACTTCTGCGTTCGGATCGCGCGGATAGACCGTGCCCGTGCCGGTTCCCGCGATTGCCACGCCCGCAAACGTTCCCTGTTCACTGTAGACGATGCCCCAGCCGTCGCCCGACTTCGTCCCTTCGATTGATTCGACGAAATCGTACAGATTGGCGGTGCTGACATAGTGCGAGCGCAACAGAAAATGGGTGGCGCTTGGCGCTGGCGAATCCAGGACCGTCACCTCGTCGAAGACCAGTCCAAAGTTCGGGTTGAGGTCGACCGCCCGCGTGCCTGACAAAGGAAAGTCACCCGCGTCCTCGCCGTACGTCTTCTGGACGCTGGGAAAGGTGAGCCATTTCAAATACCGGAGGCGGTTGTCAGCGTCCAGGCCGATCGTCAATTGATCTTGGGGGCCGGTCGCAAAGCCCGGCGCCGAGACATCCAGGTCGCCCCAATAGAGGCTCTCCGTCGCTTCAGGAGCCTCCTTCAGCGAGAGCATGGAGAGCACCTCCTGGGCCCCTCCCCCGCCGTCGCTGTTGGTGTTTCCGGGACCGGCGTCCGGCTGGCTGGAACCACACGCGGCCACCGCAATCGAACACAACGCCGCTGCTGTGAAGTTCTTCATGGACGCCCCCTCCTCGCATGGGTCTGGAGTGCGACGAGTTTACGCCGCTTCTCCGGCGTCACCAGGCTCAGCATCGTCCCCTGCTTCGTGTCGTCTCCCCGCATGACCCCAGAAGATCATGCCCGACCGACGTGTCGATCCCCCCCAATCGTTCCCTAAACCGTCCCTGAGACCGAATCCGACCGAAAGAAAATCGTGGAGATGAACGGGATCGAACCGTCGGCCTCCTGAGTGCGATTTCTTAGATTCTCTATTGCCGACGGGCACTTACACAGCAGAAGCGTTTCAAGGGTAAGCGAAACGTCAGCAATTTCGCCTACGTGCTTTTGAAACGATTGAAACGCGGAGACAATTCAGCTGATGCTGGCCGGGGGAGATGGAATCTCAGGCGGGAAATGCGGTGCGTGCAGAGATCCTTGGGAGTTCATCGTCGGCATATAAAGGCGTGCTGTACTTACACACCTTGCCGTCCCGCCGTGAGGCGTCGGCGCCACCGCGGGTTGGCGAAAGCGCCAATCAGATTGGCGCTTTGATTCGCAAAAGCTGTGGTTCTCGGGTTTTGTTCCTGGCCCGGCGCTTGCTGCTCTCACCGGTTGCCGGATGACGAATCATTCCTTGGAGGACGGCTTGGCCGCGACTTACGTTTCGAAGGCAATGCGGCGGCGGTGGCTGGCCGGGGCAGCCGGCGCTCTCTGCATTGTCCTTTGCGGGGGGTGCGTGCCTCAGCGCCCGCTGGTCGGGCAAGCCTGCCCCTGCGCGCTAGGTTCGACCTGCGACGAGACCACGAACGTCTGTTACCGCGGTGACGCTAGCTCGGGCGGCGGCGCGGACGGCGCGGGCACGGGCGCCGCCGACGGCAGCGCCGACACGCCCCCGATCGTGACAATCGGTCCGAGCTACGTGTGCGGACCGGCCGACGCGGGCGTGAAGTGTTATTGCGGGACTCAGCCCTTCTTTCCGGCGCCCGTGGACGACATGGGCCAACAGCAAACGTTCGTGCTCCCGCCGGATCCGACCAGTGTAGTGACGTACCAGACGGTTGCCCAGTTCGACGCTGTGGCCGTCGGACGTTGGAGGCGCACGGCCGGCGAGGGCGAGCTCGTGTGCGAGCAATTCGGCATCGACTTCAGCGCCGACCACCGGATGGTGCCGTTGGTCGTTGCCACCGATGGCACCGTAGAGGAGGTCAACGCGCTTGCTGTTCCGTTCGTGATCACGTTCGGATCGCAAGGGCCGGAGCTCGGAGAGAACGGCGCGACTGCATCGAACATCGCCCCCGTGTTCTTCGATGCCGGGCAGTCGATGTACCTGAACGTGGCCCCGTGGCCTGGGGATTACGCGCGCGCGCCGTGAATCGGAGTTATTCGCGGGTCGTTCGCTTCGCTGGAGCGAACTGTCACCGCAACCCAACGCGCAAGTCAGCCTACGCGAAAACCGTAATAACCACCCGAGGC
>JADGRB010000536.1 GCA_017881315.1 Pseudomonadota bacterium
TGCCACGGATCGACATGAAGGTGTTGCTGATCGGGACTTCCGCGACGGAGCCAGACTTCGTGGCGTGGCAGGCGGCGCTCCGGCGGGAGGGCGTGACTTTTGACACGATTATCGGGGCTACGCATACGCCGATCACGGCGTCAACCTTGTCAGGCACGTTGCCGGGTGGCGGGCAAGAGGGCAAGTATCAGGCGATCATCGTGGATGTTTCTGGTGACACGGATTGTAGTGTCAGTCCTTGTGTGGCTGATCTGTCGGCGGCCGAGTTGGCGGCGATCGAGTCCTATGAGCAGGCCTTTGAGGTGCGCCAGATCACGGGCGATGTCTTTCCGAGCGCGGCCAACGGTCTGAACGCTCCGACCAGCACGGGCGTGCTTGACGGTGTCCAGGGGTCGCTGACGCCCGACGGTCAGAAGGTGTTCCCGTCGCTGAAGGGGCCGGTCCCGATGGATGTTGGAACCTTTGGTTATCAGGCGACACCGGTCAGCGCGACGAACTTCGACACGCTGGTCTCGGGCCCGGGCGGCTCCTCGCTGGTGGGCGTCTACACCCACACCGACGGTGTCCAGGAGATGGTCCAGACGTTCAACCAGAATCAGAATCAGCTGCAGTCAGAGCTTCTGCGCCACGGTGCCCTGGCGTGGGTGACGCGCGGGGTCTACTTCGGTGATCAGCGAAACTATCTCAATACGAACATCGACGACAACTTCCTCGCCGATGACAGCTGGGACACCACACTTCACACCACGGACTACAGCGCCGCAGCGGCGCTGCGTGAACGTCCCTCGGATGTTGTCTACGCGGCGAACTGGTCGGCTCAGAACAACTTCCGCATCGATCAGCTGTTCAACGGCGGCGGCAGCGTAGCGGAAGCGGCCGCTAAGGGCAGCGATTCGCTCCTGACCGCGTTCAAGGCGACCAATCCCGCGACGAACAAGCCGTACACGAGCTCCTTTGGCTGGGTCAACCACACCTGGGATCACCCTAACCTCGATCAGGGCTGCGCCACCCAGAACTACATCGCGGCCGAGATCCAGCAGAACACCGCCTGGGCCTCCAGCGCGGCCGGCCTCAACCTGACCTCCACGACCGACCCGACGATCGCGCTGGGGGCGCAGAACCCGAGCGTGCTGGTCACCGGCGAGCATTCGGGCCTGGCCAACCTGCTCCCCGGCAATCCGGGCATCATCGATCCGCCGTCATTTGCCTCGGCCGCGGTGAACCCCACCACCCCGGGGACGCTCTCGGCGGGCTCCTACACCTACGCCATCACCGATCAGTTCGCCGCCAGCGGCGGCGAGTCCTCGGCCTCGCAGACCGTGCAGACGGTCCCCGCCAACGGCTCGGTCGACCTGTCGTGGGACGCGGTGTGTCACGCCGCCGATTACAAGATCTACCGCGAGGTCACGGGCAGCAACGTTTGGACGCTGCTGAGCACGATCCCCGCGAACACGACCACCAGCTCATTCGCCGACCCGGCGTCGACGACCGATGTTACCGGCGGCGGCCCGGTGGCGCAGAGCTACACCGATACCGGCACCCCCGGCACTTCCGCGGCGACTCCGCCGACAGTCAACGGCGCGACCGAAAGCGCTTACGAGCAGAACCAGAGCCTGGACGCGGCGTTTGCCGCCGTCGGGATCAAGACGTTCGGGTCTGACTCGTCAAAGCCTTATCCGAGCCCGGCCACCGCGACATTCCCCAACGGCGCCGCACCAACCTCCCAGTACGCCAACGGCGCGACGTTCACACAGCCGATCTCGGGCGCTCAGGCCGAGGCGCGGTATCCGACCAACATCTACTACAACGTCTCGACCGAAGCCCAGGAGGTGGATGAGTACAACCACCTGTACCTGGCCGTGGCCCAGGGCGGCAGCTGTGTCGACAGCGCCACGACGACATGCATCACGACGCCGGCGACGTTCGCCGACATCATCAAGAGCATCGACCAGGGCATGCTCCAGCACATCATGGGCAACGATCCCCGGCCTGACTACTTCCATCAGACCAACATGATGGGAAGCCCGCCGCCGGGCGCGCCGACTGCGGGCACGCCCCCGGCGACCTCGCCGAGCGTCGGCGACGGCCTCTACTACTCGACCATGAACCAGCTGCTCGCCAGCTACGCCTCCTACTACAACGTTCCCGTCCAGCAGCTGACCAGCAGCCAGATCGCGCAGCTGCTCGCGCAACAGGCCGCCTGGGCCGCCAACACGAACGTCACCGGCTACATCCAGGGCAACCAGGTGACGATCACCAACGGCGGCACCAGCACCCAGATCCCGCTGACCGGAATCGCCACAGTGGGCTCAACCTACGGCGGCACCCAGTCCGGATGGACCAACGCAGCCGCCGGGACCAGCACCTACACCGCCCAGAGCACCTGGCCGGCCCCCGGTGTCAGCCAGGCGCCGCAGGGCACCTGGTTCAACCAGCTGGGCACCAGCGGCTACCTGCTGGCCGGCTGGGACGGCACCCAGGACGTCTCGAACCTGCCGAACATCACGGCGACTCTGCAAACGGGTGTCCGCACCCAGT
>JADGRB010000537.1 GCA_017881315.1 Pseudomonadota bacterium
CGCGCCCCCAATCTTGGCTGGACGGACGTACCGCTCGCCGCCACACTCCGCAAGCGGCTCCGCACCGACGTGGTCCTCGGCAACGACGTGCAGGTTGCCATTCTCGGCGAACACGCCTATGGCGCCGCGAAGGGAAGGGACCGCGCGGTCGGGATCTGGGTCGGCACCGGCATCGGCGGCGGCCTGATCGCGAATGGCAGGATCGATCGCGGGTTTCGCGGTGCGGCGGGGGAGATCGGCCACATGGTCATCAACGAAGACGGTCCGGAATGCTCTTGTGGACGACGAGGGTGCGTTGAGGCTCTGGCGAGCCGTAGCGCAATGGAGCGCGACGTGCGCGCCGCATCAACGGAAAGCGCCGCCTTGGCGATCATGAAGGAGCGCAACAAGGATCGGATGACCAGCAGTGTGATTGCTCGCGCGCTCGAGCAAAACGATGCGGTGATGCGCGAGGTGGTCGCCCGCGCACAGCACTACCTCGGCCTGCTGGCGGGCAATATCGTGAACATGTTCGATCCGGAAATGATCGTGATCGGAGGCGGCGTGGCACAGCGCCTCAAGGAAGCGTTCGTCGGACCAATCGCCGACGTGGCACGCAGCCGTTTTCTCAGGCCCGACCCCGAGCACCGCATCCGCATCGAGCACGCCAAACTCGGCGACTACTCCGGCGCCCTTGGCGCCTGCGCATTGGCCCGCCAGACGATCTAGTGACTACCGTGATCTATCGAACACTGGTAGTCATCCAGACGATCGCTTTGGCGGTTGTTGCTGTGTCGAAAGTGGTCTTGCGCCTTCCGCGAGCCGTACTGGTACCGGAGGCGGTGGGTCTGACATTCACAGTTCTAGCGATCGCGAGCGTCGCGGCCGGGGTCACCGCGTATCGGCGTAGCCTCGCGAGACCTGGGGACTTCAGAAGGGGCGTCGTCGTCACGTGGGTGTGCTTCCACATCGCGGGCCTGCTGGCTGGCATCGGCTATGCGATCACTGGCGAAGTGGCGTGTTTCGCAGCCAGCGTGGTTGCGCTCACTGCAATGCACGTGCTTTCGCCAACTCGGTTAACGCTCAACTCGGAGTCCAATTCCTAGTTCTACCGCCGGCGAACAAACGCTCCAGCGCCTCGATGCTGCACGCCTTCATCAGGTCGGGGCCGGAGGGAGTGGACGAAATCGACGCCGCGCTCCAGGAGCGTATGAACGTGTCCGGCGGCAAGGTTGATGGGCAGACAGACGCCGACCGCCAGATGCCACATACACTCGCTTCAAGAGCAGAGATCACAGTCGTCCGTGACGCCTGACGCCAAATTGAACCACCCCTACCATTTTAGATAGTTGCATACATCCCACGGCTGGGCCATGATGCGGGCGGTCCGAAGATTATTTAAACTATGTCAACCTCACTGCGCCACTTTCTGCTCGCGTTAGCCGTCCTCATCCTTTGTCTCGGAAACGCCTCCGCGTCGACGTCCCCGCGCCGTCCGGTGCCGAAGACAAAGACCGTGGCAAAGGCGGCGGCCGTTCCTAACGGCACTCGTCACGCGCCGGTCCCGATCGTCCAGGCGCCCTATACCGGCGCACCGCCGGTCGCGGTCGCGAATGCCGTCCGGACGCCGCCCTTGAGCAAAATGAAGGTCATTCCGCCTCCATATCGCCGCGAAGACGACGACCGATTCGAGCCGGTCCACCCGGTGCGTCCCGCCGACATCCCCGCCGAGGACGGCAAGCGGCAGATGATCATGGGGCCGACCCGCTCCGCTCCCGTCTCCACGGGCATCAGCTTCGAGGGCGTCGGCACCGGCCTTCCAGGATTCTTCCCCTGCTGCGTTCCGCCCGACACGAACGGACACGTCGGCGCCACGCAGTATGTACAGTGGAACAACCTCAGCTTCGCGGTCTGGGACAAGAGCGGAAACAAGCTCTTCGGACCGGCTGCCGGCAACACCCTCTTTCAGCCCCTCGGCGGTGTCTGCGCCTCACACAATGACGGCGACCCGGTCGTCAACTACGACGCTCTTGCGGGGCGCTGGATTCTGTCGCAGCTGGCCGTCTTTGCCAGCCCGGGCTTCTCGCACCAATGCGTCGCCGTGTCGCTCACCAGCGACGCCACCGGCGCCTGGTACCTCTACGACTTCGTCACCGATCCGGTGAACTTCGTCGACTATCCGCACATGGCCGTCTGGCCCGACGGCTACTACATGGCCACGCACATCTTCGACGGCAGCGGCTCGTCCTTCCTCGCCGGACGAATCTATGCCTTCGAGCGCGACAAAATGCTCAGTGGCCAACCGGCCCGGATGCTGAGCAAGGATCTCAAGCAGTACGGGGGTCTTCCCCAATACGGGTTTCTCCCGGCGGATCTCGACAGCCCCATGCCGCCGCCTTCCGGCGAAGCGGAGTTCGTCATCGGGCCCGATCCCGCCTCGACCACCCTCCTCGATTCGACCAGAGTAGCGGTTACCTGGGGAGCGACGCCGGCGATGGCGTTCACCGAGACGCAGATCAGCGCCACTTGGGGCATCGCGCCGTGCCTGGACGG
>JADGRB010000032.1 GCA_017881315.1 Pseudomonadota bacterium
CTCCAGGAACTCCAGATCGGCGACCACCGCCCTCGGTTGATGGAAGGCGCCCACCAAGTTCTTCCCCGCCTCGAGGTCGACGCCAGTCTTGCCGCCCACCGAGGCATCGACCATCGCGAGGAGCGTGGTCGGCACCGTCGCGAACGGAATCCCCCGCAGGTAGATGGCCGCCGCAAATCCGGCATGATCGGTGGCGGCGCCGCCGCCGATGCCGACCACGGCCGCCCGCCGGTCGTACCCATGGCTGGCCAGCCACTCCACTGTCCGCGCGATGTCGGTGAGGCTCTTGCACGCCTCGCCGGCGCGTAGGTCGAAGCGCTCGACGCCGGGCAGGCGAGCACCGAGGGCCGCGACCAGCGGCTCCAGCCGCGGCGAGCGCGCGGCGAGGCCCCCGTCGATCAGCAGCGCGACGCCGGTGACGGCCGGCCCGAATGCGGTCGCCAGGATCTCGGCGACCGCCTGGGGCGCAAACTTGCCGATCTGTACCTGGTAGCGGCGCGCGCCCAGCTCGACGGGAACGACGACGTTCATGCCCGTCCTCCCGCTTCGCCGAACCCCAGGCCGGTCACGATCTCGCTCGCGATCTCGTTGGACGTGCGCCCATCGGTTTCGACGCGCAGATGGGCACGGGAATAGAACGGCACGCGCGCCGACAGCAGCGTGCGCGCCGCGCCGAGGGGGTCGGCCTGGCCGTCGAGCAGCGGACGGCCCGAGTGTCTCCCGGCGCGGGCGACCGCCTCCTCGGCCGAAACGTTCAGCGCCACCACCTGGCCCGCCGAGAGCATCAGCGAGAGGTTCTCCTCACGACAGAACGCGCCGCCGCCGGTGGCGATCACCGATCGGCTCCGGGTGGCCGCCTCGCGGATGGCGTCGCTCTCATGTCTCCGGAAGCCCTCTTCCCCCTCGGCCGCGAAGATCTCGGCCACCGAAAGCCCCGCGGCTCGGGTGACCAGGTCGTCGAGGTCCGCAAACGCCCACCCGATCCTCGAAGCGACCAGCTTTCCGACCGTGGTCTTCCCAGAGGCCATGAAGCCGACCAGGAAAATCGGCGCATCGGCGCGGGGTTGCATTGGATTGCTGATGTTAACCCAGAAGGGCGCGAGACGGGAACGGAGCCGAGGCGAAGACGACCCAGGGGTGTCATCCGCCCGGTGGAAAGCTCGACCTTTCTTGGCTGGAGACAAGTTTTTTGCGTCGCGCGAGATCCGGCGTTCTACTGAAAACATGAGCGTCGTAGTCGATCGCGCCACCTTGCCGTGTAGCGTCTGCGGGGCGGCCGTGACCGAGCTTCGCCGGGGGCGATGCTGGGGCTGTTACACCCGCTGGGCCGAGTCTCGACCGGTGGGGCGCGGCGCCGCCTGCACCGCCTGCGGCGAGAAGCGTCGCGCGCAGCTCAAGCTGGCCGAGATTCAGGGGCGAAGCCTGTGCTTCTGCCACGGTTGCGCGGCGCAGGTCATGCGGCTGCCGGAGCTGCCCGAGACGGTCGAAGAGCTCCGCCACGCGCTCCGGCGAGATCGGCGAGACGACGACCGCCGCCACGACAAGCCGGATCAGCGGATCTTCCCGCGCGAGCGCCGGGTGGGCGAGCGGCGCAGCCCGGTGCGCGACGCCTTCGCCGATACCGATCCGCGCATCAAGCTGCCGGGTGAAAACCTGGACGACGTGATCCTGGAGCTGGGGGACGCCGATCTTGAAGAGGGCGGCGACCAGACCCAGGTCCGCGCCAATCCCGCCGGCGCGTCGGCCGACGGCGCCAGCTCGTCATCGGAGCGGTAGCTCGACCCTCCAGACCTTCCCCTCGCGGACGGTGTGCACCGCCTGCCGATCGCCGCTCGCGGCGTAGACCTCCACCTCCGCTTCGTTGTCCTCGCGGTGAAGCAGGCGGGTGCCGGCAGGTTCCCAGGCCGGCGGCAACCACCCGACGGTGACCAGATCCTCCGGCGCCAGCATCCGCGCGCCGCCGTTGGGATGGGTCGCGGCCAGGAGCGCCTCGATGTGCGCGCGCGTGCGCGGACCGAAACGCTCATAGACGGCCCCCCGGTCCCCCGCGCGCGCCGCCGCGATCAAGGACCGCACCGCCGCTTCGGGGCTTGAGCCGTCGTCGCGGGCATCGCAACCCGTGCCCGCGAACGCCAGAGTTGCAAACGCCAGGGTGGCGAGCGCCAGGGGCGCGAACGCGAGCGGCGCGAGCGCCAGGCATGCGCCGCGCGCCGCGACGAAGCGCTTCATGCGCCGGCCGCGCGCAGCCCGAGACGCTCGCGCACGCGGGCCATCGTCGAAGCAGCGACCTTTCGCGCCTCGGCCGCGCCGCGCGCCAGAATCTCGTCGACGCGCGCCGGATCCGCGCGCAGGGCCTCCGCCCGCGCCGCGATCCGCCCGAGATCGGCCTTGACCCCCTCGAACAACATCTTCTTGCAGTCGATGCAGCCGATTCCGGCGGTGGTGCAGCCGGCGTGGACCGCGGCCTGCCGGTCGGCGTCCGAGAAGAACTTGTGCAGCGTGAAGATGTTGCACTTCTCGGGCGTCCCCGGATCGCTGCGCTTGGCGCGCGCCGGATCGGTCGCCGCCGTGCGCAGCTTGTCCCAGATGGCCGCCTCGGTCTCGGCGAGGGCGATGGTATTACCGAGGCTCTTCGACATCTTCGCATGCCCGTCGAGCCCCAGGATCTTGGGCGTCGTGGAGAAGAGCGGCTGCGGTTCGACGAAAGTGTCGCCAAAACGGGCGTTGAAGCGGCGAACGATCTCGCGCGCCAGCTCCAGGTGCTGGCGCTGATCCTCACCCACCGGAACCCGCGTCGCCCCGTAGAGCAGGATGTCCGCCGTCTGGAGCACCGGATAGTTGAAGATGCCCGCGTTCACGTTGTCGGGGTGGTGCTCCGACTTGTCCTTGAACTGCGTCATCCGCCCGAGCTCGCCGAACGGCGTGACCGAGGAGAGCACCCAGGCCAGCTCCGTGTGCTCCGGCACCGCCGACTGGATGAACAGCGTCGCCCGATCGGGATCGATGCCGCAGGCCAAAAGGTCGATCGCCATGGCCCGCGCGCGGGCCGGCATCTGGGCCGGCTCGTACGGCTGGGTGATCGCGTGGTAATCGACGATGCAGTAAAAGCAGCGGTACTGGTCCTGCAAAGTCACCCAGGTCCGCACCGCGCCGAGGTAGTTGCCGAGATGCAGCTCGCCGGTGGGCTGAATCCCGGAGAAAACAGTCTCCATCGTCTTCGCGTTGTTTAGACGCCACGGTCGGCGCGGTCAAGCACATCTCCGCGCGGCGATCCGCGGAGTTCGAACCGGTCCGGTCCTTGCTTGGTTCCAGGATCGTAGGTTAGGGTCCCAACGGGCGATTTGCCCCCACAGGAGAATACCGATGAATCGCGGTCTATGGTTGGCCAGCGCCGGATTGGCGCTGGGTGTCGGTTTGGTAGGTTCCGGGTGTTACGTGCGCCCGCTCGGGGGGCCGGTAATCGTTGCCTCGCCTCCACCGGTCTATGTGGAACCGGCCCCACAACCGCAATACGCGCCGCCCCCGCCGCAGTATGCGCCGCCGCCGCCAGCCTATGAGCCGCCGCCTCCCCCGCCGCCGGCCCCGGTCGCCGACGCCACGCTGTATCCGACGACTCCGCCGCCCGACCCCATTCCGGAGTACCAGCCCCCCGCCCCGGGCTACGGATACTACTGGGCGGCCGGGTATTGGGATTGGACTGGCTACGACTGGTCCTGGAACGCCGGCTTCTGGGCTCCGCAGCGCGCGGGGTACGTCTACTTCGGGCCGCGCTTCGAGTTCATCGATGGGCGGCCGGTCTACTATCGCGCCTACTGGCAGGGGCCGGGCGGCTATCGCGAGTTTGGATACGGTTACGGCGGGCGTCCCGTTCCCGAGGCGTGGCGCGCGCGCCCGTCGGTGGAGCCCAGAGCCTGGCGGGCGAACGAGGTCCACAACAACGCATGGCGAAGCCATCCAGGCGCAGGGGCTTGGCGTGGCGCTCCCCCGCGTGGCGAGATGCGGGCCGAGCCGGGACGCCGAGAGCCCGAGCGCCGGATGGAGCCCGGTCGCCCAGAGCCCGGCCGCATCGAGCCCGGTCGCCCAGGGCCCGGTCGCGCAGAGCCCGGCCGCATGGAGCCCGGTCGCCCAGAGCCCGGCCGCATGGAGCCCGGTCGCGAAGGAATGCACGGAGAGCCAGGACATGGCGAGCCGGGACACATGGAGCCGGGGCACGCCGGGGGCCTTCCGGGGGGCCCTCCCGGGAGCCACGGCGGGCCGGCGCCGGCGGCCCACGCCGGGCCGCCGCCCGGGGCGCCCCCGCACGCCGCGCCGCCACCGGCTCCGCACGCCGCTCCCCCACCCGCGCAGCACGCCGCACCGGCGCCCAGCGGCGGCGGCGGCGGCGCGCGAAAGAAGCACTAGCGCTCAGAGAATGTACTGAGAGAGATCCTCGTCCTTGAGGATCCCGTCGAGGCGCTCGCGCACGTAGGCGGCGGTGATTGGAATGGTCACCTCGCCCAGCGCGGGCGCCTCGAACGCCAGATCGTCCAGCACCCGCTCCATGATGGTGTGGAGTCGGCGGGCGCCGATGTTCTCCATGCGGGCGTTCACGGTGGTGGCGATGTGGGCGATCTCGGCCACCGCGTCGGCGTGAATCTCCAGCGTCACCTTCTCGGTGGCGAGGAGCGCGATGTATTGCTTGGTGAGCGCGTTCTCGGGCTCGGTCAGGATGCGAACGAAGTCCTGATCCGACAGAGACTCCAGCTCGACCCGGATCGGAAACCGTCCCTGCAGCTCAGGGATGAGATCCTTCGGCTTCGAGACGTGGAAGGCGCCCGCCGCGATGAAGAGCACGTGGTCGGTCTTGAGGGGCCCGTACTTGGTCGAGACCGTCGAGCCCTCGACGATCGGCAGCAGATCGCGCTGGACGCCTTCGCGGGAGACGTCGGGCCCGCCGTGGCCGCCGCCCTCGCGACCCGCGACTTTGTCGATCTCGTCGATGAAGATGATCCCGGACTGCTCGGCGCGGCGGATGGCGTCCTTCTGCAGGCGCTCCACGTCGATGAGCTTGGCCGCCTCCTCCTCCGTGAGCGCCTCCATCGCTTCGGGGAGCGGCAGGCGGCGGCGCTTGGTGCGCTTCGCACCCTGCGGCATCATGTCGCGGAGATTGAGGACCATCTCCTCCATGCCGGTGCCGGAGAAGACGTCGACGAAGGACTGGGGCGAGTCTGCCGTATCGATCTCGACCATCCGATCGTCGAGCTTCCCCTCTCGCAGCAGGCGGCGGAGGCTCTCCCGGGTCGCGTTGTCCGGCGGCGGTTCGATCGGTGGAAGCGGGATTGCCCCCGACGAAGAGCCCGCCGGAGAGCCAGCCGATCCGGCGGGCGGACGGGCGCGCGGGGTCGGCGGCAGCAGCACGTCGAGCAGGCGCTCCTCGGCATTTTCCCGCGCGCGCGGGCGGAGGCGCTCACGTTCTTCGTCGCGCAGCATCGACACCGCGGTCTCCGCCAGATCGCGAACCATCGAATCGACGTCGCGGCCGACGTAGCCGACCTCGGTGAACTTGGAGGCCTCCACCTTGACGAACGGCGCGCCCGCCAGCTTGGCGAGGCGACGCGCGATCTCGGTCTTGCCGACGCCGGTGGGACCGATGAGCATGATGTTCTTGGGCGCGATCTCGTCGCGCATCGGGGGTGGCACCTGCTGCCGGCGCCAGCGGTTGCGCAGCGCCACCGCCACCGCTCGCTTGGCGGCCTTCTGGCCGACGATGTAGCGGTCGAGCTCCTCGACGATCGCCCGCGGCGTCAGATCTTGCCCGCGTTTGGCGGCAGACGGTGCAGACAGCGATCCCGACGACATGGTCACAGCTCCTCGAAGGTTCGGGCGGCGTTGGTGTAGATGCAGATGTCGCCCGCGATCGCCAGCGAACGCTCCGCGATCTCGCGGGCCGAAAGCGTGGTGGCCTCGAGCAGTGCGCGCGCTGCCGCCAGCGCGTAGGAACCGCCCGAGCCGACCGCGGCGGCATCGCCGTCCGGCTCGATGACGTCGCCGGTCCCCGACAGGAGAAGCGTCTTCTCCCGATCGGCGACCAGCAACAGCGCTTCCAGTCGGCGCAAGGCGCGGTCGGTGCGCCAGTCCTTGGCCAGCTCGACCGCGGCGCGCGTCAGGTTGCCGCCGAATTCCTTGAGCCGAGCCTCGAACTTCTCGAACAGCGTGATGCCGTCGGCGGCCGAGCCGGCGAACCCCGCCACCAGCTTTCCGTCGTGGAGACGCCGGATCTTGCGGGCGGTCGACTTGACGACCGTGTTCCCCATCGTCACCTGGCCATCGCCGCCGACCACGACCTGACCGTTGCGCCGCACGATCAGGACCGTCGTCGAGCGAATGCGCACGGCCTTCACGATCCGGTCCTCGCGCGGGGGTGGCTCTTGTCGTAGACGGCCATCAAATGATCGATGTCGACGTGCGCGTAGCGCTGGGTGGTGCGCAGGCTGGCGTGACCGAGCATCTCCTGGATGGCGCGCAGATCGGCGCCCTCGCCCAGCAGGTGCGTCGCGAAGCTGTGGCGGAGCGCGTGCGGCGAGACGCGCGGCGTGCCGGTGGAGAGCTCCCGCCGCGCCAGCATCCGGCGCACCGCCCGCGGCCCGAGCCGCCGGCCGCGCCGGCTCAGGAACAGCGCCTGCAAGGCGGCGCCCGTTCCGGTCAAGCGCTCGGCCCGGTGCTGGGCGTAGACGTCCAGCGCCTGCCGCGCCTTGCTGCCGATCGGCACGATCCGATCCTTGCGGCCTTTGCCCTGGCGCACGCGCACGAACCCGCCGGCCCCATCGGCCTCCACGTCGCCGACGTCGAGCTGGCAGGCCTCCGAGACGCGCAGGCCGGCGCCGTAGATGACCTCGAAGAGCGCGCGCTCGAGCGCCGGCGCGCAGACGCCTGCGCCGGCCGGCGGGGCGCCGCCTTCGAGCAGGCGCCCGACGTCGTCCTTGCCCATGAACGCGGGGAGGCGCTTGGCGCGCTTGGGGGCGCGGAGGGCGGCCACCGGGCTCCCGCTGCACAGGCGCCGGCGCACCGCCAGCCGGAAGAATGCGCGCAGCGAAGAGAGCTTCCGTCCGATCGTCACGGCGTCGTTCCGTCCATGGAGCGAGGCAAGGTAGGAGCGGCACAGGATCACGTCAAGCTCCAGCAACGCCGGCTCGTGCCCGAGCGCCGCCCGGGCGAAGGCGCGCACCTCCTCCAGATCGTGCAGATAGGCGCGCACGGTGTGCTCCGAGGCGCGCTTCTCCGTCGTCAGGAACTGACGAAACACCGCGATGGCCTTTTCCATGAGGCCCGATCGTAGCGCAGCGGCGGTCGGCGCGCGAATCGGGTAGCCTCGCGCGGTGCCCGCCACCCCCGCCTGCCCGCTCTTCGGCCAGTGCGGCGGCTGCCAGCTGCAGGATCTCGCCTACGATGACCAGCTGGCGCTCAAGACCGAGGAGGTCCGCCAGCTCTACCCAGGGATCTCGGTGGGCGGCTGCATCCCGTCGCCGCGCCCTTACGGCTATCGCTCCAAGCTGACGCCACACTTTCCGCGGCCGCGCCTGGGGCGCGCGCCGGCGATCGGTTTTCTCAAGGTGGGTCTGCCGCCCCGAACCCTCGACGTGCCGGCGTGCCCCATCGCGACCCCGGCGGTCAACGCGCGCCTGACCCTGCTGCGCGCCGAGGTGCAGGCGCAATGGGCCAGCTACCACCGTGGGGCGTCGTTGCTGGTTCGCGAGGCGTCGTCCGGCGTGACGGTCGATCCGCGGGCGGTCGTGACCGAAGTGGTCGGCGACCTGTCGCTGCAGTTCTCGGCCAGTGATTTCTTCCAGAACAACCCCTTCTTGCTGCCGCGGCTCGCCGCGTATGTCGCCGGCGAGACGCGCGGCGACGAGGCTCGCTTCCTGGTCGACGCCTACTGCGGCAGTGGCCTCTTGGGCCTGTCCGCAGCGCCCGCCTTCGAGCGAGTCATCGGCGTGGAGCTTTCCCCCAGCTCGGTCCGCTGGGCGCGCGACAACGCGGCCCGCAACGGACGCGACAACTGCGAGTTCCTGGCGGCCCAGGCCGGCGCCGTCTTCGCGACCGTCCCCTTCCCCGGCGCCGACACGGCGGTGATCGTCGATCCGCCCCGCAAGGGGTGCGGGGACGATTTCCTGCGCCAGCTCATCGCCTTCGCGCCGCGAACCATCGTCTACGTCTCCTGCAACCCAGAAACCCAGGCGCGCGACGTGACGGCGTTGCGCGCGGCCGGCTACCACTGCCGGCACGTGCAACCGTTCGACATGTTCCCGCAGACCCGCCACGTCGAAGCGGTGGCGACGCTGGCCCGCGGCGGCTGACGCGACGATTGACTTCGCGGGGCGGGACCGTACTCTGCGCGTCCGATGATGAATACCAACGATGGGAACGTGCCCGCCGGACGGAGGCCGTGGGCCGCAGCGGCCCTGGCCATTTCGCTGCTGCTGCTGGCGACCGCCGCGAACGCGCAGAGCAATCCAAAGTTCGAGTACGGCAAGCCGGATCCGGCCAAGGCGGACGTGGCCAAGGCGGACGCGGCCAAGCCGCCAGAGCCGCCCAAGGTCGAGTGGAAGGTGCAGGCCAAGGCCGGCGCCGTGATGACCACGGGCAACTCCGAGAGCAAGAGCGCGACCTTCGGCCTGGACGCCTCGCGCAAAGAGGGGAACAACAAGCTGGCCTTGAGCGGCGCCTTCGCCTACGGGCGCTCCAGCAGCATCCGTCCGGTCTTCTCGACCGACCCGACGATGACAAACGTCATCACCGGTCTCGATCGCCCGACCGTCACCACCATCAACAACTGGGTCTCCAAGGGACGCTACGATCGCTTTTTCACCACCAACAATTCTGGCTATGCGAGCGCGCAGGCGGCCGCGGACGAGATCGCCGGCAAGACCTTCTACGGCGGCGGCCAGCTCGGCTACAGCCGACAGCTGGTGAACACGCCCATGAACGTTCTGGTCGCCGAGCTCGGGTACGACTACTCGTACGAGCGCTACGTGCAGCAGACGGGCAAGGTCATCGATCCGGTCAGCATCCACTCGGCCCGCATCTTCGCCGGGGAGACCCTCAAGCTCGGCGCCGCCACCGGCGTCACCGCCAGCGTCGAGGCGCTCTTCAACCTGAACACCGAGGGCAAGGCGCTCAACGTCGACACCGCGCAGCCCGGCGTCGGCGCCTTCAAGGACACCCGCGTCAACGGCAAGGTCACGCTGGCGACCAACCTGCACAAACAGCTCAGCATCGCGTTCGGCTTCACCTTGCGGTACGACGAGAACCCGGCGCCGCTGCCGCTGCCGGCGGGGCTACCCGCGGCCGACATGTACGCCGCCACCTTCGTCCCGTTCGCCGAGAAGGTCGACACGCTGACCGAGGCGACCCTGATCTACACCTTCCTTTAGCCGCGTCGGTAGACGGGCAGGAGCTCACGGCAGACGGCCCGCGACTACTGCTCGCTGGGTGGTGCGGGCGGCGGGGCCTGGTTCGGCGCCCAGGAGGCGCCACCGTCGGTGAAGCGAATGACCTCGGCCGTGACGGTGAACTCCGTTGGCAGCGGAATGAAGAAGAATGGAATTACGAACAGTACCTTCGTGATCGGCAGGTACTGCGTCTGGTGGAAGCGGACGTTGATGGCCGCGTCGCCACCCATCTGCCGGACCAGCGGCGTCAGCACTTCGTTGAAGCCGTACTGCAAATCCGTTCCGACCACGTCGATGAACCCAAACAGCAGCACGCCCTTGCGCGTCGCCTGAACCAGGCCGAGGCTCTGGTATGGGCGACTGACGTCGCCACTCGTGATGAGCGGGCCCCGTCCCGGTTGAATCACGGCCGTGTTGATCACCGTGCAAGCAGCGACCGCCGCCAGGCAGACGATCGCAACCGCCAACCTCGCCATCCGTTTCGTCGTCATCTCCGCCTTTCGTCTCCGGGTTGGCATCACGGCGTGAACTGAATGACCTCGCCCCACGCGACAACCGAGCGCCAGTGGTTCTCGACCTCGGCCTGACCGTGCCGTCCGGTCGACTGCACCGAATTGGCGAAGGACGCCCCCTTCTCCGCCGGTGTCCGCGGGTTTTCGTCGAGGAATTCGATGTTGATCACCCCCTGGCCGCCGAGGCGCACAGCCGCGTCGGCCAGCGCACCGCGCACGGTGCTGTCGACCTGCGCATCGCCGATGTCGATGACGCCGGCGACCTCGTTGCCGAACCCGGTCACCTGGACGAATCCGATGGTTCGGTGCGGGCGCGCCGTTCCACCCGTCGACAGAAACATCCGGTTCGACAAGTCCGGGCGCCCCGACAGCGGCGAGCTACCGACGACCGCGGTGCAAGCCGTCACCGCGATCGACGCGCCCAGCAGGCCGCAGAATCGTATGACCCGGGCGACGCGCCTACACGGGGAATTGCGCGCCTGCCGCCGCGTCCGCTCCACTTTGCCTGCCGCCACGACCCGCAATGAGTAACTTGCCGAACGTACGTACGGCAACCAAAAAATATCCGCCTCGAAGGGCCGATCGGCCCGCCTACGCGGCCGGCGCAGAAGGCTCGGGGGCTTCGGATACCTCGGGCTGATCCCCGTCGGCGCTGTAGCCGCACGCCTCGTTGAGGCAACGGATGCGCGACCCCGACTTGCTGATCTTCTTGACCACGAACTTCGCTCCGCACTTGGGACACGGTTCCGGAATCGGGCGATCCCAAGAAACGAAGTCGCACTTGGTCTTCGAGTAGTTCGAGCAACCGAAGAAGACCTTGCCGCGCTTCGACCGCTTCTCGGTCAGGTAACCGCCGCAGTCGGGCTTGGGGCACGCGACGCCCAACGAAAGCGGGCTGGTGGTCTTGCAGTCCGGGTAGCGGGAGCAGGCCAGAAACTCGCCGAAGCGGCCGCGCTTCACCACCATCGGGGCGCCGCAGGCCGGGCAGATCTGGTCCGACGGGCGCGTCGTCGCCATCACCTTGAGCGTCCCGTCCGCGTTGCGCGTGTACTCCTTGGTGTTGCGGCACTCCGGGTAGCCGGAGCAGGCCAGGAAGTGCCCGTTGCGGCCCCACTTGATCACCATCGGTTTGCCACACTTCTCGCAAACCTGGTCGGTCGGCTCCTCCTCGCGCTTGATGTCGCGCATCTCGATCTTGGCCTTCTCGAGATCCAGCTTGAAGGGCGCGTAAAAACCTTCGAGCAGCTTCACCCAGTCGGCCTGGCCGTCCTCGACGCGGTCGAGCTGCTCTTCCATCTGCGCGGTGAAGTCGGTGCTGACGATGTCGGGGAAGCTCTTGACCAGCAGGCCATTGACCATCACGCCGAGCTCGGTCGGGTGCAGCCGACCTTCGCGCTTCTCGACGTAGCCGCGGTCCTGCACGGTCGACAAGATCGCCGCGTAGGTCGACGGACGCCCGATCCCTTTCTCCTCCAGCTCCTTGACCAGCGTGGCCTCGGAGAAGCGCGGGGGCGGCTGGGTGAAGTGCTGCTCCGGCTTGGTCTCGATGAGGCGCAGCGGATCACCTTCGTGCAGGTCGGGCAGGGCCGCGCCGGTCTCGTCCTCGTTGGCCGCGTCCTCGACGGTCTCGGCGTAAACCTCCAGGAAGCCGGCGAACTTCATCACCTGGCCGCTGGCCCGCAGCTCGACCCGTCCGGCCGCGATGTCGATCGCGGTCTGGTCGAAGACGGCCGCGACCATCTGGCAGGCCACGAACCGGTTCCAGATGAGCGTGTAGAGCTTGAGCAGATCCTCGGTCTCGCGCGGGTCACGCCCGCCCCCGCCGCCCGCCGCCCACAGGGCACGAACCGTCTCCGGATCGTACTTGAGCGAGGTGGGCCGGATCGCCTCGTGGGCGTCTTGCGCCCCCTTCTTGCTCTTGTAGACCACCGGCTCGGCCGGCAGGAACCTGGCGCCGTAACGCTCGCCGATGAACGCGCGCGCCTCGGTCACCGCGTCGTCCGAGATGCGCGTCGAGTCGGTACGCATATAGGTGATGAGGCCGACCGGCCCCTCCTCGCCCATCTCGACGCCTTCGTACAGACGCTGCGACAGGCCCATCGTCCGCTTGGGCGAGTATCGCAGCTTGCTCGACGCCTCCTGCTGCAGCTTCGACGTGATGAAGGGGGGCGGCGGATTCTTGCGCCGCTCCTTGCGCTCGACGGCGGCCACCCGCAGCGCGGCGCTCTTGACGATGTCGACGGCCTCGCGCGCCTGCCCCTCATGAACCAGCTCGATCTTCTTGCCGTCGAGCTTCGCGACCTTGGTGGTGAACGGCGGCGGCGTCGGTCCTTCCACCAGCGCTTCGACGGTCCAGTATTCCTCCGGCCGAAACGCCGTGATCTCCTGCTCGCGCTCGGCGACCAGGCGCACCGCGACCGACTGCACGCGCCCCGCCGAGAGGCCCCGTTTGACCTTGGTCCACAGCACCGGGCTGATCTGGTAGCCGACCAGGCGATCGAGGATCCGGCGCGCCTGCTGCGACTCGAACTTCTTCACGTCGAGCGCCATCGGCTTGCCGATCGCCTCCAGGATCGCCTTCTTGGTGATCTCGTTGAAGAGGACGCGCTGGATGTTGGGGTTCGCCGAGCGCACCTCTTCGGCGATGTGCCAGGCGATCGCCTCCCCCTCGCGATCGGGATCGGGCGCCAGCAGCACACGGCCCACCAGGGCCGCCGCCTGCATGATCTCCGCCAGCACCTTCTTCTTCCCATCGATGACCACGTACTCGGGCGTGAAGCCGTGCTCGATGTCGATGCCCATCGTCTTCTTGGGCAGATCCTTCACGTGGCCGACCGACGCCTTCACGATGTAACCGGCGCCGAGATACTTCTTGATCGTCTTCGCCTTGGCGGGGGACTCCACGATCACCAGCGAATTGGCTTCGTTCCGGCGCCCGCGCGGGCGGGCCGTCTCGACCTCTTCGACCTCGGCGGTGATCGCCTTGGCCCGCGTCGCCTTGCCGGTGGTCGCCTTCGCCTTGGTCGCCTTCGCCTTGGTCTTCGCAGAGACCGGGCTCGCAGCCTCCGCCTTTGCGTTGGTCGCCTTCGCAGAGACGGGGCTCGCACCTTCCGGCTTCCCCTTGCTCGTCTTGGCGGAAACCGACTTCGCGGTTCCCGGGGCTGCAGCGGCCGACTTTGCCGTGGCCGCCTTGGTGGTCTTCGCCGTGGGCTTCGCCGCGGCGGCCGTCGCCGGTTTGGCCGTCGCAGCCGGCTTGCTTGCGCCGTCCGCCGTGTCGACCGCCGTTTTCTTGCTAGTTGGCATGAACCGCCTCGCGTGAGATGCCGTAAAGGCCGCCCGGTCTCCGAACAATCCAGCCCCCGAGCTCGGCCTCGGCAATCAAGGCCAGCGTCGCCGGCAGCGCGAGCGCGAGACGACGGCCAAGCTCAGCCGCGCCGGCCTCGCCACGGTCGAGCGCGACGACGAGCTTGCCGAACCGAGGTGGCGGAGCCGCCGGTGCCGGCGCGGCTTCGCCGGCCAGCGCCCGACCGAGCTCGGCCGCGTCGCGGACGATGCGCGCCTGTCCCGCCGCGATGAGCCCGTCGGTCCCCGCGCTGCCGGGAACGGCATAGAGCCGCCGACCCAGCTTCGAGGCCAGCCGCGCGGTCACCAGCGCGCCGGATGCCAGCTTTGCCTCGACGACCAGCACGGTCTCGGCCAGCGCCGCGACGATCCGATTGCGCACTGGAAAATGCCCGCCCCGGGGTGGCGTGCCGGGCGGATACTCGGACAGGAGACCCCCGGTCGCGGCGATATTCGTGAACAAGGTGGCGTGACGATCCGGGTAGACGATGTCGACCCCGCAGCCGAGGACCGCGAAGGTCGCGCCGCCGCTCTCGAGAGCGCCGCGATGCGCGGCCGCGTCGATCCCCAGCGCGCCACCCGACACGATGGCGTATCCCCGGCAGACGGCGGCCCCGGCCAGCTCGGCGGCCAGCCGGCAACCGCCGACGGTCCCCGCGCGAGCGCCGACAATCGACAGCGCCGGTTGGGTGGGATCGGGCAGCCGGCCACGAACCCAAAGCACCCGGGCTGGGCTGGGCATTCGGGCCAGCACGCCAGGAAATTCCGGCTCACCGGTCAGGATTCTGCGGGCAACGCTCGGTTCGAAGGGCACGTCCAGCCACGGTCTTGTCGGCGACGAGCGCCTGGGGTTGTGCCTCGTGAGACCGGACATCGTGAGCCGATGCTGATAGCTCCGCCGCCGACCGCGGTCAAGCAACCAGCCAATCGACCAAGTAAATTCAACGACTTACGACTGGGGCCGCGTGCAGCTCGAGATCGCGGAGAATCCGATCGGCGCCTCGGGCCAGCAGGCGACGGGCCAGATCGGCACCGAGCGCGGTGGCGTCTTTCGGCGCGCCGGCGACGGTCTCTGCGATCATCTCGGAGGCGTCGGGGCGGCCGACCAGGCCCGCCACTGTGAGGCGGCCCGCGGCAAGCGTGGCGTAGCCGGCGACCGGCGTGCGACAGCCGACGCCCAGGCCCGCCAGCAGGGCCCGCTCGGCGGCCACGGTCGTCTCGGCCGCGGAGTCGGAGAGCGCGCGGCAGAAAGAAACGACACGCTCGTCGTTGGCGCGGGCCTCGAGCGCGAGCGCGCCCTGTCCGATGGCCGGGAGCATGCGGGTCGGATCGAGCCGCTCGGCGATGCGCGCGGAAAATCCCAGGCGATCGAGACCAGCGCAGGCGAGCACGGCGGCATCGACCACACCTTCGGCGACCTTGCGCAAACGGGTGTCGACGTTGCCGCGGAGGATCTCGATGCCGAGATCGCCGCGCGCGGCCCGCAGCTGGCAGACGCGCCGGAGGCTCGAGGTCCCCACGCGGGACCCGGGCGGCAGCGCGTCCAGGCCGGCGCCGGTGCGGCTGACGATCGCGTCGCGCGGATCGGCCCGCGTCGGCACGGCCACGATCGCCAGGCCGCCCGCCAGATCGGTGGGGACGTCCTTCATGCTGTGAACGGCCAGGTCGACCTCGCCCGACAGGAGGGCGTCCTCGATCTCCTGGACCCACACGCTCTTGCCGCCGAGGTCGACGACCGGACCGGTCTGGCTCCGATCCCCAGCGGTGACGATGATCCGTTCGCTCACCTCCAGGCCGGGGTTCGCCGCGCGCAGCAGGCGCCCGATCTCCGCCGCTTGCCAGCGCGCGAGAGCGCTGCCGCGCGTGCCGATGACGATCGTCTCGCCTGCGGTCAACGCCCGGCCACCTTCTGGTCATCCAGATCGCGAGCGGCCGGTGCGTCGTCGTCTTCGGATTCGGGCTCGCTCGCCGTCGCCGTCGCCACCTGGAGCTCGAACAGGCGCTGCACGGCCGTCACCAGCGACAAGCCGTCGGTGTCGTCGTTGCGCAGCGCCATCTGCGGCGCGTGGAGCAGCTTCTTGGCGATCCCGTCGGCCAGGTCGAGCAGCGCGCGGCGCTCGCGCTCCCCGAGCCCGGGCATCGTCGCGGAGATCCGGCTGGCCTCGGCCTGCGCCACCCCGAGGACGTGGGCCCGGAGCGCGGTCACCGTCGGCGCCAGCTGGCGACCGCGCCAGGCCTTCACGAATCGACCGACCTCTTGCTCGACGATCGCCTCGGCGTCCGCCGCCTCGCTCTTGCGCCCTTCGCGGTGCTCGTCGGCGACCTTCTGAAGATTGTCGATGTCGGCCAGGTAGACGCCGCTCAGCTGGCCGGCCTCGGGCTCCACGTCGCGCGGGACGGCGATGTCGAGCAGGAAGAGGGGTCGGCCGCGGCGCGCGCGCTGCACCTGCGTCAGCATGACGTGGGTGAGGACCGGCCGCTGGGCCCCGGTCGACGCGATCACGATGTCGGCCCGCGTGAGGGCGCCGGTCAGATCGCTCCAGTCGCTGGCCGTCGCGCCGAAGCGCCTGGCCAGCTCGTCGGCCCGCGCGCGGGTGCGGTTGGTCACCGTCAGCGTCGCGCCGTGCGTGCGCAGCGTGCGCGCCGCCAGCTCCGACATCTTCCCAGCGCCGACCACCAGCACCTGGCGTCCCGCGAAATCGCCGAAGACCTGGCGCACCAGCTCGATCGCGACCGAGCTGACCGAGACCGGGTTGCGCGCGATGGCGGTTTCCCGCCGCACCCGGCGCGCGACCCGGAACGCGCGCTGGAAACAGGCGTTCAGCACGGCGCCGGCGCTGCCACCCCGGACCGCGGCCTCGTGCGCCTGCTTGGTCTGACCCAAGATCTGCGGCTCGCCCAGGACCAGCGAGTCGAGGCTGGAAGCGACCCGGAAGAGATGCTGGACCGCCTCGGTGTCGCGCCGTTCGTAAAGGTGCGCCCCCAGCTCCAGCGACGTCACGCCCGCCCGCGAGGCCAGCGCCTCCGCCAGGCCCTGCGCCGCGCGATCGGCGTCCTCGACCGCGGCGTAGATCTCCACCCGGTTGCAGGTCGAGATCAGCGCCGCTTCGCGCACGGCGGGCAACGCCGCCAGCTCGGCCAGCATGGCGCCCACCGCCTCGGGGACCACCGCCAACCGCTCACGCATGGCGACCGGCGCCGTCCGATGCGAGACACCGATGACGAGAACGTCGATGGCCGAGGAGCCCATCCGTCAGGCCGCGTGCCGCAAGAAGTAGGTGGCGAGCACCAGCATGGCGCCGCCGAACCCTCCCAGCGTCAGCCAGGCCGCGCGCCGCCCACGCCACCCGGCGCCGACCCGCGCGACCAGCAGGATGCCGAAGGCGACCCAGGTCGCGACCGCGAACAGGTACTCGGGCCGCAGCGCCGTCGCGTTCCGCAGCAGCCCCAGGCGCGCCACCCACATCGCCCCGGTCACGATGGCGACCGTGAAGATCGGGAATCCGATCGACACGCAGCGAAGCGCGAGCCGGTCCAACGTATCGAGCGGTGTCCCCTGCCCTATCACGCGACCGAACTGTTTGCGTTTGAGCTGGCGGTCCTCGAGCAGATAGAGGAACGCCAGCACGGCGGCCAGCGCGAAGATCGCCACCCCGATGCTCGCCAGCAGCACGTGCGCACGACCGAGGGAGCCCATCGCCGGCGCGTCGGCCTCGGCCGGCACCACCCGCGCGAGCACCAGGACCGCCAGCGCCGCCGGCACCGCGAACGCGCCGGCGGCCGCCAGCCGGTAGCGCAGCGTCGCCAGGAAGTAGCCAGCCGCGATCAGGAACGCCACCAGCGACATCGCCTCGGGCGTCGACGAGATCGGATTCACCCGGTGGATGCAGCGCGCGCCGATGTCCCCGAAGTGGAGCACCAGAGCCAGCGCCAGCACCAGCCGGCCAACCTTATCGGCCGACCTGCGCAGACCGAGGAGGAAGCCCAGGTAGATCGTGGCCGCCAGCGCGTAAACCCCGATCTCGACCACCGTCAAGGTCGCCACACCCGAGATCTACCATGTTCCGGCATTCGACCCTCGACCGTCGACGCGACTGCTTGGAGGTGGCACCCCGGCGTGCTAAGCCATGCGCATGGCAAGCGAGAACATCGTCGAAGTCACCGACTCGAACTTTCAGACCGAGGTCCTGGGCTCGAAGATCCCCGTGCTGGTGGACTTCTGGGCCGCCTGGTGCGCCCCCTGCCGCGCGATCGCGCCGCACGTCGAGGCCCTGGCCAAGGACTACGACGGCAAGGTTCGCGTCGGGAAATGTGACATCGACTCGAATTCGGAGGTCGCCTCGCAGTACGACATCCGGAGCATCCCCACCCTGCTGGTCTTCAAGGATGGGAAGGTCGCCGGTCAGGTCGTCGGCGCCGTGCCGCGCGCCAAGATCGAAGACATGATCAAGAAGACGCTTTAGGCGTCGCGGCCTCGGGCCGCAGGCTTCAGGTTCGACCCCAGCTCTCGCGTCCTACGCGACGGACCCTACGCTTCGAGAGGGGCCGGCAGATTGGGCCCGTTGGCGATGACGATCTCGCCGGCGAGCGAATCGCCTGCCCGCACGTCTGCCAGGGCCGGCAGCAGCGGATAGGCCGCGGGGGCCACCACCGTCACGCCCCGACGGCGACTGCCGAAGAGCGATCCCCAGCCGACATATCCGAAGCCGCAGAGGAACAGGCAGAGGAACGGGATCGAGATGAAGTGGCGGTGGTCGATGGCCACGCCGATCGCGATCACGAAGTAAGCGGCCATCGCCAGCTCGATGAAGGGCGTCACCGACTTGGCGGCGCGGTACTTGTTGCTCGACCAGCTCTCGAGCCTGCCGCGAATGCCGTGCTTGGGCGTGCGCACGAACTCGGTCTCGCGGCCCAGCAGCGCTTCCAGCACGGCCCGCGTCTGGTTGACGCACAGGCCGATGCCGATCGACATCACGAGCGGCAGCCGCTTGAGCGCCGCCCAGGCGAACCGCGGCTTCTCGTCCGGGTTGCGCAGAAGCGCGATCTCGCGCTGCGAGGCCAGATAGAACGAGGCCACCGACAGCGTGGTGCCAAAGAAGAGCGGCAGATCGATCATGAGCACCTCGCGCCAGCCGTGGTGCGTCCGGAGCGCCAGGTTCGGCAGCAGCAAGATCGACAGCACCCACAGCAGCGGATAGGCGAGGTTGTTGGTGAGATGGAAGAACGCCTCCGACTTCTGCGCGAAGGTGGCGTTCGAGCGCAAGATCGTGGACAGGAGCTTGATCGCGACCTGCACGGAGCCCTTGGCCCAGCGGAACTGCTGCGACTTGAAGGCCGACATCTCGACGGGCAGCTCGGCGGGCGCCGCGATCTCGGGCAGGTAGACGAACTTCCAGCCGCGCAGCTGGGCCCGGTAGGAAAGATCCATATCCTCGGTCAGCGTGTCGTGCTGCCAGTCGCCGGCATCGGCGATGGCCGCCCGCCGCCACAGGCCGGCGGTGCCATTGAAGTTGAAGAAGCGCCCGGACCAGTTGCGGCCGGCGTGCTCCATGATGAAGTGACCGTCGAGCATCAGCGCCTGGACTTCAGTCAAGGCGGAGAAGTCGCGGTTGACGTGCTCCCAGCGGCACTGCACCACCGCCACGCGCGGGTCGCTGAAGTGGTCGATGGCCCGTTCCAGGATGTCGGGCAGCGGCAGGAAGTCGGCGTCGAAGATCAGGATGAACTCCCCCTTCGCGGTGTGCAGCCCGTGCTGCAGCGCGCCCGCCTTGAACCCGCTGCGGTCGGTCCGGTGGATGTATTCGACATCCAGCTCGGGGTAACGCTGCCCGAGCTCAGCGATCTTTCGCTGGCAGATCTCCTGGGTCTCGTCCGTGCTGTCGTCGAGCACCTGGATCTGAAAGCGGTCGCGCGGGTAGCGGATGGTGGCCACCGCGTCGAGCAGCCGCTCGACCACGTACATCTCGTTGAAGAGCGGCAGCTGGACCGTGACCGCGGGCAGCTCCGAGAACCGCCCCAGGGGCCGCGGCCGGTTATGACGATTCCGGTAGTAGTGCCAGACCAGCGAGCTGCGATGAAATCCGTAGAAGGCCAGGATCAGCAGGACCGTCAGGTAAGTCCCCACCACCAAACCCGAAATCGTCATGTGCTCAGTCTAGAGATCCAAATGTCACCGAATTGTAATTCGTTGTGTTTCTTTGTGCGCAATGTGGGTGTGGGAAGGGAAAAGTAACCGCCCATCACCCCACTGTGTAACGCGACACCGAAGATCACGTTACCGGACGACAGACGACGACAGCCCGTCGCGGGAGGCGCCGGTTCCGACTAGATCGCGTGGGGGCGGGACGGCTCCGCCGGCACGACCCCTTCGCGGGAGGCGCGGAACCCTTTCAGGGTTCCGATTAAATCGCGTGGGGGCGGGACGGCTCCGCCGGCACGACCCCGTCGCGGGAGGCGCGGAACCCTCTCAGGGTTCCGACTAAAACAAATACATCAGTCGGACGCGCAGACTGTACATGTCGTCGTCGTAGGGGGTCGGGGTGTTCTCGTTCTCGAAGTGCGACTTGGCGTAGCCCAACACCGCCTTGATGAAGAGCTGCTGGTAGCAGAGGTACTGCGCCGCGAGAAACGCCTGCAGATTCGTCGAACGCTCGTAAGAGCCGGTCGAGGCGTTGACGTTGAGGTCGTGGAAGCTCGTGAAGTTCAGGCCGCCGCCGATCAAGAAGTTGGGCAAGAAACCGTGGAAGGGGGCCGCGTTGACGAATCCACCAAAGCTGGACTTGTTCCCGGACTGCGACAGATTCTCCATGCCCGCAGATTGCGTATTCTCCACGTCGATCACGTTGATCGCGGCGTTCACGCCAAATTCGAGGTAAGGGGCCAGGACGAACTGCGCGGATCCACCGCCCCCGCGGTTGCGAATGGTGTTCTTGCTCTGGGGCGACGGATCTTGAGCGAACTCGTATTGATACTCGACCGCCCCTCGAAGCTTGAGCCAGCCGACGTCGAAGATCACCGCCGGGCGGCCGCCGACCACGTTCTCCGAACCGGAGTTCCCGTACTGCCCGAGGAGCTCGAAGCGAAGAAAACGAGTGGGATAGACGTGAACCGCGACGTTTCCCGGTCCCGACGGCCGGTAAAGCAGGAAGTCGGCGGCGTAGAGCACGGGCGGCGTGTTGCTGGCGTCATACGCGCCGAGGCGCTCGTCGCTGTTGAGGTCCAGCCCCATCCCCAGGGGGTAGACGTCGAACGCCTGGAACCGGCCCACCGTCAGGTCCCACTGCTGCCAGACGCCGGTTCGGACCCAGACGTCGTCGGCGTCGACGAGACCGTTGGCCTGGGCGTTGATCTGGTCCTTGTTGGCAACGATCTCGGCCTGGGCCTGCACGAACCAGCTGCCGTTGGTGTAGGTCGGCGTGACGCGAAACAGGAATCGACCCTGCTGGAACAGCTTGGTCGTGTGATCGGAGGGCTGATTGCCTCCCAAACGGACCAACCGGTACATGTTGTCGATCCAGCCGTAGCCCGACAGGCCGATCCCGGTGTGCGGCGTGTAGGGCCACTGCAGACCCTGCATGTCGAGCCAGAGCGAGCTGCCGTAGAGGCCACGGGTGTTGGACTCGGGATACGCGGAAGCCGGCAGCTCTTGGATGATGGGGGGCTCCGCGTTGGCCGGCGCCTCGGGAGCGGCCGGCGGCCCCTGGCTCTGCGCTGAGGCCGCGCCGGAAGGCGCGGTGGCGGCCGCTGGGTGCGCTCCCGCGGGCGCGTCGCCGGCGAACGGATCGTCATCGCTGGCATGCGCGGAGCGGGCCGCCCCGAGCGCGATCAGCGAGACGAATGGAACGACAACAAGACAGGAGAGCGACTTGGCGATCGGTCTCGCGCTCATCGGCTCACGGCGTCGCTCATGGGGTCACCATGAAAGTGTCGGAGAGCGAGCAATTGCTGCCCAGTCCACTGTTGCAAGGGGTGGCGGCCGCGGCCGCGTTCGGGGCAACGATCACCTTGACCATTCCGCTCTCGACCGCCCACTTGCCCTGAGTGGTGTTCCAGTACTTCAGATCCTTCACCCGCAGGGGGATCGTGATGCGCGCGCCCTGGCTTGCGGCCAGTGAGACCCTGCGAAACGCCTTCAATTCTTTATAAGTGGCACCGGCGCGGTTGGTCACCGACGACCCCGGATACTGAACGAAGACGAACACCGTTTCGCTGCCGGCCACGGCGCTGTTGTTGTAGACGTCGACGTTGATCGGGACGGTACCATCCGCCGGAACCGTCGAGCACGGAACCAGCGGCGCGGTGGCGTCGAGCCCGTAGTTGAAGGTCGTGTAGGAGAGCCCATAGCCGAAGGGGAACGAACCCATCGTCGGTGCAAGCGCGGTCCCCTGGTGATCGAAATAGCGATAGCCGAGCCAGTAATCCATCTGGGTGGCGCCGCTGCTATTCGCGAAGGCTGGCCAATGGCTAGCGTTCGAGTCCCAGGTGATGGGCAGCTTGCCGCTGAAGTTCACGTCTCCGAACAGCAACTTGCCGAGCGCGGTGCCACCGACCATTCCTGGATACCAGGCCAGGACGACGGCAGGGACGCTGGAGTACCAGGGCATGTCGATGACACTGCCCCCCTCCAGCACGACCACCATCGGCTTGCCCAGGGCCTGGACCGCCGTGACGAGCGCGTTTTGGACCCCGCTGTTCGCCTTCGCGTCGAGGCCAAAGTTGACCGCGTGGGTGGTCGAGCCGATGCCGCCGGTGGTCCGATCGCCCGCGCCGGTGTACTCCTCGCCTTCGTCCTGGGGCGTGAGCCCCACGACCACCACCGCAAAGTCGAAGCCCGCGGCCTGCGCGGCGCTGGCGCTGTTGTAGCGCGCCACGGCGACGCCGCTGCCGGCGGCGGCCTGGATGCCGGCAAACGGTCCCACCGACTTGGCCGGATCGGAGAAGACTCGGCTCGATCCGTTGTCGCCGGTGCGCACGTTGGTCGAAAAATCCATGTTGCAGGTGAGCTGCGGATTCATCCCGGTGGAGAGCGAGCAGCTGTCCTGACTGTTGGTCTGCTGGATGGTGTACGAAACGCTGGCGCCGATGACCGCGACCTTTTTGATCGTGGTCCGGTTGATCGGCAGCGTGTTATTTTGGTTCTTGAGCAGGACCATCGACTCTTCCGCGGCCGTCTCGGCCAGCGCGATGTGGCTCACGCCGATCACGGGATCGGTCTGATCGTTCTTCTGGATGCTGGTATTCCCATCCATCGTCGTGAACGGGGTCTTGAGACCGTACCCGCTCGTCTTGTCGGAGTGGAAGCGGGACTTCTGCTCGAGGATCCGGGCCGTCGACGTGGTGAGCTTCGTCGCTGAAACGCTGCCGGCGGTCACCAGCGCAGTAAGGGTCGAGTAGTTGTATCGCCAGGGAAGCTCCATATCGAGGCCGGCGGTGACGCCGGCCTGCGCAATCGGCTGGAGCGTACTGGCCTGCGGATAGGGGACGACCTTGCTGGTGCCGTTCGACATCGCCCACCAGTCGGACAGGACGTAGCCCTGGAAGCCGATGTCGGTTCGCAAGACGTCGGTCAGCAAATGCACGCTCTCCGTCGAGTGCGCCCCGTTGACCTGGTTGTAGGCTGCCATGACCGAGGAGGCCCCGCCCTCGTCGACGATCATCTCGAAGTGGCGGGCGTAGATCTCGTGCAGCGTCTGCTCGTCCATCGTGGCGTTGGCGGTCTCACGTCCGTTCTCGATGTTGTTGGCGGCGAAGTGCTTGACGCAGGCGCCGGTGTACTGCTGAACGCCGCTGACGAGAGCGCTGCCCATCCGGCCGAGCAGGAACACGTCCTCGCCGTAGGTCTCCTGCGCCCGTCCCCAGGCCGGGTGACGGAGGATGTTCACGGTGGGTGCCAGCAGCACCGTGTTGCCCGAGGCGAGCATCTCGTCGCCGATCGCCTCGCCGATCTTGTACTCGAGGTCCGTGTCGAAGGTGGCGCCGCGCGCGATCGCGACCGGGAAGGCCGTCGAGTAGTCGCTCTTGCCGTCGCCGGTGGCATTCAGGTTCACGCCCCGCGGGCCGTCGCGGTAGTAGAAGCCCCGAATGCCGCGGGTGGTGTTGGTGTCTTGATTGAAGACGTTGTAGTTGGCGGTGCCGCTCTGAAGCAGACCACTCATCTGTTGCGCCTTCTCGTCGGTCGACATGGCCGTTGCGGTCGCCATGGCATTCGAACGATTGGTCGCATCGGCCGTGTACCCGCTCGTGTACGAGAGGGGATCCGAGGTGGCGCTGGTGCAGGCCATCTTGGCCGGGCCGCCCGCCGCGCCGCCGGTGCCCGCCGACGAGGTGCCCCCCGAGCCGGTGCCGGTGGCGCCGCCGCTGCCAGTGCCGTTGGTGCCGCCCCCACTGACGCCGGCGCTACCGGTGCTGCCACCGATTCCAGTGAGGATCACGATGTCGCCGCCCTGGCCTCCCGAGCTGTCCCCGCCGGATCCGTTGGTTCCCGCGACGCCCGAGCTGTTGCCCGTCCCACCGCTGCCTTGACCCGAGGTGCCCGCGGTACCCGGGTTGGTCCGGGCGGGGCTGGCGCACCCGACAACCGCCAAGACCCAGAGTCCCACCGAAGCAACCACGGAGGACGAGATGAAGCGCGGATGAGTCATAGCTAAGCTTCTCCTTTCCAGGGCAGACCGCATCTAAGACGAAGGGGGCTGGCGGACCTGCGCACGCCTACCCCCAAGTGGTTACACCGGAAGCGGGCCCGTTGGCCAGTCTAATGAGCTACTTCCGGGGGTCCCGCGCCCACGGGTTCGGGCGCGCCGACAGTTGATGGAGCTCCGGGAAGTCCCGCGGCGCCGTAAAGGAGCGGACCTTCACCGGCGGCACGCTTGCGCGCGATCTCCGCGAGCGCCGCGGAAGCGCGAGACGCGCGTGCCGCCGGCGATCCGGAGGCCCAGCGGCGGAGAATACTTTCGGCGGCGGCGCGCACCTCGGCGCTGGTATCGAAGACCGCGACGTGGCGCAGGATCGGCACCGCCTCGACGTCGCCGATCCGATCGAGCGCGGCGACCAGGTGCAAGCGACCCGACGGCGCCGCGGTGTGGATCGCGGTTTCGATCTGCGGGACCGCCTTGCGCTGGTAGACGGCCAGCCGCTCGGTCGCGGGCGGAACCAACGCGTCGTCGCGGCGCACCAGAATATTGATCTCGTCGGAGATGTCGCCGTGCGAGACGTCCTCGCAGGCGGCGGGCATCAAGGTGAGCAGGGCCGCCAGGGCGGCCGGCCAGCCGCGGGTTCGCCGAACGCAGCGCGCCGCCCGACCTCGCATCACGGCGACGGGGAGACCGCGCATCTCGGCTCGTCGGCTTCGATGCGATCGCCCTCGCGCCGGCTCCGACGCGCGAGCGCCTTGGCGATCGGATCGGCGGGGACGGTGACGAGGCGGGTGCCCGCCACCTCGAACGCTTCCAGCTCGGCGAAGAAAGTCTCGCCCATCTCGAGCATCGCGGCGGGGTCGGAGGTCGAAAAGCTGCGCTGACGAAACGCGGAGCCGCCGTAGAGGCCGCGCGAATACCAGGCCAGCGTCTTGCGTAGCTCGTGCAGGCGCATCTTGCCGGGGCTGTGCTCGAAGACCAGCGCCGCGTGGCGCCGCCAGACCAGCCGCCGCTCGGCCAGCGTGGGCGGACCCGGATCGGGCGCGCCGGCCTCGAGGGCGGCCAGCGTCCGGAAGATCCAGGGATTGCCCATCGCCCCCCGGCCAATCATCACGGCGTCGCAGCCGGTCTCGTTCTTCATGCGCAGGTAAGCCGCCGCGTCCTTGACGTCCCCGTTGCCGATCACGGGGATCTCGGGGGCCAGCGCGGCGCGCACCGCCGCGATCGGCTCCATGCGGGCGACCCCCGAAAATCCCTGGGCTCGCGTGCGACCGTGAACCGTGATCATCGCGGCGCCGGCATCTACCAAGCTGCGGGCGAAGTCGGCGGCGTTGAGGTTGCTCTCGTCCCAGCCGGCGCGGTGCTTCACCGTCACCGGGATCGCCGCCGGCACCGCGCGCCGCACCGCCGCCACCAGCGCCGCCGCCAGCGCGGGCTCGCGCATCAGCGCCGAGCCGCAGGCGCCGGCGGTGACCTTCTTGGCCGGGCAGCCCATGTTGATGTCGACGATCGACGCGCCGACGTCGACCGCCATGCCGGCCGCCCGCGCCAGCGCTTCCGGCTCGCGTCCGAAGATCTGCACCGCGAAGCGGCGCCCGCCCAGGCTGGGCCACATCCGGCCCACCGCCTTGGCGGCGCCGCGCGTGAGCGCCTCCGCCGAGAGGAACTCGGTGAAGGTGAGCGCCGCGCCCAGCTCTTCGCAAATGGTGCGGAACGGAAGATCCGTCACCGCCTCCATCGGCGCGAGCAGGGCGCCGGGGTTAAGCTCTATCTGGCCGATGCGCATGCGGGTCCGGGAGAATAGCATCGCGCTGGCCGGGATCCTCGTGTTTGGCGTGTTGGCAACGCTGGGCGGCGGGTGCCGCCGCGCCGCCCCGGCGGCGCCGCAAGCCGCCGCGCCACCAGCAGGTCCCGACGCGTTACTAGACGCGGTGGTCGACCCATGGCGGGCGACCTCGGCGTCGCTCAGCGAGCAAGCGATCGAGGACATCGGCCCATCCGAACGCGCGCGTCCGGGCGATCCCCCTTCGCCGCTCGTCAACACCAACGCCGACTACTGGACCCGCCTGGTCGGGATCGCCTGGGACCGCGATGTCGAGCTCGACTTCGATCGCGAGCCGGTCGATCTGGACGGCGACGCGAACCCCGACACGACCGTCACGCGCCACGTTCACGCCAAGGGTGGGATCCTCGCCAACCCGGAGCTGTTCGGGCTCACCCGCACGCCCGACGATCCGCGCGGGCGCCGCGGGCGGATCTCGGTGTCGACGGGGATCCTGGGTTTGCGGGAGACGCTCGGTCCCGACGGCAAACCGAGCGGCCAGATCGGGATGACCTGCTGGCTCTGCCACGGCCAGGCGAATCCGGCCGA
>JADGRB010000268.1 GCA_017881315.1 Pseudomonadota bacterium
AACAGCGTCGACGCGAAGAGAGAGACCAGCACCTTGAAAGAGCGTATCAGGAACCCCGAAGGCGTTCCTGATACGCGGAGGGCGCTACTTGTCCTTCTTGTTGCGGTACTCGGTGATCATCACCTCGCGCTGCTGCTTGGGCACCTCGGCGTACTTCTGGAACTCCATGGTGAACTCGCCCTTGCCCTGGGTCGCGGAGCGCAGATCGGTCGAGTAGCCGAACATGTCGTTGAGCGGCACCTCGGCCATCGCCTGCACGAAGCCCTCCTGTTTCTCCGACGAAATGATGGTCCCCCGGCGCTGGTTGAGCTGCCCCATGACCGCCCCCTGGAACTCCTCCGGGAACTGCACCTCGACCCGCATGATCGGCTCGAGGATGGTCGGCTTGGCCTGCGCGTAGGCCTCGCGGAAGCCCATGAGGGCCGCCGTGCGGAAGGCGATTTCCGACGAATCGACGGCGTGCGAGGCGCCGTCGTTGACGACGCACTTGACGCCCACGATCGGGAAGCCGATGAGCGGACCCTTCTTGGTCGCTTCGCGGAAGCCCTTGTCGCAGGCCGCAATGAACTCGCGCGGGATCGCGCCGCCCACGATGTCGTCCTCGAACTCGTAGCCGGTCGGGTGCTCGGCCGGCAGAGGCTCGATGTAGCCCATGACCTTGCCGTATTGGCCCGAGCCGCCGGTCTGCTTCCGGTGGGTGTAATTGAACTCGGCGTGCTGGCCGATCGCCTCGCGGTAGGCGACCTGCGGCTTGCCGGCGATCACCTCGCAGGCGTACTCGCGCTTCATCCGCTCGATGTAGATCTCGAGGTGCAGCTCGCCCATCCCACTGATGATGGTCTGGGCCGACTCTTCGTCGCGGCGAACGCGGAAGGTCGGATCTTCTTTGGTGAACCGATTGAGCGCCTTGGAGAAGTTGGTGGCGTTGGCCTTGTCCTTGGGCGCCACGGCCAGCGAGATGACCGCGTCCGGCACGTGCATCGAGGTCATCGTGTAGTTGATCGACTCGCTGGTGAAGGTGTCGCCGGAGGCGCACTCCACGCCGAACAGCGCGGTGATGTCGCCGGCCGAGGTGGTCTCGATATCGTTCATCTCGCTCGAGTGCATGCGGACGAGGCGCGGCACCTTGACCCGCTTGCCGTTGGCCGAGTTGTTGACGATGAAGTCGCCTTTGGTGAGCGACCCCTGGTAGATGCGCATGTAGGTGAGCTGGCCATAGCGGCCATCCTCGAGCTTGAACGCCAGCCCGACGAAGGGCTTTTTGGGGTCCGAAACCAGGATCACCTTCTCCTCTTTGGCGTTCTGATCGAGGGCAATGTTCTGCACCTCCATCGGATTCGGGAGATACAGATTCACGCCGTCGAGCAAGAGCTGGACGCCCTTGTTCTTGTAGGCGGAGCCGATGAAGACCGGCGTCATCTTGAGCGCGATGGTGACGCGGCGGATCGCGGCCTGCAGCTCTTCGACGCCGACCTCGGCCTCCGCCAGGAACTTGTCGGCGATGGCCTCGTCGTGGTCGGCCACCGCCGCGATCATGTCGTGGCGCGCTTTCTTGCTCTCCTCGAGGCGGGCGGCCGGGATCTCCTCCTCGCGGATGTCCTCGCCGTTGTCGCCGTCGAAGTAGTAGGCCTTCATCTTGATGAGGTCGATGATCCCCTCGAAGTCGGCCTCTTCGCCGATGGGGAGCTGCGTCGTGATCGTGTTGTGGCGCAGCTTGTCCTTGAGCTGCGCGGTCACGCGCGCCGGGTCGGCGCCTGCGCGGTCGAGCTTGTTGATGAAGGCCAGGCGCGGCACGTTGTACCGGCGCATCTGGCGATCGACGGTGTACGACTGCGACTGCACGCCCGAGGTCCCGCACAGCACCAGCACCGCCCCGTCGAGGACGCGCAGGGCGCGCTCGACCTCGATCGTGAAGTCGACGTGACCCGGCGTATCGATGAGGTTGATGACGTGGTCGTCCCACTCGCAGTAGGTGGCCGCCGACTGGATGGTGATCCCCTTTTCGCGTTCGAGATCCATCGAGTCCATCTTGGCGCCGACGCCCGACTTGCCGCGCACCTCCTCGATCCGGTGAATCTTGCCGGTGTAGAAGAGGATGCGCTCGGACAGGGTGGTCTTGCCCGAATCGATGTGCGCGGAGATGCCGATGTTGCGGACTTTTTCGAGAGAGATGGCCATGGGTTGCTTCCGGTTCTTTGGGAGGGGTGAGGGCGCGGCAGTTTAGTGAAGTTTTGCGCTTTCGCCAGCGCGAAAGCCCTGGATGCCCGCCGCCAGACTTTGGTTACTTTCGGTTACTTCACCGCCACCAGCTCGACCTCGAAGACGAGGGTGGCGTTGGGTGGAATGGGGCCGCCCGGCGTTCCGCGCGCGCCGTAGGCGAGGTCCGGTGGGATCGTCAGCTTCCGCTTGCCGCCCACCCGCATCCCGTCGATCCCCTGATCCCAGCCCTTGATCACCACGCCGGTGCCGAGCGGGAACTCGATCGGCTGGCCGCGGTCGTAGGAGCTGTCGAACTTGGTGCCGTCGGGCAGGCGGCCCGTATAGTGGACCGAAATCATCTTCCCCTTGGCCGCCGGCATGCCGCTTCCGACCTTCAGGTCATCGATCGCGAGACCACCGGCCGCCGGCGAGCCGGCCTTGGCCTCCGTCGAGCCCGATCCGCCCGCTTTGTGAGAACAGGCCGGCGTCACGGCCAGCAGAGCCGCGATCAGGGCCCCGGTGAGCTTCGTCATGGCGCGGGACCATAACACGCGATCCGCTAGCCGCCGACACCCACCTTGACCAGGATCTCGTCGACTGGCCCCCGCCGGCGCGCCACCGAATTGATGGCGCGTCTGGCCCGTATGCGTTCGACGTCGAGGCCCTGGTAGAGCTTCCGCGTCGCCGCACAGTCGGAGTTGGAGAGCAGCGCCGGAACGCCCCGCGCCGAAAGCGCCCGCAGCGCTTCCGCCAGGCGCTCCTGCGCGGCCGTCCCGAAGTCACGACCGGCGTATGCCGTGAAAGACGAGGTCGCGGACAGTGGCACGTAGGGGGGATCGAGATACACGAAGTCGTCTGGCCCCGCCTTGGCCGTCAACTTGCCAAAGTCGCCGGCGACGATCTTGACGGTACGAAGCGCCTGGGACGCCGCCCGCAGCTTCCTCTCGTCGCAGATCAGCGGCCGCCGGTAACGCCCGAACGGGACATTGAAAGCCCCCTTGCTGTTGACGCGGTAGAGCCCGTTGTACCCGCAGCGGTTCAAGAAGATGACGCGCGCGGCCCGAGCCGCCGGCGACAGTCGCGCCGGATCTTTGGCCCGCACCTCGTAGTAGGCGTCGGGATCGTTTCGGAATCGGCGCAGCCCGGCGATGACGGCGTCGACCTGGTCGCGGATGGCCGTGTAACAGATCACCAGCTCTGCGTTCGCGTCACCGAGAACCGCGCGCCGAAATAGGCCCTGCGCGGCCAGCGCGAAGAACACCGCCCCCCCTCCGACAAAGGGCTCGTAGTAGGTGTCGATACGCGCCGGTACGAGCTGGAGGATTCGCGGGAGCAGCTGACGCTTGCCACCCGCCCACTTCAGGAACGGCGCCGGCAGCGCGCGATCTTGCATCTTGCGTTCTTCCGTAACGTGAATCGCCCGCGCGGCGCAAGAAAAACGCGCACCCGAATTTTTCCGGGGTTTTTGCCGTTTTTTGTTCCGTCCGCCGATCTTTGTCTCTAGAGTCTGTCACCGAATTTGCGGGTGGTTCGTGGCCCCCCGCGCCCGCGTGAAAAAGGAGACCGACATGGCGAAGGTGCTGACGAAGTCCCAGATCATCCAGACCATCACGGAAGCTCACAAGGAGAAGCTGGCGCGCAAGGACGTCGCCGGCGTCCTCGAGTCCCTGGCCACCGTCGGTCACAAAGAGCTCAAGAAGAATGGCATCTTCGTCCTCCCGGGTTTCGCCAAGTTCGTCGTCGTCAAGAAGCCGGCCACCAAGGAGCGCAAGGGGATCAACCCCTTCACCAAGGAGCCGATCACGATCAAGGCCAAGCCGGCACGCAAGGTTTTGAAGGCGCGCCCCGTGAAGGCCGCCAAGGACGCCCTCGTCTAAAGACGCGCGCGTCTAAGGCGCCGAGCTCGCACCGTGTGGGGGGACGCGATCCTCCCCACGGGCGGCGAGCAGCGCGGTCGTGAATTCGGGCACGTCGTCGAAGTGCGGAACCGAGCACCACGGATAAAGACCGTGGGGATCGATGAGGGCGGCGCGCAGGCCCACGGCATGGGCGCCGGCGACATCGGCCGACGGTGAATCGCCGACCATGATGGTCTCCGCCGGGGATACGGCCAGGCGGTCGAGCGCGATCTGGAAGATGCGCGGATCGGGCTTGGTGATTCCGACGACCGCCGAGTCGACCACGACGTCGAACGGCTCTCGCAGATCGATCTCGATCAGCATCTGTTCGATCGTCCCCTCGCTGTTCGAGACGACGCCCAGCCTCAAGCCGGCCGCGCGTAGACGCGCGAGCGCTTCGCGAACCCCGGCGCCGACGCGGCGCCAGGCGTTGCTCAGGCGGTGCTCGCGCAGGATGACCGCGGCGACCTGGTCTAGGCGATCGGAGTCACCGGAGATGCCGGCGAGCGCCAGCAGGCGCCGGTAGAGGTGCTGGTGCCAGCGGTGACCTCCGTCGGCATGGGTGCGCAGCGTGACGCCTTCCGTCTCGCGCAGCTCGGCGCGCAGGGCGCCCTCGGCCCTCTCCAGAGCCGCCGGGTCGACGTGAAGGCCCGCCTTCGCCGCATAGGCGGCGATGCGCGCACCGTCGTGAAAGGTGAGCGTGAAGCCCGCGTCGAACAGGATCGCGCGGGGGGCAGGTTTGAAGAAGGCGTCGGCTTCCTGGTATGAGGCGGTCATGGTCAGGCTGAACCGGATCTACACCAAGGCCGGCGATGGGGGCGACACCCGTCTCGTCGGTGGACAAAAGGTGCGCAAGGACGTCCTCCGCATCGAGGCCTACGGCACCATCGACGAGCTCTCGGCCTGCATCGGGCTGGCGCGGACGGCGCTCGGCGCCGCGGGCGCGCCGGCCGGCGCCGCAGAGCTCGGCACCGTACTCCTGCGCGTGCAGAACGAGCTCTTCAACCTGGGCAGCGATCTGGCCACGCTGGCCGCCGATCGCCGCCCCACCCAGCCGGTCATCGAACCGCGGCACGCCACCGCGCTCGAACAGGAAATCGACGCCTGGAACGCGTCGCTCCCCGAGCTGCGCAGCTTCGTGCTGCCGGGCGGGGGTTTCGTGGCGGCCTATCTTCACCTGGCGCGCACCGTCTGCCGGCGCGCCGAACGTCTCATCGTGCGCCTCGGCGACGCGGAGCCGATCGGCGCCGCCGTCATCCCCTACGTCAACCGCCTGTCCGACGCGCTCTTCGTGATGAGCCGCCATGCCGCCCGCCTCTACGGCGAGCCCGAGCCCCTCTGGGAACCCGAAAAAACCTAGTATTCGATGGCGACGCCGAGGTTGAAGTCGAAGTTGAGCGTGAAATTCGTGAAGCCGGCCACCATGTTCATCTCGGCCCGGAGCGCGAACATGGGCGACAGGTTGTAAAGAATCCCGCCGCTGCCGCCGAGGAAGATCGGTCCGGCGGCGATGGTGTCGATGCAGGCGCTCGTCTTGTCGCTGCCGCAGTGGGGCTCGGTGGGGAAGGTCGCGAGGTGACGGATGGTACCGAGACCCGCCAGACCCGCCACGAACGGATGGAGATCGCCAAAATCGAACAGCCAGTTGGCGCGGGCGAACCCGGCGGCCGCGTACTTCGCCGGTGAGCAGACGCCGCTCGGCCCGCAGCTGGCGTCCGGCGCATAAAACGGCGTCGCGCCCGAGACGAACTGATAACGAAACTGTAGCGACAGCAGGAGCTGCGGGCTCAAGAAGTAACCCACCTCGGGCGCCACCTGACCGAGCTTGGCCAGCGCAAAACCGGGCGGCGAGATGTGGTCGCCGGTGTTGATCTCCCCCGTCCCGGTCGTCCACCCGAACCCCGTGCCGAGGCCGAGCCCGAAGTACCAGGTTACGGGCGTCGTCTCGTCTGGCTTGGGGGTCACGACGGTCGTCCGCCGGACCGGCGCCACCAGCGCGCCACCGGGACGTTGCAAAGCGATCACCAGCGGCTCCGTCGCCGAGCCCTTGGTCCCGACCGTCTGATCGCCGGCGCCGGTCGCCTCGATGTAATATTTGAGCTTGGACCCCACCGTGGCCGAGGCCGGGATCTCGCCGCTCCAGTTCCCGGGAGAGTCCTCATGCATCTCGCGCTCGCCGAAGTCTTCCGACCCGTCGGCGCTGAATGACAAGACGACCTTCTTGGCGCCCACCGACGCGTCCGTCGTCACGTTGATCGGAATCGGCTTCCCCTGCTCGGCGCGGGTGACCGGCTCGTGCGTCACGGCGTCGCCGCCCGAGGGCGTGGCGGCGCCACCGCCCCCCCCCGCGCCCTTCTGCGCCTCGACGGCCTCGTCGAAAACCGCCTGGATCTCGGGATTGGCCAGCGTCTTGTCGAGCTTGATGTCCCCCTGGATCTCGATCGCCTTCTTGAACTCCTTGAGCGCCTGATCCTTCTGCTTGAACCCCGTGAAGAGCACCACGCCCAGGTGGACGTGGGTGCGCGCCGCGACCCCGTGGGTGTCGAGCCCGGCCTGCGCACAGGCACCGAGCGCATCCTTGAGGATCTTGCGCGCGTCCTCGAAGTTGAGGTTCTCGTACTCGTCGACGGCCCGTTTGTTCAGCTTCACGACCTTGTCGATCGAGGCCGAATCATCGGCTTCCGCGCGCGCCACGCCCGCACCGACGAGCAGCGCAAGACCGAGGAGACAAGCGAGCGGACGCATCGTGGCGGCGGGTTTTCGCAAGGCGGAGCGCTACTATCGCTGCAAAAAGTGCCGTCAATGTAACACGGCCTCGCCAAAATCGCCTCCGAACCGGCGTGGCGCGC
>JADGRB010000538.1 GCA_017881315.1 Pseudomonadota bacterium
TTCGGGTGGTGGGTCAGTTTGAATCCGGCGGGTCGCGGACGCGCCCGGACCTACTGCGAGCTGGCGTCGGGCTGCGGTCCGTTCGCGCAGAAGGAGAACTGCGGCGCGGAACCGTCCACCGATTGCGTGTAGGTGGGATAGCAGCCCGCGTCGGCACACTCCGTCGGGGTGGGATGACCGCAGAGGCATCCTCCGGCGCAATCGCCCTCGGTTCCCGCAGTGCCACCGGAACCACCGGAGCCACCGGAGCCACCCGATCCACCCGATCCTGCGGATCCAGAATCCGACGATTTGGATCCGGAACCGCACGCGCTCGGCGCAAAGCAAGCCAAGACCAACCCCAGGACAACTGCCTTCATGGGGAAGGCTACACCGCTCAGTTTGAATCCGGGGCGCGTCGTTCTTCAGGAGGCGACGAAGAAAAATAGCTGACCATCTCGGCTCATCTCATCGATCTCCCGGAGGTGATATTCGCGGGGTGACGAGCGCGATCGAGGCGGAGGACAGCACCCACATCCGGCCGAAGCGGTCCTGGCTGAGATCGAACATGTTGCCCGCGACCGGCATCGGCGCCGCCGCCAGGTCGGACGCCCCGCGCGGCAAGACGCGCAGCCCCTTGCTGGTCGCGACCCACAGCCGCCCCTGATCGTCGGTGGCGAGGCCCCGGGTGGCGCCCACCGTGCCCGCGGCCGGGTGCCAGCTCTTGCCGTCCCAGCGCGCGAGGCCCTCGGAGGTCGCGGCCCAGATCGTCCCGTCACCGGCGCGGCCGATGCTCCAGCAGAGATCGCTGGGCAGCCCATCGGGCTCGCTCCAGCCGCGAAACTGCCCCTCCTGGAAGCGGTACACGCCGGACAGCGACGAGAACCAGGTCGCCCCCTCGGCGAAGAGGATGCCGGTGAGATCGGCCGGCAGCGGCAGGGCCTCCGGGGAGGCGGCCTCGCCCTCGCGGTGCGGGCGGTGCTGGACGGCCACTCCGGTCTGCAGATCGATCTCCACGGCGCCGAAGCCGACGTCGTCGCCGCCCGACGCGACCCGCAGCCCGATCCAGAGCGTGCCCGAGGGCGACACGGCCGCGAACGAAATCTTGGGCGTCCCCTTCTTGGGGAGCTCGAGGGCGATCCGCTTGAAGGGCTGCCAGTCGTTCTTCCCGGCGGCCTGCCCCGCAGCTTGTCCGGCGGCCTGCCCCGCGGCTTGCCCGACGGGCTGCCCCGCGGCGCGTTTGGCGATCACCAGTCCCTTGAAATGCGGCTCGGCGAAGAGCGCGTAGAGGCCCCCCTGCGCGTCGCTGACAAGCCCGAGGACCTCGCCCTCCGGCACGGCGACCAGACTGGTCTTCTCGTAGTGATCGCCGTCGGTCCGCCAGGCCTGCGGTCCGTCGGTGACGATCAGACAGCGCTCGCGCGTCTCGCAGGCGACCGAGAACCGATTGGCGTCGCCGACCAGCTCGGCGCCGTCGAACGGGTGCGGGCGCCCCGGCTCGGCGCGCGCGACGCCCAGGCGCGCGCTGCCCAAAAAGAGATCGTTGCCACCGACGGCCACCGCGGTCACCGACGCGGGCAGCGCTTCGCCCGTGGGAACCCCGGCCCAGCGTCCGCCCTTCTCCTCGGCGAGCGACGAAAACCGGATGCTGCCCGCCGGAACCGGCTCGCCCGGACCGAACGGCCGCAGGTTGTACGCCTGCTCGTGGCCGACCGGCCCCGCGACGAGCTGCGCCTCTTTCCCGCGAGCGACGAGCGCGACCGCATGGACCCCGGCGGGCGCGCGAAACTCGAAGGTGCCGGCCAGGGTGAGCGCGTAGAGCCGCGCGTCGCCGGCGGCGTTGCCGGCCACCATGCGCGTGCCCACGGCGGTGGTGGCGGTCCCGACGATCTCGTCGGCGACGATGGCCGCGCCGCCCTGCACAGGCACCACTTCGGACAGTGTCCCTTTGGTGTGATAGAGCCCCTGACCGCGCGTCCCCACCCAGACCCCGCGTCCGTCGTCGTCCAGCACCAGGGAGGTCACGGAGACGCCGATCAGTCCCTCGACCACCGACCAGCGATGGCCGTCGAACCGGTAGAGCCCGCCCGGCCCGCCGGCCCACACCCCTTCGCTCGCCACCGGCCGCCGCGGGGCCAGCACCGTCACCGTGCCCGGCGATCCGGTCCCCTGGTAGTGGAGCTTCCCGTTCGCCGACGAGATCCACCGCCCGACCTCCGTCGCGTTCGCGACCCAGGCCGTCCCGTCGTCGTCGACGGCGATCGAGCGGATCTCGCGCCCGCCCGCTTGCGTCGCGTCGGCGACCTCCTCGTAATCGCCCTTGTTGACGTCCCAGCGGCGCAGACCGGGCGCGCCCGCCGCCCACAGATACGGCGTCCGGAACGCGAGCGCAGTGATCGGGCCGGTCTCGGCGCGTTCGACGATGGTGAAATCACCCGCCGCCAGCGGCGGCGCGGCTCCGCCGCTTCCGAGGCCCGCGTGGCAACCCGAAAGCGCGACCGCGCCAGTCATCGCGATGGCGACGGCGATGCCGGTGCCCACCCGCGCA
>JADGRB010000539.1 GCA_017881315.1 Pseudomonadota bacterium
CCAGCGTCGCGCGGGCCTCGCGCGGCCGCCCCTCCGCGAGCTGCAACCGCCCCAGATCGAGCAAGCTGTAGCTGAGGAAGAGGGGGCTCTCGGCGCGCCGGTTCCAGATCGCCAGCGCGCGGTCGATCGCGACCTGCGCCGCCTCGAATTTTCCGAGGCCGGTAAGGATCTCGCTCTGATTGGTGAGCGCCATCGCGACCTGCGCGTTGTCGCCGCCGAGCAACCGGACGAACAGGTCGACGGCACGACGCACGACAGGCTCGGCCTCGGCGTCGCGTCCGAGGTCGTGCAGGTGGTTGGCGACCTCTTCCTCGGAGATCGCCGTGTCGATGTGGATCGATCCTAGCGCGGCGATCTTCAAGGTCAGCGCCCGTTGCGACTCGCGCAACGCCTCCTCGTAGTCACCCTCGCCGGCGGCCAGATTCGCCTTGCGCAGCGCGATCCAGGCTTCCAGAATGGGGTGGCGTCCGGCGAACCGCGACAGGATTGCCTCCGCCTGTCGGAGCCAGTACCTGCTGCTCTCGACATCCGCTCCTTGGATGATCGCGGAGGCCCGGATCGCGATCTCGTCGTGCTGGGAGGCCTCCGCCGCGAGGATCGCCTCCTGCAGCACCTGGGACTGCTTGACCGGATCCATGCACCAGGCGCCCGAGCCGAGCGCGTACAGCGCCTCCGCTTCGATCGGGAGGTACCCGACGTTCCGGGCCTCGCCGACGACCTGGTAGCCGAGCGTCACGGCCCGATCGCACTGTCCCGCCGTCCCGAGCGCGCCGACCCGGGCGATTTCCTCGCGGATGACGGCGACCCGCGTCCGGGTGGCCTTGTCGTCGGGTGGTCTCATCACGGCCCGCAGCATCGTCACGTCGGCGCAGCGATCGAGCCGCGGGATCCCGCTGGCGGTGGCCACGGCGTTGTCGACCACGCCGCTGCTCGCGCCCGCGAACACCGAGACGACCGCGCGCACGCTGGTGAGTCGCTCGTCGAGACAGCCCATGCGCAGGTCCAGCACGGCGGCGGACTGCTCCCCCCGGACCTGCGTCGCCTCGCAGGCCTCCTTGTACATGCCGTTCCAGGACTGGACATACTGATCGAGCAGGCCGCCGGCGGTCGCGAAGGCCTGGGCCGCCCGAGGGTTCCCGCTGGCCGCGAACGCCCGCCGCACCGCCTCGCGCGGGCCGGCGCTCCAGATCGCGTCGCTGTGGCCCGGCCCGCCCGCGCAGATGGTGCGCCGGCCGGCGCTTAACCGATGGGCGCCGAAGGCGGCCGTCGCGACCAGCAGCCCCGCCACGGACCCGCCGATCCACCAGCGCCGCTTGGCGGCCGGATCTCGGCCCAGCTCCGCGAGCAGCGCCGCCATCGAGGGAAACCGATCCGCCGGCGACGCGGCCAGGCCGCGCAGCAAGACCTTGCGGACCCGGGCCGGCACCCGCGCCTCGGGCGGCGGGGGCTGGAGGGTTCCCGCCACCACGTTGGCCATGAGCGCGTCGAAAGTGCTGCCGGCGAAGGGACGCTTGCGGTAGAGCCCCTCGTAAAGCGCGACGCAGAACGAAAACTCGTCGGCGCGGGCGTCGCCGCCTTTGCCGCCGAATTGTTCGGGCGCCATGTAAGCCGGCGTGCCCATGATGGCGCCCGTCGCCGTCAGCTTGTCGTCGAGATACCCGGAGATCGACGGTGGTCCCCGAGGCGCCTGGCTGGGCCCGAGCTTGACGGTCACCTCGCCGATCGGCTCCATCCGGATCGCCGTCGTGAGCGCGGCCGCGTGCGCCGCGGCGTCTTCGACCACCGATCGCGGCCCGTCGGCGAGCAGCTTTCGCGCCATGCCGAAGTCCATCACGCGCACTTGGCCGTCCTCGGTGATCATGACGTTGTCGGGCTTGAAGTCGCGGTGCAGGAGGCCCGCCTCGTGCGCGGCGGCCAGCCCGCGGCCTGCCGCCAGAAAGACCTCCAGCACCTCGCGGGTGCCGCGCGGCGCAGCCTCCAGCCAGTAGGCCAGCGTGTGCCCTTCGACGAACTCCATCGCGATGAAGACGGAGTCGCGGAAGGTGCCGACGTCGTAGACCACCACCACGTTCGGGTGGGAGAGCCGCGCGATCGCCTGCGCCTCGCGCAGCAGGCGCGTCCGCCCATCTTCCGCTCCGAACGGCTCGTCGGCGCCCGCGCGCAGCAGCTTGACCGCGATCTTCCGGTCCAGCTCCGGATCGTAGGCGGCGTAGACCTCGCCCATGCCCCCGCGCCCGATCAGGCCGAGCACGACGAAGCGACCGATCGTCGTCCCTTTGGCGAGATCCGCAGGCTTGGGCCGCGACGCCGGCTCAGCCACGCGGCGTCGGTGTCATCCGCGCTTCCCTTCTGTGCGACGCCACCGCCGGCCGTTCAAGACGACAACCTAGGTCGACCGAGGGGCGGGGGCTAGGGCCGCCACGACCCTGCGCCGAATTGGTCTCGTAGCGCGAGCGACCTTCGACGGGGTTTGCCGATCGGGCCCGTCGCCTCCAGGATGTTGACCCATGAT
>JADGRB010000033.1 GCA_017881315.1 Pseudomonadota bacterium
CACTCGGTGGTCAGCCGGTCGTAGCAGTCATGCATCAAGTCGAAGGCGTTGTGGTAGCAGCCAAAGAGGACGTGGAGCCCGTGCTCCTCGATTCGACCGGAGTCTCCGCGACCGCTGGCCGTCTTCCCGCCCAAACGCCAGCTCGTCTCGTAAACGGTAATGTCGTAGGTACCAGGCTCTCGCATGGTGAGGTGATATGCCGCCGCCAGCGCCGCTGGTCCGCCGCCCAACACGATCACCCGCTTGGTCTTTGCGCTCATCGGTCCCCCCCCCGCTCGCGCCGACTGTACCCCGATTTGGTTCATTCCATGCAGTCTGTTGGGGATAGGATGCGAATTGGGGGGGGCTGTGACTGAAACGTTCGCGCAACCGGTTGCGAGCTCGGAGACTGCGGCCATCGTGTCGGCCCCGGGCGCTTCCTATCTCTCGCGGCTCTCCCTCAAACAGCTCGCGCGCAATCAATCAATGGTCGCGGGTAGCGAAGTGGTTCGCGGCGCGATCCTCTGGATCGACTTCCAGGGGTTCACGGCAATTGTGGAGCGGTTCTGCCGAGAAGGGGCGGCCGGGACGGAGCGGCTGTCCGATGTCCTCAACGTCCACTTCGGCGACATCCTGCGGACCGTGGAGGCCTTCGATGGTGATCTGCAGTTCCTGGCCGGCGACGGCGCGCTGATCCTTTGGCCGGCAGGTTCGGACGAGGACCTGTCGGGCCCGGTCATGATCGCCCAGGCGGCGGCGCTCGAAGCTCAGCGCAGCTTGCGGGCGCGGAGGGTCGAGGGAACTTCCCTCGCCGCCAGGTGCGTGCTCGGCGCGGGGTCTTGCCGCGCGTTCACCGTGGGCGGCGAGGACGGACGATGGTTCCATCTCCTCGCGGGCGATGGTATCCGCCAGATCTCCGGCAGGTCGGAGATCCGGCCCGGCCAGGTCATTCTTTCGCCGGAGGCTCTAGCCCTTGGACTCAACCGGCGAGAGCGAAGCGTCGTCGAGCCGCGCGACCCTGCCGCCCTCCCCGACCCCAGGAGCGTCGAGCGTCTCTTGTTGCCGCTGATGCAGACCCGGCTGCAGTCGGGCCATCTCCTGCCGGAAGTCCGCACCGTAAGCGTGGTCTTCGCGGATCTGAGCGCGCTTGGCTGGGAGCCCGACGCCGCGCGGCTCCAGCGGGCCGTCTCCGTCCTGCAACCCATTCTCCGTGAGCACGACGGCGCCTGGTATCAGTTGATCCAGGACGACCAGGGGACCTACGCGGTGTTCGTCTTCGGCGTGGCCGGAACCGCTCGCGAAGACGATGCGGTGCGGGCGGTTCGGTTCTCGCGCGCGGCTCGTCAGACGCTGACCTCGCTCCTCGGCGAAGTCTCCTGTGGTCTCGCCACGGGCCCGCTTTTCTGCGGCGACTGCGGGACACTTCGCCGCCGACAGTACGCTCTCTTCGGCAGCGCCATGAACCGGGCCGCGCGCTTGATGGCGACCAGGAAGGGGCTGTTGATCGACGACGCGACCTACCGACAGGCTGAGCGCAAGCTGGTGTTCGAGGCCGGCGCGCCGTTGGTGCTCAAGGGAATGGGCGCCACCCCGGTGTTTCGGGGCGGTGAGCCGCGCCGGGGCTTGACTGCGGATCGGGTGTTCGTGGGACGGGCCGCGGAACGCGACGAGCTGACCGGGCGGCTGACAGCCTTTAGCCAAGGTGAGCCGATGCCGGTGCTGACCATCGCCGGGCCACCCGGGATCGGCAAGACCGCTCTGCTGGCGAACGTATCGAGGATCTGTCCCGCGCTCGGTCTTGAATGCGCTTACAGCGCCGCCTCCCCTTTTGAACGGCGGACCCCCTACTTCTCTCTTCGGCAGGTCGCGCTTCGGCTGCTCGGAATCGACGAGGATCGGAATCCGGATGAGGTGCGCGAGCGCGCCCAGCACTGGTTGCGCCAGATTGACGCCGATCCCGATCTCCTGCCACTGATCGGTCCGCTGCTCGGTCACGGTTTCGAGGAGACGGCGCTCACCGGTCAGATGACGGGTGCGATCCGTGCCGAGAACACCAACACGCTGATCACGAACCTCCTGCTGGCCGCGTCATCACGACGGCGTTGGGTGGTCGCGCTGGACGACGCACACTGGGTCGATGCCGCGTCTTGGACGCTCGTTCCGCGCCTGCGGGAACGACTGCCGAACGTCGGCTGGATCTTGGCGTTTCGCGAACCGCCCGAACGGGCGCCGTCCGAACTCATCCGCCACGCCGAGTCGGTCGATCTCCGGGGGCTTTCCCGGGCCGAAGTGACCGAACTGCTGCGGACCTATTGGCAAGTCGAGGAGGTGGCAGACGACGTCATCGCTCGGTTCGCTCACGTCGAGGGCAATCCTCTCTTCTGTCTAGAGCTGGCCGCCTCGCTCGCAAAGACGGGCGGGCTTCTGATCGATCGGGGACGGGGCGTGCTGGCGCCGACTGCCTCCGCGGGCGCGAGAACCACCACCCCTCTCTCCCTGGCCGCGTTGATTCAAAGCCGGGTGGACCGACTCGGTCCGGGGCCGCTGTTGCTGATCAAACTGGCGAGCGTCCTCGGTCTCTCCTTCGAGCAGGCGTCACTGCGAGAGCTGGCCGGCGTTGCATCGGATGGGACGGAGACCGATGCCCGCGATTACCAGGCGAACGTCGATGCGTTGGTGCAGGACGGATGCCTCCAGACCGACGAGGCCGGACCGGATGGACGTCTCACATTCGCCAGCGCCACGATGCAGTCTGTGATCTACGACCTGCTCCCGAGCCGGCAGCAACGGCGGCTCCACGACGCAGCGGGGAGAACCCTAGAAGCCCTCCATGCCGCGGACCTTGCGCCCTTTTATGGCCAGCTCTCTCATCACTTCTCGAAAGGGGAAAATGCCGCCCAGGCCGCCCATTACTCGGGGCTGGCCGCTTTCCAGGCACTGGACGGTTACGCGAACGATGATGCTATCCATCTGTTCGAACGAGCGCTGCGCCACGATTCCTCGTTTCGAGGTTCTCTGCGGCGCGATCTCGACCGGGCACGCTGGTGGAGCGGGATAGCGCAGGCCAACTACAGCCTCACGCGTCCGGATGCCGCCCGGAGCGCCTATCGCCAAGCGCTGCGCCACACCGGTCACCGCGAGCCCCGGGGTCCGCTGTCACCCATCCTCGGGTTGATGGGTTTTCTAGTCCTGCGCACGTGGCGGTCCAGACGTGCCGCCGATGATGGTGCCGAGCCGACCGGCCCGCGTGCCTTTCAGGATCTGGCGCTCTCGCTGGCCGTGTCCTGGGGGACACTCGACGTCTGGCAGGGGCGCCTGGTGGCGGCGGCCGCCAAGGCCTTCGCCGCCTACCGCTGGGCGAGTCGGAGCCCCTCCTCGGGCAGCCGCGCCGAAGCGATCGCCGGCTTCGGCTACTTCCTGGGGATCACCCCCATTCGCCGAATGGGCGAATCGGAGCTCCGACGGGCCGTCACGATGTCCGATCTGCACGGCGATTTGCAATCGCAGGCCAGCACACGGGTCATGCTGGGAATGTACTACGCGCTCATGGGCCGATCGAAGAAGGCTCTGCCCGTCCTCGAAGAGGCGCAGCCGATCGCCAAGCGTCTCGGTGCAGGACTCTGGAGGCACCGCACGCGCTTTCAGCTCGGCGAGGCTCTCTTGTCGCTCGCACAGTTTGGACGCGCCACTGAGATTTTTCAGGACGCTGCGACCCTCTCCCGCGGGGCGGAGCCCCCGATCGTCGGTCTCGCCAACACGTTGGCCGGCTTGGCTGAACTTCGCCTGGGTCGCGTGGACGCCGCCGTCGCGCTCGTCGACGGATCGGAGGGTGCCGCGCTTTGCACGGACGCTCACTTACCGATGCAACGATTCGTCGCGTTGGCTCTGCAAGCACAGATCCAGCTCGGAGACGGCCGCCTCCGAGAGAGCTTCCAGACGGCTTGTCGCGCGGAAGCGATTTCGCAGGGGAACCGGGAGTGCGACGTCTTCTTCGTGGCGGTACACGGTCACGCAGCCGTAGCGACCGTGCACCTCGCTCTCTGGCGGCGGTCGCGGACGGATTCGAGCTTTGCTGCCGGTCTCGAGCAGCGTGAGTTGCGGCGGCGGGCCCTCCGCGCCTCGCGCAGGCTCGGCCGGTTCGCGCGCCTCTATCCCGCCGCGCGTCCCTGCGCGGACTTCTTCGCGGCCGCCTGTCTCGAGCTCGCGGCCCGCCACACGCGGGCGGCCAAGCTGGCTGCCCGCTCCCTCAAGGAGGCGCGGCAGATGACCTTGCCGTTCGACGAGTGGCGCGCGCTTTCGTCGTTGGGTCGGGTCGCCGCTGCGACTGAACAAGCTGGATACCAGCGGGACGCGCAAGAAACCGGCGCTCGACTCGGGTTCTCTGGCCGCGACTACGAAATAACGGGCGATTTCGTCCGTTGGACAAGGGAGCAGACGTGAACGGAGCGGGTATGCCGAAGCGAAAGGTTTGTATCCTCGGAGCGGGACCGGGAGGGTTGTCGGCCGCGTGGGCGCTGTCCTCTCCCCAGCTCCGGGAGAGATTCGCGGTGGAGGTGTACCAGATGGGCTGGCGCGCCGGTGGTCGGGCGGCCAGCGCCCAGAATCCCGACAGGGGCAATCGGATCGAGCAGAACGGGTCACACTATCTCTTCGGCTCGTACCGCAATACGTTCAAGCTCGTTCGGGCGGTCTACGACGAGCTCGGGCCGAGCTCGCCGTTCGGCCGAATCGAGGACGAGTTCACTCCTCGCAACCTCCTGGTCGGAAAACGTCACCTCCCCGACGAGACCTGGGAGGACTGGTTTCAGTTCATGCCAACCAACCTCTCCCGGCCCGATGAAGGGGGAAAGTACGCGCGCCCGTTCGACTACTGCTTTATGGCATTCCAAACCGTTCTGCGGATTCTCCTGGGCGTGTTCGACTTTGGCGACGATCCAGCGAGGACCGCGCGCTGGGTGACATGGATGTTCCCGATCAGCCCCTTCAAGCAGGATAGGCCCGCTGACAACAAGAAGTCGGCGATCCTGCGCGCGGTCCTCGCCATTCCGGCCTTCCTCGTCAATTATCCACTGGCCTGGATGCTGCGGGGCGCCTGGAGGACGGCTTCCTTCTGCTACCAGCGCCTCCTCAGCACGTATACGAGGTTTCGTATCAAGGAGGCAGCCGTCCGATGGTTCAAGGCCTCGACGGTTACCTGGCGGGGGAGAACCCGGAACATCTGGCGCGAGATCCACGCTTTCGCGATCCGCAACTCATTGGGGCATGCGTGGGTCGGACGAATCGAACGCTTGACGACCCTGTGGGAGGTGGCGTGTGCCTTCGCAGTGGGGGTGGCGACTGACGAGCTCTGGCGAGCCGGCCGACTCGATCAGATCGACGGGCTGGACTTCCGGGCCTGGCTCACGCGCAATGGCTGCGCGCCCGAGGCGGTGCAGTCGGCCTACATCAAGTGTTGGTACGACGCCGTCGCCGCCTACGAGGACGGTGACGTCGCGCGTCCCTCGATCTCGGCCGCAGTCTCCGTCTATGCGGTATTCCGCGCGATCCTCACCTATCGGGGGAACTTCGCGTACCAAATGCGACACGAAGTTGGTGACGGTGTGATCGCTCCCCTCGTCAGCGCACTCATGAACAGGGGCGTGGAGTTCCATTTCTTTCAACGGGTACGCGACGTGGTGCCGGCGGTGGTGGAGGGGAAGTCCCTCATCGATCGGATCGAGCTAGAGCCGCAACTGCCCGACGGCGTGCGTGGGGCCGACTGCTTCGAACGAAGGCCGGGCGACAGGCGTCCCTACTGGCGATATGCGCCGAGCCTCGAAGGGGACCCGACGCGGTTCCCGTCCGCGGAGCAGCTTCCGGCGCTCGAGTCATTCTATGGTGCTGATAGCGGGAGGCGTCGCACACTCCGGCGAGGAGAACACTTCGATGACGTCGTGTTCGCCTTGCCACTTCCCGCCATCGAACACGACGCCCGTTCACTGCTCTGCCGGCCCGAGTGGGAACGGATGGTCGCCACGATCAAGTCGACCGAGACCGTGAGCCTTCGCATCTGGTTCACCTGGACGTTGAAGCAGCTCGGGTGGACGGATCCTGCGCCGATTCTCTCAGGCTACGACTCACCGTTCAGCACGTGGGAAGACAATGGTCACAACGCAGATCACGCCTCTTTCCCACCCGGCCAAGAACCGCAGGCCATTGCGACGGTCTTTGGCCCGCTCGAGGCCCCGCCTTTCGCGCCCGGTCCCGGACCGAGCGGAGAGACGTACCAACGTGATCAGATCGCGCGCGCGACCGCCAAGGTCGACGAGTTCTTCCGCACCGGCATCGGCAATCTATGGAGCAACTTGTTCAAAGGTGGCCAACTCCGCTACGACGCATTCTGCGATCTATCGAAGCCCCCGCTGCCGCTGGACGATTCCCGCCGTCTCCAGTGGCAGTTCATGCGGGCCAACGTGGGGCCGCTCGAACGTTACACGTTGGCGCTGCCTTCGACCCTGCAGCACCGGCTCCGTCCGGACGAATCCGGACACGTCAACATGGTCCTGGCCGGTGAATGGACGCGGAACGGCGTGGAAGTCGGCTGCATGGAGGGGGCGGTGATCTCTGGTCTCGCCGCCGCACGCGCGATCTGCGACCGGCCGGTCGAGATCGTCGGTGAGCACGACCTCGAGTTCGGATTGCTGACTCCCGCCGTGGGCTCGCAGGTCGAACCGGATCCCGAAACGCGGCGAATCCACATGACGTGAGCGCCACGGAGCGCAAGCGATGCTCGGGGCAGGCTCCCGATCGATTGAACGTTCCGTGTCCGGACCCGATCGGTGATCGGCGATCACCCGATCACCGATCGGACACTGGCCAGTCCGCGGATCTCCGCGAGAAACCGGGGGTGGGCGACGCAATTCCGACGGCATGTCGATTGCTGAGGGTTGGGGCAGGCTCGTCCGTTCGTGTGCGTGGGGAGAGAGCACGTACTCGGGGGCGAGAACGGATGGACGAGCCTGTTTCATTTTCGTTCGTTGTCGACCAACAGGGGGAGAGATAGAGATGAGAAAGAAGCAGACCTGGCTCTGGGCAGTGATTCTGGGTGGGGGCGCAATCGGGCTCGGGTGCGCCGACGATTCGACGTCGGGATCGCCGACGGTCGTCGAGCCGGCCGCGGTCACGCCGCTGGCGGCGAAGGCGCCGTCGTCACGGACGTTGGCGCCGAACACGAAGTTCATGACCCGCGCTCCGGACCCGGACGCGGTGAAGCAGATCGCCAGCACGTTCAAGGCGCGGGATCTGGCGGACGCGCTCCGGCTGGCCGCCATGGAGGCGACGCCGCAGGCGGTCTGGTTCACCAGCGGCACGCCGCAGCAGGTCCAGTCGGACGTGAGCAAGACGATGCGCCAGGCAGACCTGACCAGGACCGTGCCCGTGCTGGTCGCGTATGACATCCCGTTCCGAGATTGCGCGCAGTACTCGGCGGGCGGCGCGCTCGACACAGCCTCCTATGAGGCCTGGATCGACGGCTTTGCCGCTGGCATCGGCAGGCGGCGCGCGCTCGTCATCCTCGAGCCCGACAGCCTGGGGATCATTCCCTGGATCGGCGATTGGTGCCAGCCGACGGTCACCGATTCGGCGGGGAACACGATCCACGCCCCGGGCGCCGATCCCGCGACCCGTTACGCCCAGCTCAATTATGCGGTCGACAAGCTGGCCGCGGCCGCGCCCAACGCGCTCGTCTATCTCGACGGCACCCACAGCGGCTGGCTGAACGTCGGCGACGCTTCGACCCGCCTGGCAAATGCGGGCGTTGCGCGCGCGGAGGGATTCTTCCTGAACATCTCGAACTATCAGATCACGGGCAACCTGGCCCAGTACGGGACCTGGATCTCGGAATGCCTGACGTACGCGACGTCGGTCACGCCTGGCGACTTTGGGTCGTGCCCGAACCAGTACTGGAACGGCGGCCCCCTGCCCTCGCTGATCGCTCAGATCAACGGTGAGTGGACCGGCACCGCTCTGGACGGAAACGGCGCGTGGAGCGACTCGTCCACCACCGTTGATCTGAACACCTCGGGGATCAATCTGCGGTATGCGAACATGCTGGGCACGACCACGGCCACCGCTCGCTTCATCATTGATACGAGCCGCAACGGTCGTGGGCCGCTCAATGGCGCTCAATACGCCGCCGCGCCCTACGACCAACCGGCCAGCGTGACCGCGAGCCTCACCAGCGGCAACTGGTGCAACCCCCCCGGCGCCGGCCTCGGCCTCCGCCCGACGGCGAACACCGGCGTCGCCCTGCTCGACGCCACCCTCTGGGTCAAGATTCCGGGCGAGTCTGACGGCTCCTGCGACATCGCGGGCGGCGCGCGGGCGTGGGACTACACGCAGTACAACCCCTGGAACATCACCGGCGCCGCGCAGAGCACGTTCGATCCGCTGTGGGGCATGGTCGACCCGGCCGCGGGCGACTGGTTCGCGCCGCAGGCGCTGCAGCTGGCGAAGAACGCCACGCCGCCGCTGTTCTGATCGCGTCCGACAAGTCGGTCAGAGGTCCAGGTCGCCGCGGGACGCGGCGACCTGGGCTTTTTTTTTGCGCGCTCTCGTTCTTTCTCCCGGATCCACCGCCTGGTTCCGCCGCGATCGGAGTCTTCGTGTTTAACTAGCTCGTATCGCGATGCACACCGGACAGGCGCTCCTCGCGTTGACGTTGCTGGCGGCCGGACCGGCCAGCGCCCCGCCCCGGGTGGTGGTCTGCCTGCCCAAGGGGAGCGCGGCGCTCGAGGCGCAGGTCGGGCGGGCCTTCGCCTGGGCCACCCTGACCACCGTGGGACCCGACAACGTCGCGAGGCGCTTCCCCCCCTCCGCGGAGAGCCGGTCCGTCGGTGAGGACGAGCGGCGCCTGGACGAGCGCCTGCGGGCCGCCGAAGCCGACTTCCTGGCGCTGCGCTTCAATGAGGCCACCGCGCGCCTCGACGCGGGCGCGAAGATCGTCGATCGTCTGCCGCCCTCGGTGCGCCACGAGGGCGCGTTCGTGCGGCTCGAGCTTCTGCGCGGGCGCGTGGGCGAGGCGCGCGGTGACGCCGGCGCGGCCGCTGCGTTCGCGAGCGCAGCGGAGGCGGCGGTGGACGTCGAGCTGGACGAGGCAGAGTATCCGCCGCGGGTTCGCCAGGCCTACCTGGCGGCGCGCGCGGCGGTGCGCGCGCGGCCCCGGCACACCGTCGAGGTGACGAGCGAGCCCGCCGACGCCGAGGTGGAGGTGAGCGGGCAACTGGCCGGGCGCACGCCGGCGAGGCTGTCGCTACCGCGCAAGCGCTGCTTCCTCTCGATCGCGCGGCCCGGATACCAGACCCAGATCTCGGCTTGTCCCGCCGACGATCGGGCGGCGATCAAGCTGGTACCCGCGACCAAGGACGGCCTGCGCGATCAGCTGCGCGAACGCATCGCCAGCGATCCGGCCTGGTTCCTCGAGCCGCTCCTGCTCGACACGCTCGCCGCCGAGGAGGACGCACGCTGGGTGGTCGCCCTCGACCGCGATCGCGGCCGCGGTCTCAAGGCGCTGGTGTTCTCCGCCTCCGAGCATGCGCTCAAGCCGCTCGAGCCCTCGCGTTTCCTCGAAACCGAGATCGACAAGCTCTCGGCCGCCGTGCGTGCCCTCGTGCAACGCGGCGAGAAGCTGGAGGCGCAGGCGGTGGAGACGCCGGCCGGCCTGCCCGCCCTCGAGGCGCGCGCCTCCGATCCGACCCTGGGGACGGCGGTGGCGTTCGTGCGCCGCAAAGGAAGCGGCGACTTCCTCAAGCTCGGATTGAGCGCGCTCGGCGCGGGGCGTTTCTCGGCGCCGCTGCCCTCGTTGCTCGCGAACGACGGAGCCTGGGACGTCGAATATTACGTGGAGGGGCGCGACGGCAGCGGTGGGGTTGCTTGCCAGGCGGGGGATGCGGGCGCCCCCCTGCACTTTCGGCGCGCGGGCGAGGTGGCGTCCGGCGCGCACGCCCGGAGCTCGCGCTGGTACATCTGGATGGCGCTCGGCATCGTGGCGGCGAGCGCCGCGGCGACCGGGATCTACTTCGCGACCCGCTCGAATGACGTCGCGGTGACGTTCGGGGCCAATCAATGAAGCCGGGCGCGCACCCTCTGCTGGGCGTCTGCCTGATCGGAATCGGTGCGGTCGCCGCCTGCACCGCGCCGCGCGCCGAGCTCACAGTGGTGTTTCCGGCCGACGCCGGGGCCTGCGACGCCCAGACCAGCCTGGCCTGCGTCAATTACCTGCAGTTCACCGTGGGCGTGGGCACCGCCTTCAACACCGACTGCGTGCCGGTCGATCTCCCGCTCAATAACCTGTGCGACGTGGCCAAGCTGGCCACCGGCCGGGCGCTGTTCAATCTGCCGCCCGAGACCAAGCTCCCCATCAAGCTCCAGGGCCTGCGGGTCTTCCCCGCCACCAGCTGCGGCTCGGAACAGAGCTGCCCGCCCCGGACGATCTTCACGGGTCAGACCCAGGACACCGGTCGGATCGGCGACTTCGGCGGTCGTGCCCTCGAGCTCTCGGTGATGATGAACGAGCCCTGCGGCATCCCCGAGCAGTTCTTTCCCCTCCCCGACGGCTCCACCTGCGACGAGCTGTGCGGCGCGGGGAAGTTGGTCTGCAGCGGCGTGCAGAACGGCTGCCTCTGCCTTCCACCGTGAGCGAGCCCTTGTCGACAGCCAAGGCGGTATTGACTGTCGTCAATACCCCCGCGCCCGCCCGCCGCCCGGTGCGTCCAGTGTTTCCGGGCCCTCCGGCGCTGGCTCGGCGCTTGCTTTGTTTGGCAGCGGTGGCCGACCTCCCGAATATTCTCCCTATGACCCAGGAGCCCGAGATGAAAACCCGACACCTGACGCTCGCCGCGCTCACCGCGCTCGCCCTCGCTGCCTGCTCGCCGGCACCGACCAGCACCACCAGCGTGGAGGCGCGCCTCCGCAACGACCTGCCCGCCACCTGCACCGCCGAGCAGCAGAAGGCCTGCCCGGCCGTGAACGTCGCGTCCTGTCCGGACGGGCAGGAGCCGGTCCTCGACTACTCTTCGGATTGCTGCGCGCACTTCACCTGTCAGCCCGTCTGTCAGTCGGCGCAAGCGAAGACCTGTCCGATGACGCCGGCGCCGGTCTGTCCGGGGGGCACCAAGCTCTGGATCGGCACCGCGGTCCAGGACTGCTGTCCCGCGTATCGCTGCGAGCCCGACGGAAGCGCCTGCGATCCCGCCACCGGCACCTGCGCCTGCGACGCGACCTCGGTCGCCTGCACGCTCGCGCTCCCCTACTGCGGTCCGAACGTCCAGCCGGTCGTCGTGGGCCAGACCTCCGACTGTTGCCCCGTCTACCAGTGCCCGTGCGTCGACGCCGCCGGCGTGAAGCAGACCGATCCGTCGCTGTGCGGGTGCACCTTCCCCAACTGCAAGGCGGGTGAAGAGGTCGTCTGCAAGGGCGCGGACAGCTGCGGCGGCCCTTGCTACTGCCAGCCCGCCCAGGGCTCTTGCACGACCGACGCCCAGTGCTCGAGCGACGCGCGTTGCGACCTCAGCAACTGCCTGCTGCCACCCACGGCGGTCCCCGCATCGACGGGCGCGGCCTGCGATCCGAGCGCGTGCGGCCCCGCGCTGGGTCAGCCCAACAAGATCTGCCCCGACGGCGTGAACACCTCCGGTCCGACCGGCAAATGCCTGAGCAATCCCGACGGCACCTGCGGCTGGGAGATCGCCCAGTGCCCGCCTGTGCCGGGCACCTGCTACGGCAACTGCGTGCCCAACGTCCAGAGCGGCTGCAAGGCCGACTCGGACTGCCCGAGCGGTCAGGCCTGCAGCATCACCTGCAGCGGCTGGGGTTGCGCCACCGGCGGCACAACCACCACCGGCGGCACGGGTACGGGCAGCACGCCCCCCCCGAGCAGCGGTGGCTCCTCGTCGGGCAGCGGTGGCTCCTCGGCGGGCTCCGCCTGCGCCTGCCCGACCAGCGATCCGAGCTGCACCTGCGACGCGAACGGAAACTGCAGCGGCAAGACCTGCGCGGGCCAGTGCGCTCCGTTGCCGTCCAAGTGCGATCCGAGCAAGCCGGTCGCCTGCCCGGCCATCGCGATCGCCTGCCCCAACGGTGCCACGCCAGTCCAGAGCGGCGTCGACCCGACCAGCTGCTGTCCGACCTACCAGTGCCCGACCTGCGCCAAGGCGACCACGGCCAACGTCGCCTGCCCGGCGATCGCGATCTGCGCCTGCGCCAAGCAGACCGGGACCGATCCGACGACCTGCTGCCCCACCTACGACTGCGGCCCGGTGAAGGCCGACGGCACCTGCGGGTAGGACGCAGGGCCCACTCGAAGCTCGAGCGAGGGGCGCCCCGGGGCGCCCTTCGCCTTTTCTGCGGTCCGCGGGTGCCTCGCCCGCTCAGCCTTCGCGCGGTTTTCGCAGTCCGTAGCGGCCCATCAGCTTGAGCAGGTAGACGCGGTCGATGCCGGCGCGGCGGGCGGCCTCCGAGATGTTCCCGCCCGTCGCTTCGAGCATCGCGCCGAGATAACGACGCTCGAAGCTCTCGGTCAGCGCGTTCTTCGCGTCCTTGAAGGGGACCTGGATGTCGACGGGTTGCTCGCCCGCCAACGTCCCCGGATCGCCGGTGAAGGCGATTGGCATCTCCTGCAGGACCGTCAACCGCTCGACGGCGTTGCGCAGCTCGCGGACGTTCCCGGGCCAGGGGTGGGCCACGAAGCTGGTCAGCGCCTCCTCGGAGATCGGCGGCGCGTCCGCGTCGGGCTGGGCGAGCCGGCGGAAGTGCTCCGCCAGGACGGGAATGTCCTCCGGCCGCTCGCGCAGCGGCGGCACCCGCAGCCGCATCACCTCCAGCCGAAAATACAGGTCTTGTCGGAAGGCGCCGCGGTTCACCTCCTCGCGCAGATCGCGGTTGGTGGCGGCGATGACCCGGACGTTTACCTTGCGGGTCACGGCGGCGCCGATCCGCCGCACCTCGCGCGCCTCGAGCACCCGCAGCAGCTTCGGCTGCAGAGACATCGGCAGCTCCCCGATCTCGTCGAGAAACAACGTTCCCCCGTCGGCCTCCTCGAAGGCCCCGCCGCGGGCCCGATCGGCGCCGGTGAACGCCCCCTTCTCGTGTCCGAACAGCTCGGCCTCGAACAGGTTGGGCGGCACCGCGCCACAATCGACCACCACGAACGCGCCGGCCGCGCGCGGGCTCGCCTGGTGGATCGCCTCGCACAGCGCATCCTTGCCGGTGCCCGTCTCCCCCTCGATGAGCACCGTGACGTCGGAGGCCGCGACCCGGCCGGCGAGGGCGAACAGACGCCGCATCGCCGTCGAGCGTCCCCACAGACGACCGAAGCGCTCCGACTCCGCCAGCGGGATCTGGACCGATTCGTCGAGCGGCTCGAAGCGCACCTGGCTGTGTCCGAGCTCGAGCGTCGCGCCCGCGGGGACGTAGCCCTCGCGCACCTCGATCCCGTTGATGCGGGTGCCGTTGGTCGAGCCCAGATCCCGCAGCAGTGGCCCCTTCGCCGTGAAGCGAATGACGCAGTGGTTGCGCGACACCGTCGGATCGGTGAGGCGCAAGTGGGCGCCGTCGGCGCCGCCGATCAGGATCTCGTCCGCTTCCAGCGTGACCTGCGCGCCCTTGTCGAGACCCTTCAGCACCTTGAGCCGGACCTTCGGGAAGCCGAGGGTGTTCGGACCGCTCAGCGTCGTGGTCGGCAGATCGGACGGCCGCATGGGGCGATTATCGCTCGGCCGGGGCGCGAAGGTCGATGATGAGAGGGGTGTCCTTCTTGGGCTCGATGCGGACCTGGACCACCTTCCGGCCGAGCTTGGGGTTTTCGATCGCCACCTGCGCTCGGCCCGCGCGCACGGGAAAGCGCAGCAGGGGCGTCGTCCCGGCCAGCCGTCCGTTCACGAACACCGTCCCCCACGGGCTCGCGTTCACCGAGAGCGTCCCGGTTCCGAGCGAACGGTCGGGTCGGGGCTCGCTTGAAGGGGGCGGCGCGGCGGGAGGTTCGGCGGGCGCGCGCGACGGGGCCGGCCCGCGCGTGTCGGTCGCGGCCCTGGCAACGGGCGGCGCCGGGGCTGGCGCGCTCCCGGCCCGCTCGCGACCCGCGGTGATGCGAAGGCCGAATACCGCGCCCGCCGCGGCCGCCGAGATCCCCGCGACGGCCGCAAGAACCAGGAGGGCCCGGCGGCGTCTCGGGCTACGCGGCCGCGGCAGATCGGCCGCGAGCAATGTCTGACGCCGGGGCGGCTCGAGGAGCGCGACGCGCGAGAGCAACGTCCCCTCGCGCCCGCTGGAGGGCCGCGAGACCTCGAGCCCCTCGTTGCGCGCACCCGAGGCAAACAGGGCGTTGAGGCGCTCGCGCTCATCGGGGAAGGCGAGCCGCACCCGTTCGCGCAGCGCCGCCGCCCCGCCGCGCCAACCCTGCGCGAACATCAGCTCCTCGATCGCGTCGGCGAAGGCGCCCGCGCTCGGGAAGCGTCCCTCGGGCGTCGGGTCGAGCGCGCGCCGGAGCAGGGGTTCGAAGCGTTGAAACCGCTCGAGCTCGACGGGCGGCCGGTAGCGGCCACGGCGGACCTCTTCGAGTGTTCGCTCCGTGTCTTCTTCGCCGAACGGGCAAGCGCCGGTGAGTAGCGTATAGAGGACGACGCCCGCCGAAAACACATCGGAGCGCGGGTCGACGGGCTCGCCCCGCGCCTGCTCGGGCGACATGAAGGGGATGGTGCCGCTGATCCCAACTGTGGGGCGCCGCGCGTCGCGTGACCGCGCCACCCCGAAGTCCGTCAGCTTGACCTCTCCCTCGAACGAGAGCAGCACGTTGGCGGGCTTGACGTCGAGGTGAACGATGCCGAGCGGCTGGCCGCCGGGCTCGGTGCGGCGGTGCGCGTAGTCGAGGCCGCGCAACGTCTCGGCCACCACGTGCAGCGCCTCGGGCGGCGGCAGTTTTTCGCAGCCCGGGATGCGCCGCAGCCGCTGCACGTCGACCCCTTCGACGAACTCCATCGCCAGGAAGAACTCGCTCTCCTCCGTGCGCCCGAAGTCGAAGACCTGCACGACGTTCGCGTGCGACAGCTGCATCGCCAGCCTCACCTCGTCGAAGAAGCGCGCCACGAACGCGGGATCCGAGCTGGATTCGGTGCGGATGCGCTTGAGCGCGACCCGCTTCGACACGCCCGGCTCGGTCACGGCCGAGGCGGCCACGATCTCGGCCATTCCCCCCTGGGCGATGAGACCACCGATGTCGTAACGCCGTACGAGCTGGGTCACCGCCCGAAACTATACCCGTGCTGGCCGGGCCGAGCCCGCCGAGGGGAAAACGCGCGCTCCATAGTAATGTCGATCGGCAAAGGCATGAACGAGGCCGGTTTTCTGAAGGCGCTGGACTGGGCCGCGCTGCTCGAGCGATTGGCGGCGGAGGCGCAATCTTCCGCTGGGCGTACGCTCTCGGCCGGGTTGTCGCTCGCGGCGAGCCCGGGGGAGGCGGCGCGGCGCATGGCCGCCGTGGCCGAGCTCGCGACGTTCGTCGAAGCCGGAGATCCGCTTCCCTCGTTGGCCACCCCACCTATCGAAGCCACGGTGGGCGCCGCGGAGAAGGGGATGGTGCTGGGCGCCGACGACGTGCGGCCGCTCGGGGAGTTGATCCAGATCGCGGAGGACGTGCGGCGCGCCTTTCTCGGTCCGACCCGCGCGCCCATTCCGGAGATCGCGGCGCTGGCCGCCGGCCTCGAGCCGCCCCGCGGCCTCGGGCGGACCATCGCGGCCACCTTCGACGCCTCGGGTGAGATCAGCGACGCGGCCTCCCCCGAGCTGGCCCGGCTGCGGGAGGAGCGAAAAGCGCTCTCGGAGAATGCCCGGGTGGCGATCGAGCGGCTCATGCGCGCCGACGAGTACGCGTCGGTGCTGCAGGACCAGTTCTTCACCGTGCGCGCGGAGCGCTTCGTCCTGCCGCTCAGGGCGAGCGCCAAGTCGCTGGGGCTCGGCATCGTCCACGACACCTCGCGGACGGGCGAGACGGTGTTCGTCGAGCCGACCGCGCTGGTGTCGGCCAACAACCGGCTCAAGGTGGTGGAGCTCGACATCCGGCGGGAGTCGCGGCGGATCCTGGAGGCGCTCACGGCCGACGTCGCCGCGGTCGCGCCCGCCCTGCGTGCCTGCGCGGCCACGCTGGCCACCCTCGACGCCACCGGCGCCGCCGCCCGGCTGGGGGTCGCCTACGGCGGCTCGGTGATCTCGATTGTCGAGGAGGCGGTCGTCGACCTGCGCCAGGCGCGCCATCCTTTGCTCGCGCTCGCCGCCGCGACGCCGAACGCCGCCCGGCGGGTGGTCGCCAACGACGTCGCGCTCGGCGGCGCCGCGCCGGCCATCCTGGTGGTGAGCGGCCCCAACGCGGGCGGCAAGACGGTGCTCATGAAGACAGTCGGGCTGGCGGCGCTGATGGCGCGCGCCGGCCTGCTGGTGCCGGCGGCGCCCGACAGCCGGATCGGATTCTTCGACGAGGTGCGGGCCGACATCGGCGATCCCCAGTCGGTGCTCGGCGACCTGTCCACGTTCTCGGGGCATCTCGCCAACGTCGGCGCGATCCTGAACGCGCCGCTGGGCGGCCCGACGCTGGTGCTGCTCGACGAGCTCATGGCGGGCACCAACCCGGACCAGGGCGCGGCGCTGGCCCGCGCGACCGCCGAGGCGCTGGCGGAGCGGCCGGTGCTGGCGGTGATCACCACCCACTACGACAGCCTCAAGGCGCTCGGCGAGAGCGATCCGCGGTTCGCGAACGCCGGCATGGAGTACGACCTCGAACGGCTGCGCCCGACCTTCCGTCTGGCGCTGGGCGCACCCGGGCGCGCGTACGCGTTCGACATCGCGGCGCGCATGGGCCTTCCCAGATCGCTGCTCGAGCGGGCGCGGGCGCTGGCGGGCGACTCCAGCGTCGGGCTCGAATCGGCGATCGCCCGGCTCGAGGCGCGCGAGGCAGCCCTGGCGCGGGACGCGGAGCGGCTGGCGGAGGCGGAGGCGTCCGCCAGCGCGACGGCCGAAGCACAGCGCGACGCCACTGCGGCGCTGGTCCGGCGCGAGCGCGAGCTCGGACACAAGGCGCGTGAGGCGGTCGAGTCCGCCGTCGCCGAGGCGCGGGCGGAGATCCGGCAGATCGTCCACCGGGCCCAGGAGGCTGGCAGCTCGCGCGCCGCCGAAGCGGGCCGAGAGGACCTCGGACGCGTCGCCGCCCTCGCGCTCGGCAAGCTTCCGCGCCCCGACGCGCCGGCGGTCACCCCCGGTGCGGCGCTCGAGATCGGGGCGCGTGTGCGGGTCGAGCGCCTCGGCGCCGAGGGCGTCATCGCGCAGCTCCCCGACGGGCGCGGCCGCGCCAAGGTCACCGTCGGCAAGATGACCGTGGAGGTCGGGGCCGACGAGCTGCGCGCCGTCTCCGCGCCGCCTCGGCGAGCGACGCGTGCGGCCGCAGCCGCCGCGCGCGCAACCGCCGCCGCGGCGACCACGCGCGCACCCGGCGCGTCCGAGGACGCGTTGGCGCTCGTCTCTCAGTCGAGCACCCCCACCGTCGATCTCCGCGGCCAGACCGGGGACGACGCGCTGGCCGTCGTCGAGGCGGCGCTCGATCGCGCCGCGCTCTCCGGTCAGAGCCACCTGATGGTCGTCCACGGCCACGGCACCGGCGCCCTGCGCAAGCGGATCCGCGGCTACCTCGACGACTCCCCCTACGTCGCCCGCTGGGCCCCCGGCACCCCGCGCCAGGGGGGAGACGGCGTCAGCGTCGTCGAGCTGCGCTAGGGCAGCCCGCTGAAGCCCTGGCGGTAGAGGCCCGTCTGCAGGTCGCTCTCGAGGGCGACCGGGTCGTGGGCGACGATGACGTGGACGTCCGGAGGCAGCTGGGCGAGCGCGTGCAGCTGGGCGGCCACGGCCGGGCGATCTTCACTCATCAGCAGGGTCGCGATCCGCGGGCGTCCCTTCTGGAGGGTGATGTTGTCGTGGGTCCAGGCGATGTCTCCCACGAACAAGAAACGCTGTCCGCTGGCCAGCTCGACATAGATGATCTGCGAACCGGGGCTGTGCCCGGGCGCCTTTTGAAGCACCACGCCGGGCGCCACCGCGTAGAGGCCTTCATACGAAAGCGGTTCGAGGCTGCCGAGCGCGCCGGCCGGGAAGTCGCCGCGTTCCAGCTTGGGGCTGTCGAGCTGCTCGCGGGTGAGGCGCACCTGCTTGGCGATCGCCGGGAAGTCGGGCGCGCCGGCCACGCCGCCGACGTGGTCGACGTGCTCGTGCGTGAAGACGATGACGCTCGCCTTCTTCATGGCGGCCTCCACCCGATCGAAGGCTCCGGCGTCCAGCTTGCTTCCGGGCAGCTTCTTCGCTGCGGCCGGCGCCATGGCCGTGTCGATGATGAGCGAGTGGTCGGGCCACACCACGCGATGCGCGAGCAGCACCATGGGATGCATGTGAAATCCGTCGCCCGCCACGACCAGCGTTCGCGGGAAAGCGAACTGACCGACCTTCTCGACTTCGATCCGCTCCGGCAGCGCGCCGGTCGCCACCGCCGCCCGGTGCAGCGCGGGCAGGTCGATGACGTACTCGCCACTCGGCGCCGCCCCCGTCCCGAACAAGAAATATCCGCCGACCAGCAGCAGCGCGATGATGCCCCCGAGGACCCACGGCCAGCGTCTACGTCGGATTCGCATGCCGCGCAGCGTAGCATTCCCGTTGATCGATCGCGCCTCAGATGTTCGTGTCTTCCGGTGGCAGAACGGCCGGATCGGGCAGATCGCCGGAGGGCCCGTCTCCGCCGGCGTCCGGGCGACAGCCTGCCGCCAACGTGTAGGACGTCATCGACAGCGAGCCGAAGGCGTAGCCCTCCACCAGCACCTCCGCCGGGCACTTGGCCGCCGCCGCGAGGCCAGCCAGGTAGAGGGCGGGGATGAAGTGATCGGGCGTGGGCGCCGCGCGTTTGAAGTCGGGATGTCGCTCCAAGGCCGGCAAGTCGCCCGGTTGTCCTGCGAGCGCGGCGTGCGCGGCCTCGTCGAATCGGTGCGCCCAGTCGAAGCCGGCCTGGGGCCGCGACCACTCGATCGCCCCCAGATTGTGGACGACGTTGCCGCTGCCGACGATGAGCACGCCGCGGGCGCGGAGCGGCGCGAGCCGGGCGCCGAGCTCGAGGTGGAAGTCGAACGGCTTGCGGGCGTCGATCGAGAGCTGGACCACCGGGACGTCGGCGTTGGGGAAGGCATGGACCAGCACCGACCAGGTTCCGTGGTCGATGCCCCAGCCGTCGTGGTCGAGGCCCACGTGCACCGGCTTGACGATCTCCGCCACCTCTTCGGCGAGGGCCGGATCGCCGGCCGCGGGGTAGTCGACGGCGAAGAGCGCCGGCGGGAAGCCGAAGAAGTCGTGGATGGTGCGCGGCCGAGCCATCGCCGTCACGGCGGTCACGTTCACGTACCAGTGCGCGGACACCACCAAGATCGCCCGCGGCTTCGGGACGCTGGCCCCGAAGCGGCTCCAGGCCTCCGTGTACCGATTGGTCTCGAGAGCGTTCATGGGGCTGCCGTGTCCCAAGAACGCCGCCGGCATGAGCGATTCTGTGGTCTTCGCCATGGGCGAAGTGTACGCGACCCGCCTGGGCGCCTCACGTCCGCTTCGGTCGCGAGCTTGTAACCGAATCGTCGCTCGACGGCGTGCGCGTCCGAAGCAAAAGTGCCACCCGGTCTGGTGGAACCTTTCCGCATCCAAAACCTCCGGAGGCATACGTGAAGCGATCTTTCGTTCGGTGGGGATTCGTGGCTTCGCTGGCGACGGCCGCGCTGGTCGGCGCCTGCGACGGATCCCGCCAGCTCGGCGGCGGCGGCGTGTCGGTCGACGGCACGGGCTCTGTCCAGGTTGCCCTCATGCTCGGTAAAGGCGTTTCGCTGTCGAGCGCCAGCTACACCATCACCGGCCCAGGCGGCTTCACGCAGTCGGGGAGCCTCAACGTCGCCAACAGCGCCACCATCTCCGGGGTGATAGGCGGCCTGCCGGCCGGCGCCGGCTACACGATCGCGATCTCGGCCACCTCCACCGATGGGACGACCAGCTGCGCGGGGTCGGCCAGCTTCAACGTGACCGCCGGGGCCACCACGTCGGTCGCCCTCCACCTCACCTGTCACGAGCCGCCCGCCACCGGGTCGATCTCGGTGACCGGCACGATCAACATCTGCCCGAACATCGACGCGGTGAGCGCCAATCCGCCCACGGGGAACCTGATCGCGCTCGCGAGCACCGCCGACGATCCCGACAGCGGGCCGCAGCCGGTCACGTACAAATGGACGACGACCTCCGGCACCTTGAGCAGCGCCACCGCACAGAACCCGACGCTGACCTGCGCGGCCCCCGGCGTCGCGTCGCTGACCCTCACCGTCTCCGACGGAGATCCGGGGTGCGCGACCACCTTCAACGTGCCGGTGACCTGCCCGGACGATGCGGCGCTCGCCGAGACGGCGTGGGTCGAGATCGGGGCGAACAACCAGGCCATCGCGCGTCTCCTCACGCCGTACACCGTGTGCCCGTCGATCACCGTGGATGGGGTCTCGAGCGCGATGACGGTCCGCGCGTTGCCGGCCACTCTGCCGCTCCGACCGACCAGCACCGATACGACCCTGGCCGCGGCGATGACCTCGGGAAACTCGAAGCCGTCGGTCTTCACCACGACGACCTGCGAGTTCCTGCTCCCCGCGGGGGCGAGCGTCGCCACCGTGGCCGGCCTCAGCTTGCCGCTTCCGAAGCCGGTCGTGAACCGGGTGCTGATCATCGGCGACACCGGGTGCCGCATCTCGATCGGAAACGTCTACCAGGCCTGCGGCGATCCGACGATCTGGCCCTTCTCCGTGATCTCGGCGGCGGGCGCCGCGATGAAGCCCGATCTCGTGCTTCACGTGGGCGACTACCAGTACCGCGACAATCCCTGCCCCCCGGGCAATACCGCCTGCACCGGAACGCCCTGGGGATACGGCACCGACACCTGGATGGCTGACCTCTTCACGCCGGCGGCGCCCCTGCTGGCGGCGGCCCCCTGGGTCATGGTCCGCGGCAACCACGAGACCTGCAACCGCGCCGGCCAGGGCTGGTACCGGTATCTCGACCCGAACCCGTACGATGTCACCGGCGTCAAGACCTGCAACGACCCGGCGAACGACAGCTCGGGCAACTTCAACGATCCGTGGGCGGTCTCCTTCGGAGACACGCAGTTCGTCGTCTTCGACTCGGCGAACGCCTCGAAGACCGCCTACTCCCCCGCGGCGTTTCAGCCCTACACGAGCGAGCTGGCCGAGGCCGCCAGCCTGGCGACCCCAAACTGGTTGAACATCTGGGCCGTACACCACCCGGTCCTCGGCTATTCGGCGGCCAACCCTCCTACCAGCGGCAACGCGGGCCTCCAGTCGGTCATGAACGCGGCCTATCCGGGCAACTACTACCCGCCCAACATCGGGATCGCGATCCACGGCCACGTGCACGACTTCCAGGCCCTCAACTTCGCCAGCAACCACCCGGCGACCTTCGTGGCCGGCAACGGCGGCGACAACCTGGACTCTGCGCTGCCCGCGAACGGGACCGGGTTCAACCCGAACGCCGACCTGCCGGCGCCCAACACCGTGATCAACGCGTTCGCGTTCTCGCAGGAGTTTGGGTTCATGGTGATGGACCGCGTGGGCGCCGTGGGCCAGAAGAACTGGAAGTTCACGTCGTATCGCACCAACGGCACCGTCATCGCGGTGTGCAGCATGGCGGCTCCCATCGCCTGCAGCGGCGCCTGCGACAGCACCCCGGGCACCCAGATCACCTGCACGGACGACGGCGGCAACGTGGTCGGTACCTACGACAATATCCCCTAGCCGGCGATCGTGTCGGGGAGAGGATCCTGGCGGCGTCCGGCCAATCTGGGCGCCGCCGCGCTCATATTGGCGCTGGGTGCGTGCAGCAAAGGGAAACCTGCGCCTCCCGGCGCACCCAAGCCGACCATCGCCGAGGCGTGGGCCGCGGCCAAGATCCCGAACCTTCCGCGCTCGCCGGTGGTTCCCGCCCGCCGCACGAACGTTCTTCCCATTCCGCCCCGCCCGGGACCGCCGGACAATCCGGTGCTGGTGGCGCTCGGCAGAAGGATCTTCGCCGACGAGCGCCTGTCAGAGCCGCCCGGGACGAGCTGCGCGAGCTGCCATGATCCGGCCCGCGCCTTCTCCGGAAGCCACGGCTCGCACATCGGCGTGCCGCTGGGGAGCCGCCCAGGGCATTTCGCGCGGCGCTCGACGCCGTCGGTCCTCTACCTGCGGTTCGTGCCCGCCTTCCACTACTTCGAGGACGACGAGGCCCCGGCGCCGGAGCCGCGCGGTGGTTTCTTCTGGGACGGGCGCTCCGACAGCCTGGTGGAGCTGGCTCGGCAACCGCTCTTCAACCCCGACGAGATGAACGCCGGGACCCCGCGGCGCCTGGCCGGCAAGATCGCGCGGGGGCCCTACGCCCAGGAATTCCGAGCCGCGCTCGGGCCGTCGTCGGATCCGGAGGTGATCTTGCGCGGGGTGGGGGTGGCGCTCGAGGCCTATTTGAGGAGCGATGAGATGACGCCGGTCCGCTCGAAGTACGACGACTACGTGCGCGGTCGGGCGACCCTGACGGAGCAAGAGCGGCAGGGGCTGGAGATCTTCAAGGATCGGCGCCGCGGCGCCTGCTCCGGTTGCCACCGCATGGCCGAGACCTCGACCGACCCGGCGGAATCGATGTTCACCGACTACGGGTACGACGCGGTCGCCCTGCCGCGCAACCGAGAGCTGCCCGCAAGTCGCGCCGCCGCGTCCTTCGATCTGGGTCTGTGCGAGCGGAAGAACGCGAAGACGCCGTCGAGCGACGAACGGTTTTGCTCGGCTTTCCGCACGCCTTCGCTGAGAAACGCCGCCGTTCGTGACAGCTTCGGACACAACGGCGTCTACAAGACCCTGCGGGAGGTGGTGGCCTTCTATGCCCGGCGCGCGGTCGCGCCCGACCGCATCTACCCGCCGGGGAAGAAGTTCGACGACGTGCCTGCCAAGTATCGCCGGAACATCAACATCTACGCCCCCGTCTACAACAGGCGCGAAGGTGCTCCGCCGCCGCTGACGGACGCCGAGATCGACGCGGTGGTGGCGTTCCTGGGGACGCTCACCGATGCGCCCTCGCCCAGCTTGGCGGCGACGGCGGCGGGCAGCGCACCGGTCGCGCAGTCGCGGTCGCCCTGAGATGACGAGCCTCCTGGGCCGAGCGCTCCGCGGCGCCGCACTCCTGTCGGTGGCCACCATCGGCCTGGCCACGTTCGCGCCAGAACACCTGGCCTTCGCCCACGCGGTCGGCGTCTCCAGCGGCGAGTATCGGCTGGACGGCAAGGTGCTCTACGGCGACATCGGGATGGCCGGTCGCGAGCTCGCCCGCTTGCTGCCCGCGATCGACACGGACCACGACGGGTCGATCGCCCCCGAGGAGCTGGCCGCGGGTCACGACGCCGTCGCGCGCGCGCTGATGAACGGTGTGACCGTGAAGACCGACGCCAGAGCCTGCCCCGGATCGCTCGACCGAGCCTGGGTGCTGGAGGGCGAAGGCGGCGTGGTCTTCCAGGTCCGCTACCTCTGCCCCGAGGTTCCCGATCGGCTCACGCTGGCGGCGCCGATTCTCGACGCCCTGACCCCGGGCCACCGCCACCTGGCGCGCGTCTTCCGCTCGGGCAAGGCGCAGAGCAAGGTGCTCGATCGGTCCCACGCTAGCTGGACCTTGGCCGAGGCCAGTCCGACCTCGAGCTCGACGAGCCAGATGGCTTGGTCGATGCTGAAGCTCGGCGTCGAGCACATCCTCACCGGCGCCGATCACCTGGTCTTCTTGTTCGGCCTCATCCTGGTGGGTGGCAGACTTCGCTCGCTGGTCGGCGCGGTGAGCGCCTTCACGCTCGCGCATTCGATCACGCTGGCGCTGGCCGCGCTCTCGATCTTCGCCCCGAGCCCCCGCCTCGTCGAGCCCGCGATCGCGCTCTCCATCGCGTACGTCGGCGTCGAGAACCTCTTCGTCGAAGACGCGAGCAAACGCTGGCGGATCACCTTCCCATTCGGGCTCGTCCACGGGTTCGGCTTCGCGACCGCCCTGCGCGAGATCGGGTTGCCGCACGGGCAGATCCCGATCGCCCTCGTCTCGTTCAACCTGGGCGTCGAGCTGGGCCAGCTCGGCGTCCTCTCGATCGCGCTGCCCCTCGCGCTCGCCGCCCGCAGGGCCCCCTGGTTCGGGGACCGCGGCGTCAAGCTGCTGAGCGCGGCCATCGCCATCGGCGGTGGCGCGCTGTTCGTCGTACGGCTCGTCGCCTATCGGTAGCCGGTTTCAGCGGCAGTTGGCGCTGAAGTTCTGGACCGCGTTCGAGCCTAGGTTGTTCAGGTTCATCACGTCCGGACGGAAGCCACAGCGGGGATCGTTCGGACGGACCGCATAGGACCCCGGCGCCAGACCCGTGAACGCGTACCGTCCCGAGCCGTCCGTTACCGTCCGCCCTTCCGAGCTACCCGCCAGGACGACGCCGAGACCTGCCGCCGGGCGCCCATTCTGATCGACGATCTGGCCGACGATGGAGATCCCACCGCGCGGCCCGTAGCCCTGCTCCGGACCACCGCCTCGATCGTGGTCGTGGTCGCCGTGTCCGTGGTCGCGATCGTGGTCGTCGTGTCCGTGGTCATCGTGTCCGTGGTCGTCGCGATCATGGTCGCCGTGTCCGTGGTCGCCGCGGTCGTGCTCGTCGCGATCGCGGTCGCCGTGCTCCCAGCCGCCGGGATGCCAGGCTTGCCGCTCGCCGTCGCGATCCCAGTGCCCGGCCCGCCAGGCGTCACCCGGTCGTTCATGTTCCCAGTGACCTTCGACCCAGACGTAGCGTCCGTCGCGCCATTCTTGTGCGCCCGCGATCCAGACGAAGCCCGGACGCGACTGCGCGGGTGGAGGCGGTGGGCCCTGGGGTGGTGGCGGGGGTGGGGCCGGGTTCTCGACCACCATGGCGGGCGGTGCCGAGTAGGCCGGGCCGTCGCTCCAATCTCCGTGCGACCAGGCGTAATGATCGCCCTGCCATTCCCAGTGGCCTCCGTGCCACTGCCGTCCGGCGCGCACCCGTTCCCAGTGGCCGCGGAGCCGGACGTACCTACGTCCTCGCCACTCGTAGCCTCCCTCGATCCACACCCAACCCCGCCGCGGACGCACGCGTTCCTCGGGAGGTGGTGGCGGAGGCGGATTGTTCCGCCAGTCGCCGGCCTGCGCCAACACGATCTGGGCGGCGATCGGATGATGCGAGGACGAGGCCGCCGGCGTCGGTGACGCCGCAACGGCAAGCAGCAGAATCCAATCGGTGGTCAACATCGGCTCGTTCCTCCGGTGAAAAGATGAGACGTCGGACGGCCAGGACCGCCCGACGGATCACGTCGTGTTGCGAGCTTACTTCTTACAGGTGTCCTCGCCGAACGTCATGAAGCCCTTGCCCATGTCCATCTCCATCTTGTGGAAGGCTTCCTTGGGTCCCTTGGCGCTCATGGTCTCGCGCGACTTGACCTTCATCCCCATCATGTACTGCTCGCTGGTGTAGGTGAGGGTGTCGCCGTTGATCTTCCCGACGCCCATGCCCATGCCGCCCATGTTGTCGGCGGTGGTCACCAGGACCTGCGTCGAGCCCGGATCGAAGCCCAGGTAGAGGACGCCCTTCATCGTCATGTCGAAGCCCTTCTGCTTCTTGACCTCGTACTCGCCCTTGTAGGCGAAGCCGTCGAGGTCCTTCTTGAACTTGACCGTGGACTTCGCGTTCGTCTCGGGCGAGCCCGGGCCGAAGGCGTTGGCGGCGAACTTGGTCTCGCATTTCCACGAGCCCTCGAACGGCTTCATGAACGCCTCGAGCTCCTTCGAGGGCGTCGGCTTGGCAGGCGCGGCAGCTGCGGCGGCGGGCGCGGCGGCGGGTGCGGCGGCCGCCTTCGCCGCAGTTGCGGGCGCTGCCGCCGGCGCGGCCATCGGCGCGGC
>JADGRB010000540.1 GCA_017881315.1 Pseudomonadota bacterium
TTGAGGGCAGTCGTGGTTTTCGGAGCGCTGTGGGCCGGGACCGCGCGCGCGCAGATCGCCGGCGCCAGCGGCGCGGCCGCCAAAGAGTCCGTGCCCGCGCCACCTGGTAACGCTACCAGCCAGCCGCCCGCTGCCCCGACGCCTGCGCCCGCGCCGATGGCCAAGCCAGCAACCGCGGCGCCCGCCACTACGCCAACTCCCGCTCCCGCGCCGGCGCCCGCTCCGGCGCCCGCGCCAACTCCCGCTCCCGCTCCCGCCACGATCAATCTCACGCCGACCCCGCCCACCACGCCGGCCGTGCCGACCCGGTCGGGCGTGGGTCCCGACACCGGCGTGGGCCTGTCCCCGACCGCTCCCTCGATCGGCGGCGGGACGATGCTCTCGACCAAGGAGGCGGCGACGCTGACTCCCAGCACCAGCGGCGCCGCTGATGAATGGAAGTTCGATTTCCACGGCTACCTGCGCGCCCCGCTGCGCGCGAGCATCGGGCCCGAGACGCCGGTCGTCCTCCCCAGCAACTACAGCGCCACGCCGGATCCGCGGCCGCCGGGCAGCTTCTACAACCCCCAGACCGGGACGCCGCCGGCCACGCCGTGCTGCCAGCTACACGGCGTGCCGCGCGTGCCGGGCGCGCTCTACACCACCTGGAACTACACCAACACGGTGAGCGGCCCCTGGAGCGACCTCGACTTCCATTACGGCAACTCCCGGGTCACGGCGACCGTCATCGTCGACGCCTACAACCAGACCGACGGAAGCTACCGCGCCATACAGTCTCAGCAGGGGATCGATCAGGCGTTCGTGACGCTGAACTTTCCGGACGTCTTCGGCGACTACGGCGGGCTGGTCTGGAACGTCGGCACCTTCCAGAACCGCTACGGCACCGCGGGCAGGTACGACGGTGGCATGTACGAGACCTATCTCTTCGGCCGCACCCACCAGACCGGCGAGACGCTGACCGCGAACCTGTCGAACCTCGACGCCAAGGGCGACTGGTCGATCACGCTCGAGCACGGCATCGGCGCCAAGATGGACGTGGTGCCGTTCCTGAACGACCCGTACTACAAGGTGCTGACCAACGTTCCCTCGGGCAGCGACAACGGCAAGGCTTACCTGTCCCAGCGCGACGCCGAGTATCTGCCCTACGCCGGCCCCGTTCCGATGGGATCGACGTTCATCACCCACGCGCACCTCGGCGCCAAGTACCAGAAGATGCTGACGCTGGGCGCCCACTATCTGTTCGCCTGGACGCCCGACGACAACTGGGATCCCATCAACTCGACCCTGGCCTACACCTCCGACCACGTGCCCCGCTCGAAGGGGCCGATCCAGGGGAGCATGGCCATCGCCGGCGTGGAGGCGCGTCTGTCGGCCGGCGAGTACGGCGAAGGGTACGTCGGCTGGTCCCACATCGACGCCCGCAACATCAACGCGATGGCCGATATCATCGAGGTCATACACTCGTATGGCGGCTATCAGTTCAAGCAGAACTTCTTCGGCCAGACATTCAACAACCACACCGGCGTCTACAATGGCCCGGAGAACGAGACCGGCACCGTCGACAACATCAGCCTGCAGTATTCGTTCAGCTTCGGCGCGCTCGCCCGCGCGCCCGAGGACTGGTGGGGCGACGGTCCCGACCTGGTGCTGACCGGATTCGGGTTGCTCTCGATCGTCCACAGCCCGGCGCCGCCGGTGGAGTTCGGCGCGCCCCAGGATGGCTCGTGGGACATGAGCACCAAGAAGCTGAAGCTCGGCCTGGACGCCATCTACACGCCGTTCTACTACCTCGGCTTCGGAGGCCGCTTCGACGCGGTCCTCCCCGATCTGGACTCGGCCTACTCGCGGACGCCCGGGAACCCCGGTGGCAGCTCGCTCGACTTCGGCGTGCTCACGGGACGCGCCATCTTCAAGACCGCCTTCGTCACCCACGAGTCGGTCACCCTGGAATATCAACACTACTTCCTGGGCAAGAACGCCTTCTCTTCCTATCCGTATGAGTGGGTGCCGAAAGCGGACGCCAACCTGATCTCGGTCTACGCGACGATGTGGTGGTAGAGGGTTTGACCATGAAGAAACAGATCTTTTTCGTCATTGCGGCCGCAGCCGTCGGCGTCGGGTGCTTCGGCTCCGACCCCAACAAGAATTCGCAGCTCGCCAACGGGGACGGAGCCGCGACCACCGGCGGCGGGGGCGCCGGCGGCGCGTCGAACCCGAACGGACCGATCGTCGGCAATCCGATCGCCACCTTCGATACCGGGCTGAACGGATTCGCCGTGAACGCCTACCACGACCCCGGCCAGATCAATCTCGGCGACCCGAATTCAGGAGTCGCCGGAGGAATGCCGACCATGACCTTCGACGGCACCGTGGGAAGCCCGAGCTCCGGATCACTGCAGGTCGTGGTCCCCTATTCGGGCGCCAATCAGTACGTCGATATTCAGAACACCGGTATGTTCGCCACTGTCCCGGCCAACTGGACGGGTGGCACCCTACACGTGCGGGTC
>JADGRB010000541.1 GCA_017881315.1 Pseudomonadota bacterium
CTCAAGTAGTCGACCGGGGTGAGCACGAGCAGCCACACTCCGGCGGTGAACCACCAATTGTCGAATTGCCTCTGGACAACGATGGAATTGCCAGCAATGCGGCAATCGTGAACGGGAGCAGGGGCAGAACCAGCAGCCACAGCCTCGAATACCGCCAGTAACGGTCCATCGAGACGCCGACCCACAGCACCTTGCTGCGGATCAGGGAAACATCGCGTCGCCCGTCTCCCTGGTCTCCCAACGCAACCCAGAAGGTGTCGTCGCCTGCTTGCGCTTTCGAACGAGTTCTGCTTCGTGGCATCGTTGCACAGGGTGTCGTGCAGCAGAACCGGAAGAATCTGCTTGCCATAGGGGCCGGCCAAACCCCCACAACTGCCCTGGGATGCTCGCCAGGTGGGGTGTCAATTGACAATAGCCGTCCGGATGAGCAATTCGGACAACTGTTCGCCGGGTGCTGTCCGTCGATTTCCCGCGTTGCGTCTCACGACAGGAACACGCATGGGATGAGCGTTGCGGGACGCGGTCGATGCGAGCCGCATCGACCGCGTGGTCGCGGTCGGGACTGTCCGCGCTGTCGCGGCGAGGCACTTTGCTGGTCCAGCCGGATCACTCCAATGGATTCAGCGCCGTCATTCGCTGAGCGTCGCGGCGGTCGCAACGAGTTCCTGGCGCAGTCGCCATCGGCGTTGTGGGTGAGCACGCCGACCGCCTTGCCGGCCCGGGAGTACCAGACGGTGAAGGCACCATGGCCGTGGTCAACGAGATCCTGGCGGTCGAAACCGTCGCCCCAGGCCGCATTTTTCAGAGTCCGCTCACCGGCCTCGGACCAGGACCCCGGCACCAGGGTCCCCCTGTCGTCAACGCCGGCGGCGTTGGCAGCGGCAATGTCGCATCCGCAGTCGCGGGCTGGTTGCCGGTGGCCAGCACACAATTGTCAAACCGGACGCCGCGGTTCGCAGCGGTAGTGATCGCCATCGACATCGGGTCGAGCTCGATCACGGAATCGGCGAGCCCCAGCTCGAGCGGAGGAATCCTTGGACAGCGGCGGACGCTGGCAGGGCGCCTCGCCGCCCGCGGAGATGATCACGACCCCGCCCTCACCGCCGTGCTCGTGACAGGAGGCGGCGGCGGAATGCCCGGCGGGTCCACTGCCGACAATCACCAAGCCGACTGTCGGTTCGTCTGGAGGGGGCGGGAAAGACGTCATGGTGCATCGATCCCCGGTTGGGGCCTCGCACCCTCAACGGGGCCCGGGGCGTTCCGGGCGGGGGCTCGGCAGCGGAGGTCGCGACCTCGTTCCGCACCATCCGCCCGAGCAGGTCCATTGATTGCTCGAGTTGCGGTGCTCGACTGAACAGTGAACTGACACGCCGAGGAATCGTGACCAAAGGCCCTGTGCAACGGCGTGAGCCGACGCCACGATGGGCGAAACCCGAGGAGGAGCATTGAACACCGAGCAGCTCAAGAAGATCGAGGCCGGGAACGGCTTCATCGCGGCCCTGGACCAGAGCGGTGGCAGCACCCCCAAGGCGCTGAAGTTGTACGGGGTCGACGAATCCGCCTACGCGAACGACAGCGAGATGTTCGACAGGATGCACGAGATGCGCACGCGCATCATCACCAGCCCGGCCTTCACCGGAGAGCGCATTCTCGGCGCGATCCTGTTCGAGATGACGATGGACCGAACGATCGAAGGCAAGGGATCGGCCGAATACCTCTGGCAGGACAAAGGTGTCGTCCCGTTCGTGAAGGTCGACAAGGGACTGGCCGCGGAAGCGGACGGCGCGCAGGTGATGAAGCCGATGCCCGATCTTGCAGCCCTGCTCACCCGGGCCAAGACGCACGACGTGTTCGGCACCAAGATGCGCTCGGTGATCAAGCTGGGCAACGCTGCCGGCGTCGGGGCCGTCGTCGGCCAGCAGTTCGAGGTGGCCCGGCAGATTCTCGGAGCCGGCCTGGTCCCGATCATCGAGCCGGAGGTCGACATCCACAGCCCGGAGAAGGCCGCTGCGGAGGGGCTGCTGAAGGCTGCCCTGGTAGATGAGCTCGATCGGCTCTCCGCCGACCAGCTGGTCATGCTGAAGCTGACCCCGCCGGAGGAGGACGACTTCTACCTCGACCTGGTCAAGCACCCCAACGTGCTGCAGGTGGTTGCGCTGTCCGGCGGCTACAGCCGCGACGAGGCCAACGCGCGGCTGGCACGCAACCACGGCGTGGTGGCCAGCTTCTCCCGCGCGCTGACTGCGGGACTCAGCGCGCAGCAGACGCAGGCCGAGTTCGATGCCGTGCTGGATGCCTCCATCGAGAGCATCTACCGGGCGTCCATCACCTGACCGGGTCCGCCGACCCTGGTGCCCGCGATTGAGTGCGAATGAGACGGTGTCCGGGCGGTCGCCGTTCGGGATGCACGAACGACTTTGATGGGGCAGGGTTCGAGCCCACGAGCGTCGCCGGATCCGATGCGTCGTCCCGCCCGCACATCGCCGCGCGCCTGGACGACC
>JADGRB010000269.1 GCA_017881315.1 Pseudomonadota bacterium
GATCCATCTGAAAATGGGTGGTCTGAAACATCTGCCAGGTCCAGACGCGGCCCAGCAGCGCGTGCATCGATTCGTGGAACGCGCCGTATCCCGGTAGGAGCTCGAACCAGGTTGCATGTGGATCCATCAGACCCCCGCCTCGCCGCGACCGACCCCGGCCGAGAAGCTCACGATCAAGATCGACACCACGAAGACCGAGAAGCCCAGCGCGAACGGGATCACGGAGAGCCGGACCACCCGGATCGCGATGAACACCAGCACGAACAGGGCGGTCATCTTGCCAATCAAGGCGAGGCCGAGGCCCCAGGGAGATCCGCCGCCGCGCACCTGCGCCACGGCGCGCGCCCCGAGGCGGCCCAGGACAAAGAAGTCGACGCAGGCGATCAGCCCGCCGGCTCCGGCGCCCAGCGTGCCGGCCGTGCCCCACACGATGCCGGCGATGCAGGTGAGCGCGACGGCCAAGATCACATTCGCGCGCTCAATGCGGGCCAGGACCGGGATCATCGCCGCGTCCCGAGGCGTTGGTTGGTTGCTGGTCCCGCTTGTAGTCGCGGCTCACCCGAAGCAGCGCTTTGACGGCCGCCCCGATTCCCGCGAAGAATCCGATGTAGCTGAGCCAAGGTTGCGTTCCGAATTTGTGGTCCAGGTAGTGTCCACCGAGGTAGCCGATGCAGATCGCGGCGGCGACTTCGATTCCGACGGCGCCGGTGGTGCCGGCAATCCGCCACATTTTTTTAGCTTCCGGGTCGATGGGTCGGCGTTCGGTTAACACGCGACACCCCGGGAATCAAGGGCAGATCGCTGAGTTCGGGCCCCTCAAAGGGTCCCGCGCCCCCCGCGATGGGCTCGAGCCGGCAAAGCCGTCCCGAGCCCGACGCGATCAGCCCGGGGCTGGGCTCGCCAAGCTGCCCAGCACCTCGCGGGCGGCGTCGGTGAAGGCGTTCACCTCCTCCAGCGTGTGGGCGAGGGAGACGAAGGCGGCCTCGAATTGTGCCGGCGGCAGCATGAAGCCGCGTTCGAGCATCCCGTGGAAGAACTTGGCGTAGAGGTCGGTGTCGGACTTTTTCGCGCTGGTGAGGTCGACGACCTCCTCGGGCGCGAAGAAGAGGGTGAAGACCGAGCCCACCCGCTGCACGCGCGCCGTGACGCCCGAGCGTCGGATGGCGCGGCCGAGATCGTCCTCGAGCACCCGGCCCAGCCCTTCCAGCGCCACGAAGGCGTGCTCGTCCAGACGCTTGAGCGTCGCCAGGCCGGCCGCCACCGCCACCGGGTTCCCGGCCAGCGTCCCGGCCTGATAGACCGGCCCTGCGGGCGCGACCACGTCCATGACGTCGGCCCGGCCGCCGTAGATCCCGAACGGCAGACCGCCGCCGACCACCTTGCCGAGGCAGGTCAGATCCGGGCGCACGCCGAAGAGCTGCTGGGCGCCGCCGCGCGCGACGCGGAAGCCGGTGATCACCTCGTCGAAGATCAGCAGCGTGCCGTGCTCGTCGCAGAGGTTGCGCAGGAGCGGCAGGTAGGCCGGGCGCGGCAACACCACCCCCATGTTGGCCGGAATCGGCTCGACGATCAGCGCGGCGATCTCGTCGCGGTGCTCCTCGAAGGCCACCCGCATGGCATCGAGATCGTTGTACGGCACCACCAGCGTATCCGCGACCGCCGCCGGCGTGACGCCGCTCGATCCGGGGAGGCCCAGCGTCACCACGCCCGACCCGGCCTTGGCCAGCAGCGCGTCGGAGTGGCCGTGGTAACCGCCGTCGACCTTGATGATCCGGTGGCGGCCGGTGAAGCCGCGCGCCGCGCGCAGCGCCGACATGGCGGCCTCGGTCCCCGAGGAGACGAACCGCATCTTCTCGAGCGAGGGCATCATGAACCGGACCAGCTCGCCGAGCTCGACCTCGCGGGCGGTCGGGGCGCCGAAGGTCGTGCCCATCGAGGCGGCGCGGATGACGGCGGCCACCACGTCCGGATCGGCGTGGCCGAGGATGAGCGGGCCCCACGATCCGACGAAGTCGGTGTAGCGGTTGCCGTCCACATCGTAGAGGAAGGGACCCACGCCCCGGTCGATGAAGACCGGCGTGCCGCCCACCGACTTGAAGGCGCGCACGGGGGAATTGACGCCGCCCGGGAACAGGGCGCTCGCGCGCTCGAAGAGCGTCGAGGACCGGGGTCGCTTGGAAGAACCTGGATTTGTCGCCATACCGAGTGTCGCGGCTCCGTCCCTAGTTTTCGCTATCCGACCCGGGTTCCGGATCGCTCTCGCCTTCACCCGCGTCGGCCTCTTCGTCCTCGGCGGGCTCGTCGGCGCCCGCTTCGTCGCCGAGATCTTCGGCGGCCAGCGGCTGCCCTTGTTGCTCGGCGCGGGCGGCCGCCACCTCCGGCGAAACCTCGTGCTCCCCTTCTTCCTTCTCCGCCATCCGCTCCATGGCGACCACCTTCTCTTCGGTCTCGAGCCGGATGAGGCGCACGCCCTGGGTGTTGCGGCCGATGGTCGGGATCCCATCCACCGGCATCCGGATCAGTTTTCCGCCGTCGGTGATGAGCATCAGGTCGTCGTCGTCGCTGACCAGGCGCAGGCTGACCACCTTGCCGTTGCGCTCGGTGGTCTTGATGGTGATGACCCCCTTGCCGCCGCGGTTCTTGGTCGGGTAGTCGGAGGTCGGCGTGCGCTTGCCGTAACCCCGCTCGCACACGGTCAGCAGCGTGGCCGGCTCCTCGCGCGGGATGACCGACATGCCGACCACCTGGTCTTTTTCGCCGTCGCCTTCGCGCAGCCGGATGCCCCGCACGCCGCGCGCGCTGCGCCCCATCGGTCGGACGTTCTCTTCCCGAAAACGGATGGCCCAGCCGTTGCGGGTGCCGAGCAGCAGATCGGCCGCGCCCTCGGTGATCCGCACGCTGACCAGATCGTCATCCTCTGGGATGGTGAGCGCGATGATGCCGGAGCTGCGCACGTTGCCGAAAGCGTCGAGCGAGGTCTTCTTGATGTAGCCGCGCCGGGTCGCCATCACGACGAAGGCGCCCTCGGAGAACTCGCGCACCGGCAAGAGCGCGACCACGCGCTCGCCCTCCTGCAGCGGGAGCAGGTTCACGAAGGCCTTCCCCTTGGCGGTGCGCCCGGCCTGCGGGACCTCCCACACCTTCTTGGAATAAGCGCGCCCCTTGTTGGTGAGCATCAACAGCACGTCGTGCGTCGACGCGACGAACAGCTGCGCGACGAAGTCCTCCTCGTGCGTCGCCGCGCCGGTGATGCCGCGTCCGCCGCGCCGCTGCGCCTTGTAGAGCGTCTTGGGGTTGCGCTTGACGTAGCCGCCGTGGGTGACGGTGACGACCATCTCCTCCTGGACGATCATGTCCTCGGTGTCGATGTCGGCGCCGGCGTCGATGAGCTCGGTGCGGCGATCGTCGCTGAATTCCTTCTGGACCTCCTGCAGCTCCGAGACGACCACCGCCATCAAGATCGATTCGCTTCCCAGGATCTCGTCGAGTCGGGCGATGAGCGCGGCCACCTCCGCGATCTCCGCGATGAGCGCGTCGCGCTCGAGGCCGGTCAGCTTGGCCAGGCGCATGTCCAGGATCGCCTGCGCCTGACGCGGCGACAGCTCGAAGCTGCTCATCAGGTTGATCTTGGCGGTCTCGGTGTCCTTCGAGGAGCGGATGAGGTCGATGACCGCGTCGATGTTGTCGACCGCGATCTTGAGCCCCTCGAGGATGTGCATCCGATCGCGGGCCTGCCGCAGATCGAAGAGCGTCCGGCGCGTCACCACGTCGCGGCGGTGCGCGATGTAATGGGTGAGCGCCTTCTTGAGCGTCAAGAGCTGCGGCCGCCCATCGACGATGGCCAGCATGTTGATGCCGAAGGATTCCTGCAGCGGCGTCATCTTCCAGAGGTTGTTCTGGACGATCTCCGGGACCGCGTCCTTCTTGAGGTCGATCACGATCCGCATCCCTTCGCGGTCAGATTCATCGCGCATGTCCGCGATTCCTTCGATCCGCTTGTCGCGCACCAGCTCCGCGATCTTCTCGATGAGGCGGGCCTTGTTGACCTGGTACGGGATCTCCGTGGCGACGATCGATTTGCGCCCCGTCTTGGGATGCTCCTCGATGGTGGTCCGGCCGCGCATCAGGATGGCGCCGCGGCCGGTCTCGTAGGCGTTGCGGATGCCGTTGCGCCCGCAGATGAAGCCGCCGGTCGGGAAGTCGGGACCGGGGACGATCTCGATGAGCTCGTCGGTGGTGATTTCCGGGTTCTTGATGAGCGCGATCGTCGCGTCGATCACCTCGCGCAGGTTGTGCGGCGGGATGTTGGTTGCCATGCCGACCGCGATGCCGGCCGCGCCGTTGACGAGCAGGTTCGGGAAGCGCGCCGGCAGGACGGTCGGCTCCAGCTCCTTGTCGTCGTAGTTGGGCTTGAAATCGACGGTCTCTTTCTCGATGTCGGCCAGCAGCTGACCGCCGATCTTCTCCATCCGGCACTCGGTGTAGCGGTAGGCCGCCGCCGGATCGCCGTCGACGGATCCGAAGTTCCCCTGGCCGTCGATGAGCGTGTAGCGCATCGCGAAGTCCTGGGCCAGACGCACCAGCGCGTCGTAGGCGGCCGTGTCGCCGTGCGGGTGGAACTTGCCGAGGACGTCGCCGACCACGCGCGCGCACTTGATGTACGGGCGGTTCCAGAAGTTGCTCATCTGCTGCTGCGTGTAGAGGATCCGGCGGTGGACCGGCTTCAAGCCATCGCGCGCGTCGGGAAGCGCCCGCGAAACGATGACGCTCATGGCGTAGTCCATGAACGCCGACTTCATCTCCTCCTCGATCGCGATCGGGATGCGGTTTCCTGCGAAAGGTGCGGCGCCGTCAGCGCTCATGGCGGTCCTCGTGGGGGCTCAAGAAAAGGATCCGCGCATTATTGCGCAGGGGAGGGCGCGCGGCGCGCCGAATCGACCTGCGGGCGCGATTTCTTGCGCCCGGAGATCAGCGCGGGATGAAGCGTCCGGCGGTCGCTTCGAGCTGCCGGAACTCCTCGATCTGCGCCAGGAACACCGGCACGATCTCGGGATCGAACTGCGCGCCCGTGCAACGCTCCAACTCGCCGCACGCGATCTCGTGGGGCAGGGCCTTGCGGTAGGCGCGATCGGAGGTCATCGCGTCGTAGGCGTCGGCGACGGCCACGATGCGCCCGATGAGCGGGATGTGATCGGCCATCAGCCCCTGCGGGTAGCCCGAGCCGTCCCAGGCCTCGTGGTGGCAGTAGCAGCCGGGGACGATGTCGCGCATGAAGGGGATCGGCTCCAGGATCCGCTTCCCCTTGGCGGGGTGCGAGCGGAACATCGCCAGCTCCTCGGGCGTCAGCTTGCCGGGCTTGTTGAGCTTGTCGTTACGCACGCCGATCTTGCCGACGTCGTGCATGAGGCCCACCTTGACGACGGTGTCGATCTCCGGCCCGCTCATGCGCAGGCCGATCGCGATCAGGCGCGCGTAGGTGGCGACCCGCTCCGAGTGGCCCCGCGTGTAGCGGTCCGATTCCTCGAGCGCGTGCGCGAAGCCGATGATGGTCTGCTTGAAGTTCTCCTCCAGCGAGACGTTGGCGACGGTCAGGTCCTTGTTGGCGTCGACCAGGTTCTCGTAGAGGCGCGCATTTTCGATGGAGACCGCCGCCCGGCTGGCCAGCACGTAGAGCATCTTGCGCTGGCCTTCGCTGAACCGGTTGCCGCGCGTGTAGCTGTAGGCGTTCAGCATGCCGATGATGCGGCCGTTGAGCTTGAGCGGAATGCTGCACAGGCTGACCAGCCGCCGATCGATGTCGTGCGGCGCCGCGGCCAGGAAGCGATACGCGCGGCTGCCGTTCACCAGGAGCGGGCGGTCCTCTTTGAAGAGCGTCAGCACCTCCTCCAGGTTCAGGGCGGGCGCCTCCAGGCCCGGCGAGGCCCGCTCGGAGACCTTGCGCATCCGCTCGGTGAACCGCCCCTCGCGCTTGGGATCCTCGAGCAGCAGGCTCACCACGTCGGCGTCGATGGTCTCGATGGTCGCGTCGAGCACCAGATCGAGCACCCTCTCGACCGACAGCGAGGTCGCGATCGCCTCGCTGATCTTGTAGATCGACAGCGCGTCCTTGAGCCGGATGTTCTCGTGCTGCAGCCGCTGCCTGTCGAGGCCGCGCTGCACGATGTGGATGACCTCCTCGACCTTGAACGGCTTGAGGATGTAGTCGTAGGCGCCGCGCTTCATGGCCTCGATGGCCGTCTCGACGGTGCCGAAGCCGGTCATGATGACCGTGATGACCGGGATGCTCTCCTCGCTGATCTTCTGGATCAGCTCGAGCCCACTCATGTTGGGCATCTTGAGATCCGAGATGACCAGGTTGTAGCTGCGCTTGTGCAGCTCCTCGAGGGCCAGCGCGCCGTCCTCCACGGCGTGCACGACGTACCCCTCCATGGTCAGGAAGTCGGCCAGGATTTCGCGGATCACCTTCTCGTCGTCGACGACGAGAATCCGGGCAGTCTCCAGCATCGGGACGTAGTCCGTCCGCTCGCTCCGGTCGGCCGAATCGGTGGGGTCGGCTGGGTCGCCTGTTGGATTTTGCGCCGCCGCTGCCCGGGCCGCCGAGGCGCTCGCCAGCAGGGCTTCTCGGTCGCTGGTGCTCAAGAATTACCCGGAAAGGAGCCTAGTCCAGCGGGGTTATGAAGACTAGGGGAATCACCCTTTGGCACCCCTTCCGCGCCCTTTCATCACCCCTTCATCTTGGCTTGCTGCGCAGCGATATCCTTCCACTTTGCCTCGCGTTCCTGGGTCGATTTCTGCTCCGAATCGGCCTTCTTTTTGGCCGATTGCCAATCGTCGTTCTTGTCCTTCCACTGATCCTCGAAGTTGCCGACCGAGAAGTCGCCGCTCGGT
>JADGRB010000034.1 GCA_017881315.1 Pseudomonadota bacterium
CGACGCGGGAGAGCTGGCGCGCGCCTTCGCGCTGGCCCGGGGTGGCGCCCGCGCGGCTGTCGCGCGAGGCCTCGCCGCCGCGCACGTCGGACGACCGATCTCCGACCGCCCCCTCATCGACCAGCTCATCGCCGCCGTGGGCGACGGCGGACCGTCGGCGCTGGCGGCGGGCGACGCGCTGGCGCTGGCGGTCGTCCCGGCGGCGGCGGTGGCCGCGCTGGCCCGCGCGTTCGGCGACGCGGAGCCGACGGTGCGTGCGCGCCTCTGTCCGGCCATTGCGGGCACCGCGGAGGGCGGCGCCTGGCTGGCCGCGCTGATCGCGGCCTCCGACGAGGCGCCGGAGGTCCGGGCCGCCGCGGCCTGGGCCGCGCGCGGACGCGCCGAGGCCCGCAACGCCCTGGAGGCGGCCGCACGCGAGGCAGACGGCCCCCTCGCGCGAAATGCAGAGGCCGCCCTGACCGCCCCCCCGCACCCCGGGACGGCCTGGGCCTCCGTTCGCCTGCGGGCGCCCGATGGCGTCCCGCTGGTCGGTCGCTGGGTCACCTTCGAGGATTCGGGCGGGATCGCCGTTCGGGCCCGGACCGACAGCATCGGCGTCGCGCGCGTCACCGGTCTGCCCGGTGGCCGACTCGACCTCCGCGCGGCGGGCTTTACTTTGCGAGACGGTCCATGACCATCGCGACGCCTCTCGGCAGATCGCCCGCCACCAGGCCGTCACCGAGCTGACTGCCCAGCTCCTGACCCGCCAGGCCGTGGACGTAGACGCCGACCTGTGCGGCGGTCAGCGGATCGAGCTGCCGCGCCAGCAGCGCGCCGATGACACCGCACAGGACGTCGCCGCTCCCGGCCGTCGCGAGCGAGCCGCAGGCGATGGGGCTCACGAAGGTGGATCCATCGGGCGCCGCGATGACCGTGCGTGCCCCCTTGAGCACGACGACGGCGTGGGCCTCCGCCGCCAGGCGGCGGGCGTGACCCAGCCGATCGGCTTGCACGTCGGAGGTTGCGATCCCCAGCAGGCGACCCATTTCACCCGGGTGGGGGGTCAGGATGCGCACCGACGGCGCCGTCGCCAAGAGGCCGGCCGCCTCGGTCCCGAGCGCGTTCAGCGCGTCTGCGTCGAGGACCATCGGCAGCGACAGTCGCGCCGCGAGCTGGCGGACCAGGGCCCGCATCCGCGCCCCCGTCGGGATCCCGGGGCCGATGGCGAGGGCCTGTGCGCGCTTGCCGAGGGCGGTCAGCGCGGCGATGGCCGTTGCGGGATCGGCGTCGTCGCCTTCGGTGTAGCGGGCGGTCATCAGCTCCACCACCTTGGCGTCGAGCGCGGTCTGACCGGCCGCCGTCGAGGCGATCGTCACCAGCCCGGCGCCGGCGCGCAACGCCCCCTGCCCGACCAGCAGCGCCGCGCCGGTCTTGCCGGCCGAGCCCGCCACCACCAGCAGTTGACCCGAGCTCCCCTTGTGGGCGGACGCGCTCCGGTGCGGCAGCCGCGCCGCGATCCCGCGATCGTCGAGCAGGCGGCAGCGCGCGTCCGCCGCGGCGACGGGCACGCCAAGGTCGACCACCTCGACCCGCCCGACGGGCGCCGCGGCGTCGATCAGGAGGCCGATCTTCCAGGCGCCCATCGTCGCCGTCAGGTCGGCGCGAAAAACCAGGCCTTCGGCGCGGCCCGTATCGGCGTCCAGCCCCGACGGAACATCGATCGCGATCTTGGTCCCGCGCGCCTCGTTCATCGCCTGGAGCGCCGCCGCCGGCACGTCGGTCACCGGCCCGTGGAAGCCGGTGCCGAAGATGGCGTCGACGACCACGGTCGCCTCGCGGAGACGCGCCCGCCAGGGCGTTTGGTCGGTCCAGGTGCTGCCGTCCTCGACCGCCAGGGCCATCCGCTCGACGGCCCCCAGCGCGAGCGCCGCGTCGCCTCGAATCTTGCCGCGCGGCGCGGTGAGCAGGACGCGCACCGGCAGGCCCGCGCGCGCCAGATGGCGGGCCAGGACGAACCCGTCGCCGCCGTTCGAGCCGCCGCCGCACACCACGGCCACGAGCGGCGTCCGCCCGGGGGGTTGGGCGCCGATTTCGCGGCGGACGATCTCCGCCACCCCGCGCCCGGCGTTCTCCATCAACAGCAAGCTCGGCAATCCCAGGTCGCGGGTCGCGGCGGCGTCGGAGGCGCGCATCTCCGCGGCGGTCAGCACCGGCGGAAATTCTGGACGATCTTCCCCCGCCCCACCGGCCCCGGCCGCCACGCTACGGCCCGACTTTCGACGCGCGATCGATGATCGCGCGCAGCTCTTCGACGGCGCCGCGCATTCCCAGCATCACTGCCCGCGCGACCAGGCCATGACCGATGTTCAGCTCCTCGAGGCCGGGGAGCGAGGCGACCGGGCCGAGGTTGTCGTAGTCGAGGCCGTGTCCGGCGCCCAGCCGCAACCCGGCGTCACCGGCCGCGCGTGCGGCCAGCTCGAGGCGCTGCAGCTGGCGGGCGGCCTCTGGCCCGCGGGCGGGCGCGAGGCAGTAGTCGCCGGTGTGAAGCTCGACGGTGCCGACGCCGAGCCGGGCGGACGCCTCGACCACCCGCACCTCCGGATCGATGAACAGGCTCACGCCGATTCCCGCCTCGGCGAGCGCGCGGGCCACCCGCTCGACGGCGCCGCCGGGTGTCACCGCCAGGCCGCCCTCGGTGGTCCGCTCCTCGCGCTTCTCCGGGACCAGCGTGCAGAAGTCGGGTTTGACCTCTCGGGCGATGCGCAGCATCTCGTCGGTGGCCGCCATCTCCAGGTTCAAGACGCCCCGCACCGTCTCGCGCAGCACGCGCACGTCGCGGTCCTGGATGTGGCGCCGATCCTCCCGCAGGTGGACGGTGATCCCGTCGGCGCCACCCAGCTCGCACAGGACGGCGGCCGTCACCGGATCTGGGTAGCGGGTCCCCCGCTGCTGGCGCAAGGTCGCGACGTGGTCGACGTTGACGTAGAGGCGCACCATCACGCGTCGAGCTCCCGTTGCAACATCTGCGCGACCTCGGCCGCCTGCGCGCGGATGCCGGCCTCGTCGATCCCTTCGATCATCACGCGCGCCTTCGACTCGGTCCCCGAGTAGCGCACCACGATCCGCCCCTCGGCGCCGAGATCGCGCTCGACCTGGGCGATGAGCCGCTGCACGGCCGGCATCTCCTCGAACGGTCGCTTGTGCGCCACCGTGAAGTTGAGCAGGACCTGGGGATAGCGGGTCATCACCCGCGCCAGCTCCGAGAGCGGGCGCCGCTCGGTGACCATCACCGCCAGCACCCGCAGCGCGGCCACCATGCCGTCGCCGGTCGTCGCGTGGTCGAGGAAGATGATGTGCCCGGACTGCTCGCCGCCCAGGGTGAACCCCCCCTGGCGCATCGCCTCGACCACGTAACGATCCCCCACCGCCGTCCGCCAGAGCTTGCCGCCCTTCGCCGCCAGCGCCCGCTCGAGGCCCAGGTTCGACATCACGGTCGCCACCACGGTGCGCGCCGGGAGCTGCTGCTGCTCGAGCATGCGGGTTCCCAGGATCGCCATCACCTGATCTCCGTCGACGACCAGGCCGTTCTCGTCGGCGAGAATCAGGCGATCGGCGTCGCCGTCCAGCGCGACACCCAGCTGGGCGCCCGCGCGCCGGACCTCCTCGGCCATCCCCTCGGGGTGCAGCGCGCCGCAACCGAGGTTGATGTTCCGCCCGTCGGGCGACACGTTCTGCTCGATGACCTCGGCGCCCAGCTCCCGGAAGACCTGAGGGGCGACGTGGTACGCGGCGCCGTTCGAGCAGTCGACGACGATCTTGATCCCCTCCAGCGTCAGCTCCTTGGGGAAGGCGTGCTTGAGGAACTGGACGTAGCGCCCGACGGCGTCGTCGATGCGCACCGCCTTGCCGATGGCGTCGGGCGCGGCGCGCGATTCGTCGTCGCCGCCGCCGATCGCCTCCATGCGGCGCTCGATGTCCGCCTCGACCTCGTCGGGCAGCTTGAACCCGTCGGCGGCGAAGATCTTGATCCCGTTGTCCTGGTACGCGTTGTGAGACGCGCTGATCACCACGCCGGCGTCGGCGCGCATCGACCAGGTGATGAAGGCGATGCCCGGCGTCGGCAAGGGACCCACCAGCATCACGTCCGCCCCCGCCGACACGATCCCCGCCTGCAGCGCGCTTTCCAGCATGTAGCCCGAGAGCCGCGTGTCCTTGCCGATCACGATTCGCCCCGGACGCTCGGCGTGCCGAAAGCGCTGGGCCACCGCCTGCCCGAGCCGCAGCGCCATCTCCGCGGTCATCGGATCGCGGTTCGCGACGCCGCGGATGCCGTCGGTCCCAAACAGATGTCGCGCGCCGTTTGCCATGGGGTCCCCGCAGTCTAATCGCGGCCGAGGGCGCGCGCGACCTTGACCACGTCGCGCGCGGCGCCGACGTCGTGGACGCGCACCGCGGCCGCCCCGCCCAGCACCGCCACCGTGAGCGCGGCCGCCGTGCCGGACGCCCGCTCCGCGGCCGGCTTGCCGGTGAGCTCGCCGATGAACGCCTTGCGCGAGACGCCCACCATCAGCGGAACCCGGAGCTCCGCGCGCAGCGCCGGGAGGCCGCGCAGCAAGGCCAAGTTGTGCTCGATCCGCTTGCCAAAGCCGATTCCCGGATCGGCCCAGATCTCCTGGCAACCGACCGCCCGGGCGCCAACGATCCTCTCATTCAACTCGGCGGCGACCTCAGCCAGCACGTCGCCGAACGCGACGTCGACCATCATGGTGGCCGGCGCGCCGCGCAGGTGGCCGAGCACGACGGCCGCGCCCGCCTCGGCCGCCACCCGCAGGATCGCCGGATCGAGCCGCCCGCCCGAGACGTCGTTGACCACGGCGGCGCCCGCCGCGAGCGCCGCGCGGGCCGTGCCCGCCTTGTAGGTGTCGATCGAGATTCGCACCGTCGCGGGAAGGCGCTGCCTGAGGCCCTCGATGACCGGCACCACCCGCTGCCGCTCGAGCGCCTCCGGCACGGGCTCGGCCCGCGGCCGCGTCGACTCACCGCCCACGTCGATCCAGTCGGCCCCCTCCCCCGCCATCGCCAGGCCCGCCGCTACCGCGGCCTCGACCGACGCGAACCGCCCCCCATCCGAAAACGAGTCCGGCGTGCAGTTCAGCACACCGACGATCAGGCACGAATCGGGCAGGGCCTAGGCTTTGTCGGGGACCGGCGGGACGAAGATGCCCGGGCGCACCGGTTGCTTCTCCGACCGGATCACCGACGCCTTTTCGGTCGCCATCCCGGACAGCGGCTTGTCCCGGGCCAGGCGTCCGCCGGCGAAGATGATGTCGATGTCGGCGTTGTCGACGGTCTCGAACTCGAGCAGCGCCTCGGCCAGCAGCTTGAGCTTGTCGAGGTTGTCCATGACCGCCTTGCGGGCGCGGTCGTAGTTGCCGGTCACGATGGTGCGGACCTCGGAGTCGATCTCGACCGCCGTCTGCTCGCTGTATTCCTTGCCGGCATCGCCGAAGTCGCGCCCCAGGAAGACCTCCGCCTCGCGCTTGCCGAAGTGGAGCGGCCCCAGCTTGTCCGACATCCCCCAGTCGCAGACCATCTTGCGCGCCAGATCCGTCGCGGTCTGGATGTCATTCGACGCGCCTGTCGTCAGCTGGTGGAAGATCAGCTCTTCCGCCACGCGCCCGCCCATCGCCACCGCGATCTGATCGTTGGCCTGGTCTTTCGACAGGCTCAGCCTGTCCTCGGCCGGCAGCATCTGGGTCAGCCCCAGCGCGCGTCCACGCGGAATGATGGTGACCTTGTGGATCGGGTCCGACACTTTCATCATCTTGCCGACCAGCGCGTGCCCCGCCTCGTGGTAGGCGGTGATGCGCTTGTCGTTGTCGCTGATGACCATCGAGCGACGCTCCGGCCCCATCAGGACCTTGTCCTTGGCCATCTCGAAGTCGCCCATGTCGAGCTGCGATTTGTCGGCCCGCGCCGCCAGCAGCGCCGCCTCGTTCACCAGGTTCTCCAGGTCGGCGCCCGAGAAGCCCGGCGTGCCACGCGCGATCACGTCCAGGTTCACGCCCGCCCCGAGCGGCGTCTTCTTGGTGTGAACGTTCAAAATGCCGGTCCGCCCCTTGACGTCGGGCCGTGGCACCACGATGCGACGATCGAAGCGCCCCGGGCGCAGCAAAGCCGGATCGAGCACGTCGGGGCGGTTGGTGGCCGCCACCAGGATGACGCCGTCGTTCGACTCGAAACCGTCCATCTCGACCAGCAGCTGATTGAGCGTCTGCTCGCGCTCGTCGTGCCCGCCGCCCAGGCCCGCGCCGCGGTGCCGGCCCACGGCGTCGATCTCGTCGATGAAGATGATGCAGGGGGCGTTCTTCTTCCCCTGCTCGAACAGATCGCGCACCCGGCTGGCGCCGACGCCCACGAACATCTCGACGAAATCCGACCCCGAGATGGAGAAGAACGGCACGCCCGCCTCGCCCGCGATCGCGCGCGCCAGCAGCGTCTTGCCGGTTCCCGGAGGCCCCATCATGAGGACGCCCTTGGGAATCCGCCCGCCGAGCCGGGTGAACTTCTTGGGGTCCTTGAGAAAAGCGATGATCTCCTCGACCTCGTCTTTTGCCTCCTCGATCCCGGCCACGTCGGCGAAGGTCATCTTGCGCTGGTTCTCCGAGAGCAGCTTGGCCTTCGACTTGCCGAAGCTCATCGCCTTGCCGCCGCCCACCTGAAGCTGGCGCATGAACACCAGGAACAAGACCACCAGCACCAGCATCGGGAGCCAGGTGACGAACACCTGCTGCCAGAAGCCGTTTTCGTTCTCCTTGACGACCTCGTAGCCGAGCTTGGCCTTGTCCATCTTCTCGAGCAGCTTCTCGCCCACGATCCCGGTGGTGACGAAGTTCTCGTTGTTGACGTACTGCCCGCGGAACTCCGCGCTCTCCTGGTTCTTGCGGATGGTGATCGCCGATCCCGGCTTGAACCGCTCGGGATGCTGATCGACCTCCTGGACGAACTGCGAGAACAGGACGTGATTCTCCTGGGCACGCTGCCCGTTCAAGAACTGCCAGATCACGACGAAGGCGAAGATCAGCGTGATCCAGAGGAGAACGGTCTTGTGACTTTGACGCACTCTGCAGTCCTTTCGGCGGGGGCTGGGCGGGGTGCGTAAAAGTATTGCCGCCAAACGTCCGAGCGTCAAACACTCGTTATCGCGGTCAAGCCATGGAGAATCGGACGCGCAGCCGGCGGCTGGTGCGCGGCGTGGGCCGACCGATCTCCGCGGGACGCAGTCCGGGGACGAACAGGACCTCGTCAATGGCGCTGGTGACCACCGGCAGAGCCGCGCGGGCGCCGCGCGCGATCTTGGCATCGATCATCAAGTCGGAGAGCTTGCGGCTGCCGCGCCCGCCGCGCGGACGCATCCGATCGCCCGATCGCCGCGGGCGCACCACCAGCGGCCAGGTCAGGCTGTCGGCGTCGAACTGGCCGTCGCCGCCCGCCTCGACCTCCGCGACCTCCACCGTGCCGCCGGACCAGGGGTAGGCGCCCGGGCGATCGATGAGCAGGGCCCCGCGGAGCGGCGCCGGCGCGACCTCCCGCGGTTCGACGCGGACCTGGCCGTACGAGACGACCACCCGCCGGCGCCCAGAGACGTCGACCGCGGCCGTGCCGCCCTTCTCCCGAAGCCGCCCCACGGAGTTCGCCGCCCGCCTGGACAGCGCCGGCGCTGCGGCGACCGGCGAATCCTCCCCGCCCGAGGATGCGGCCGCCGCCGCCGACAGGGCCACCAGCGCTTCGCTCACCCGCGGGTTCTCCTCGGCGAGCAGCGGCAGGATCCGGTGGCGGATTCGCGCGCGCGCATAGCGGAGATCGGCGTTCGAGGGATCCTCGACGAACGGGATGCTGCGCCGATGAAGATAGCGGAGGATCTCGGTGCGCCGCACGTCGAGCAGCGGGCGCACGAAGGGAGCGCGCTCGTAGGGGATGCCCGCCAGCCCGCGGAGGCCGGTTCCGCGCAGGATCCGGAACAGCACGGTCTCCGCCTGATCGTCCGCCTGGTGGCCGAGGGCCACGCGCCGCGCGCCGCACGCCGCCGCCAGATCGGCGAGCGCACCGAGGCGGGCGCGCCGAGCGGCGTCTTGCAGCGAAACCCCGGCGCGCCGCTCGCGGGCGACGTCGACGTCGAGGCGCACGAAGCGAAGCTCGAGCGCCTCGGCGCGGGTGCGCACCAGGTCGAGCTCGCGCGCGGCCTCCGGCCGCAACCCATGATCGACGCCGACCACCTCCAGCGTGACGCCCAGCCTCGCGCGGGCCTCCCACAGGACATGCAGGAGCGCCATCGAGTCGGGTCCGCCCGACACCGCCACCAGCACCCGGTCACCCGGCCGGAGCAGCGCGCGCGTCGCGATGGTGCGGAGAATCGTCGACAGCATGGGGTGCTATATGAAGATACATGGTCAGCTCACGACGAAACCATCCGAGCAACGTGATCGCGCTTTCGCCCTATCGCGCGCGGCTCGGGCGGGGCCGGCGCCTGCGCCGGGCGGACGCGCTCATCGACGCGCCCGATCTGGAGGCGGCCGTCCGCGCGCTGCCCGGGGACGAGCTCTATTACGTGCTGCACGAGATCGGCCTCGCCGAGGGCGCGCCGCTGCTGGCCTGCGCCACCGCCGAACAGGTTCAGACCGTGCTGGACTTCGCGCTGTGGGAGCGGGATCAGCTCGGCCCCGGGCCGCTCGCGGAGTGGCTCAAGGCGATGGCGACCGCCCCGTTCGAGAAGATCGGGGAGTGGTTCGCCGGGCTCGACACCGAGCTGGCGGGCCTGATCCTTCGCCGCGGCGCGGAGATCTACGACACGACCCAGGAAGGGCCACCCGAAGAGCCCGAAGGCACCTTCTTCCCGACGCCCGACGGCTTCTTCGTCCTCGACGTGCGCGCGGGTGTCGTCGCCGAGGACGGGGCCGACCCGGCGCGCGCCCTCATCCAGATCGTCGACGCACTCTATCGCGCCGACAAGGACGCCGCGCGCAGGATCCTGGTCGGCGCGCGCTCCGAGCTCGACTCCGAGCTGGAGGAATCGGCCTACCGCTGGCGGCAGGCGCGCATGGCCGACCTGGGATTCGCCGACTATTACGAGGCGCTGGAGGTCTATCGCGAGCTCGATCCGGCCAGCGTGCGTCTCGGCGAGCGCGAGTCGGAACGCGCGCCTCTGCGCACCGTGGTCGACGCGCGGATCTCCAGCGACGGAACCGCGCTCCGCGTTCCGACGGCGCTGGCCGAACGTTTGAGCGACGCCGAGGGCTCGCCGTTTTCGCGCGCGGCGCAGAAGCTGGCGGCCGGAGACGAGGTGGAAGAGCTGCGCTTCGAGCTGGTGGCGCTCACCAACCGGGTGCTGGCCGCCGATCGGATCGCGCCCGGCGACGACGAAGCGGTGGCGGCCGTGCTGGACCGACTGGTGGCCACCCTGGACCTGGCCATCGAGCGGCTGGCCCAGGGGGATGACGAGCGGGGCGCGCTGGCCCTGCGAACGATCCCGCTGGTGCGTCTGTTTCGACTGGGCGCCAGCCTCGGCGGCAAGGTCAAACGCCTGGCGATGACCTTGCGCCGGAGCGGACCGCTCGGCGACCGCGGGTTCAAGCTCGCCGAGGCCGACGACGCCGCCGTCCTCGAGGCCGTGACGTTGCTGCGGCCGATGTTTCCACGAATCCTCGATGACCCACCGGTGTCGGGCGAGCGACCGTTCGAGAGCCTCGCCGATCTGGCGCGCGCCGGCGCGGCCGTGGAAGGCGCCGCGGCGGCGCAGGCGTTGGTTCGCGGCCTGGGCGTCACGCCAGACGACCTCGGACCCCGCGGCACCATCCTCGAGGGGACGGGCGTGGATGAGGCCAGCCTCGATCTCGGCGTGCTCGCACGAACGGCGCTGGTGAGGCGGCTGCTCGACAGTCGCAAGGCCTCCAAAACCCCGGCGCTGGCCGCGGCGCCGCCGCCGTTTCGACCGCTCGAGGAGAGCGAGGCTCGCGACTTCGAGGGGCTCCTCGGCGCGACCAAGTCCGGCCCCCCGAAACTACCTCTGGCGATCGAAAAGAAGGCGACCGCGATCCTGGCCGCAGCCGCGCCGGCCGCGCTGGTGGGCGCAGCCGCCGCCGTCGCCGAGCGCTGGATCGCCAGCCTCGCCCCGCTCGAGCCGGTCCTGGTGCGCGCGTCGGCCAAGACCCGGGCCCGCTAGGAGCGGCGCGCCGCGACGATGGCCCGACGTTGACGGCGCGGCGTCGGGGAGCGCAGAATCCCCCTGAACGGTAACGGGTTCCGGTGCTTAGCTTCAGGTCTTCCGCGTGGGTTCGAGCGGCGGTGCTCGCGCAGGCTCTGCTGGCGGCGGAACTTGCGCGGGGCGCCGAAGGCTCCGTCGCCGCGGCTCCACCCGATGCCACCGGCGCGGCCGAGGCCGAGGTGGCCGAGCACGTCGCTCTCGGTCACCGGCTCTACCAGCGCGGCCAGTACCAGGACGCGGTCGTCGAGTTTCGCCGCGCCTACGAGGTCCGCGCCGATCCCCGCTTCCTCCACGAGATCGCGGAGTCCTATCGCCAGCTCGGCGCGGTCGACCAGGCGCTGTTCTATTACGATCGCTATCTCGCCAGCGCACCCGCCGCGCTCGATCGTGACGTGGTCGAAGATCGCGTCCTCGAGCTCGAGAGCCTGCGGGCGCGACCGCCGGCACCCGCGCTCCGGTCGTCTCCGCTTTCTTCGGGCGAAGGCGGCCCGCACGGCCAGAAGCCTCGGCCGACACCGACCTGGCGGAGCTGGTGGTTCTGGACCGCCCTCGGCTGCGCCGTCGCCGCGGGGGTGACCGCGGCCGCGCTGGCAGGCCGCTCCGATTCTGGCGTGCCCACCACCGACCTCGGCGACAAGAGGTTCTTCCCTTAAGATGCGGGCCCTGTCTCGCATCCGGTGGCTCGGTCTGCCGGCCCTGGGCCTGCTCGCCTGGTCTGCGGCCGGCTGTCACCACGACGACGGCGCCGTGTTGCTGGTGGTGGTGACCGCGTCGGGATCTCCGCCCGCCGTCACCGCGCTGAACGTGACGCTCAACGGTCCGGCGGGAACCTCGTCCAATCGCTACGCGCCGGGTGGCACTCGATCGATCTCGTTTCCAACCACCCTGACCGCCGAGCTACCCGCCCGCGCGCTCGGCAGCCTGAGCCTGGACGTGACGGCCGAGGACGCCGTGGGTGACTCGGTGGCGATGGGTCACGCCGGACCCCTGGCCGTGGCGGGTGGCCGTCAAACGACGGTCTACGTGCAGCTCGGCTGCGCCGGGGGGCCCTGCACGGTCGACGCCGGAGTGGGTTCTCCCGAGGCCGGGATCAGCTCGAACCCGCGCTGCGGCAACGGCGTCGTCGATCCGGGCGAACTGTGCGACACAGCCATCGCGGCCGGTGATCCCGGCGCCTGTCCACCGGCCGACTGCAACGACGGCGTCGCCTGCACCCACGACCTGCCGAAGGGCGCGGACTGCACCGCCGCCTGCGCCCTCCCCGTGGAGATCAAGGCCCCGGCGCCCAACGACGGTTGCTGCCCCGCCGGCGCGAGCAGCTCCATCGATCCGGACTGCTCGCCGACTTGTGGCAACGGGACCGTCGACCCCGGCGAAGTCTGCGACCTGGGCATCGCCGCAGGCGCTCCGGGCGCTTGCCCCGTCGCCGCGGACTGTACGAAGGACGCCCCCTGCGCCGTGGCCATGTTGATCTCCGCCGGGACCTGCTCGGCGATCTGCATGCACTATCCCATCACGGCACCGACCTCCGGTGACGGTTGCTGTCCGCCGGGCGCCTCGAACGCCGTCGATACCGACTGCGCCGCGGCTTGCGGCGACGGCGTCCGCGAATCCGGAGAATCCTGCGACGTCGGCATTTCGTCGGCCGCGCCCGGAGGCTGTCCGGTCGGCTGCGACGACGGCAACGCCTGCACCACCGACTTCCTGACCGGCGCCGCTTGCGAAGCGGCCTGCGCCCACGTTCTCATCACCGGACAGATCTCCGGCGACGGCTGCTGCCCCGCCGGCGCGACCCACGCGACCGACACCGATTGCCCCGGCAGCTGCGGGGACGGGGTCGTCGAGCCCGGCGAGACCTGCGACAAGAACGCCTCCGGACCCGCGGCCTGTCCGACCACCTGCCCGCTCTCCCCTTCACCCTGCTTGCAGATGACGTTGGTCGGCAGCGCCGCCGATTGCTCGGCACGCTGCGTCCCCTCCCAGATCACCGTCTGTTCGTACCAGACCGACGCGTGCTGCCCGGCCGGTTGCACCGCGGCGACCGATCCCGACTGCTCGACGAGCTGCGGCGACGGGGTCGTTCAATCGGGCGAGAGCTGCGATACGGCGATCGCCGCCGGGCTGTCCGGCGCTTGCCCGGTCGCCTGCGGCGATGGCGAACCTTGCACCGACGATCTGCTGCTCTCCGCAGGGACCTGCAACGCGATCTGCGTGCATCCTCGCGTGACGGCGTTTGCGGCGGGCGATGGCTGTTGCCCGCCGGGCGGCGATTTTGCGGTCGATACGGATTGCGCGCCCATCTGCGGCAACGGCGTCGTCGAGCGCCCCGTCGAGACCTGCGACTATGCCGCCGGCGGCGACTCCTGCCAGAGCGCCTGCCCCGCTGCGGGATCGTGCACGACGGTCGCGCTGCGGGGCTCGCCCGCCTCCTGCACCGCCAGCTGCGTCGCCACCCCGATCACCCGCTGCATCGGCGGCGACGGTTGTTGCCCCGCCGGCTGCACGGCCACCACCGATTCAGACTGTCCGGTCGTCTGCGGCGATGGCGTGGTCGAGGCGGGCGAGCAGTGCGACCGGGCGATCACCGCCGGAATGCCCGGCAGTTGCGCCCATTCCTGCGACGACGCCGACGCCTGCACCGTCGATCTGGCGTCGGGATCCGTGGCCGGTTGCACCCGCGCCTGCCAGCACGAGGCGCTCACCGCCTGCCGCGATGACGACGGCTGCTGCCCGCCCGGCTGCAGCGCGGCGACGGATTCCGACTGCCATCCGGTCTGCGGCGACGGCCGGATCGGCGCGGGCGAGACCTGCGATCCCCCCACCACCTGCCCTACCACCTGCCCCGACGATGGCGATCCCTGCACGAATGAGCAGCTCACCGGCGATCCCGCCCACTGCGATGCCGCCTGCCGGCATGTGCCGATCACCACCTGCTCGGGTTCGAGGTCCGATTTCTGCTGTCCTACCGGCTGCAGCGCGGCGACGGACAGCGACTGCTGAGCGGCCGCCCGGACGAGCCCGCCCGACCATCTCGGGCGGCCCCCAGGACCCGGAAGCTTGACAGGGCGCCGAGGCCCGTCGTAGGTACCCCCTGCCGTGTGGGAATAGCGCGGGCCGGCCCGCGGTTCAAGGCCGCGAGTCGCAACTATCCACATTCCACTTTCCGTAACGACGGGCCATGACCAAGAGGTGCAGATGTCGGACGTGATGATTGAAGTCGACGGTCTCACCAAAGACTACGGGTCGACGCGAGCCGTGGACCAGGTGAGCTTCCAGGTCCGCAAAGGCGAGGTGCTGGGGTTCCTCGGCCCAAACGGGGCCGGGAAGTCGACCACCATGAAGATCCTGACCTGCTTCCTGTCGCCCACCGAGGGGCGGGCCAAGGTGGCTGGTTTCGACGTCTTCGACCAATCGCTGGAGGTCCGCCGCCGCATCGGGTACCTGCCGGAAGACACGCCGATCTATCGCGACATGACCGTCGTCGAGTTCCTCGAGTTCGCGGCCGACATGCGCGGGATGGATCCCGCTTCCAGCCCCGGGCGCATCAAGGAGATCGGCGTCCGCTGCGGCCTCGCCGACGTCGCCGGCAAGCTGGTGGGCGAGCTGTCGAAGGGCTACCGGCAACGGGTGGGCCTGGCCCAGGCGATGCTGCACGATCCCGACATCTTGATTCTCGACGAGCCGACCAGCGGCCTCGACCCCAACCAGATCGTCGAGATCCGCTCCCTCATCAAGGAGATCGGTCGCGAGAAGACGGTCATCCTCTCGACCCACATCCTGCCGGAGGTCCAGGCGACCTGCAGCCGGATCCTGATCATCAGCGGCGGCAAGCTGGTCGCCGACGGGACCCCCGAAGCCCTGCGCGCCCGGGAGCGCGGGGGCCGCTACCGGGTGGTGGTGGAATCGAACGGCGTGGCCAAGGAGGCGATCCGGGACCGGCTGGCCGGTCTGGCCGGCGTGGCAAGGTGCGAGATCCTGGCGGCCGAAGAGGGCGCGCACGCCTTCGCGCTCGACGCGGCCGCCGCGAACGATCTGCGCAAGCCGATCTTCCGCGCGGCGGTCGACAACCGCTGGACGCTGCTCGAGCTGCTGCGCGAATCGGCCAGCCTCGAGGACGTGTTCCGCAACCTGACCACCGGCGACCCGACCATCGAACCCTCCGTCGAGAAAGGCAAATCATGAGCCCCGCGCTGGTGATCTCGCGGCGCGAGATCCGCACCTACTTCAATTCGCCCGTGGCCTACATCGTGGTCACGGTCTTCACGATCCTGACCGGCTACCTGTTCTTCACGCAGCTGTTCCTGGAGAAGCAGGCCGACCTGCGACCCTTCTTCAACATCATGCCGCTGCTGTTCATGTTCATGGTTCCTGCCATCACGATGCGCCTCCTGGCCGATGAGAAGGCGAGCGGCACACTGGAGCTGCTGATCACCCTGCCCGTGCGCGACTGGGAGGTGGTGGTGGGCAAGTTCCTGGCGGCGATGGCGCTGGTCTGCACCGCGCTCGGGTTGACGCTGATCTTCGCGATCACCGTCCGCTCGCTGGGCCCGCTCGATCGCGGCCCGGCCATCGGCGGCTACCTGGGGCTGGTGCTGATGGGCGGCGCCTACGTCGCGATCGGGGTGATGGCCTCGTCGTTCACCCGGAACTCGATCGTCTCGTTCATCGTCGCCTTCGCGATCTCGTTCGGCCTCTACCTGCTGGGCCGGCTGACGCAGTTCTTGCCGCAGGCCTGGCAGGGGCTGGTCGCCTTCCTCAGCATCGACGGCCATTTCGAGAACATCGGCCGCGGCGTGATCGACACCCGCGACGTCATCTACTACTTCTCGATGATCGGCGTGAGCCTGCTGGTGGCGACGCTCTCCCTCGAATCCAGGCGGTGGAGGTAGCCATGGCTTCCGAAGACCAGACCCCCGAAACCCCGCGCGGCAAGATGGATCGCCGCAAGCGCTCCTCGGCCTCGAACGCGACGGCGTACGTGCTGCTCACGATCGGCGCGGTGGTGGCGATAAACCTGATCTCGACCCGCCTGTTCGGGCGCCTCGATCTGACGGAGAACCACGTCTACACGCTGTCGCCGGCCTCCAAGGAGATCGTTCGTTCGCTGCCCGACTACCTGACCGTCAAGGCCTACATCTCGAAGGATCTGCCGCCCGAGCTGGCCAACGTGAGCCGCTACCTGCGCGACATGCTCGACGACTACCACACCTACTCGAAGGGGAAGCTGCGTTTCGAGTCGTTCGATCCGGCCAGCGACAAGAAGATCGAGGACGACGCGGCCGCTTGCAAGGTCCAGAAGGTGCAAATCCAGGTGATGCGCGAGCAGAAGTTCGAGGTCGGCACCTACTACCTCGGTCTCTGCTTTCAGTATCAAGGCACGGACGAGGCGATCCCCGAGATCGCGCAGACCGAAGGGATCGAGTACGAGATCTCGTCGCTCATCAAGCGGATGACGCAGAAGAAGCACAAGATCGCCTTCACCACCGGGCACGGCGAGCAGGATCTCTCGCAGGGGTTCACGCTCATCAAGCACTTCGTCGAGCAGGAGTTCGACTCGACCACGGTGAACCCGTCGACGACGCCGATCGCCGACGACGTGGACGCGCTGGTGGTGGGTGGCCCGAAGCAACCGTTCGCCGACAAGGGGCGCCACGAGATCGACGCGTTCCTCATGAAGGGGCACGGCGCGATCTTCCTGGTCGACGGCATGGTCCTCTCCTCGCCGCGCGCGCAGGGCGGGATGCCGCCCCAGCTGGCTCAGATGAAGACGGGACAGAGCAACCAGGTGGGGCTCAACGAGCTCCTCGAGAAGTACGGGTTCAAGATCGGCGACGACTTCGTGTTCGACAAGCTCAACGTGCCCGGGGCCGTCGAGGTCGGCGGGCGCAAGATGCTCAAGAACCTGCCCGAGTTCGTGGGCGTCAAGACCGACTCGACCGACAAGGAGATGTCGGTCCTGACCGGCGTCAACGTGGTCGTCTTTCCGTTCGCCAGCTCGGTGCAGCTGGTCGGGCCGCTCGCGGACGGAAAGCCGCCGGCGGGATCGACGGCGCGGCTCTGGACGCTGGCGCACTCCTCGCCCGACGCCTGGAAGCAGACGGGCTTCTTTGCCTTCACCCCGATGGCACCGGTCGAGGAGCCGAAAGAACACGGCACCTACGGCCTCGCCTACGCCTACCAGGGACCGCTCAAGAGCGCCTTTGCGCCGCCTGGACCGGCGCCCGGCATGTCGATGCCAGATCCGCAGAACACGCCGCCCTCCGAATCGCGCAAGCCGGTGCGGATGGTGGTGGTGGGCGACTCGGATTTCGCATCCGACGAGTACCTTCAGCTGTCGCGCTACATCCCCTTCTACCAGGGCGGCGCGCAGATGCTGTTCAACGCGATCAGCTGGACCATGGAGGACGAGGCGCTCACGCCGGTGCGCAGCAAGACCGTCAGCGCCCGGCCCATCGAGATCGCGTCGGATGGAACCGTCACCGCCGTCAAGCTGGTCAACATCGCGGGCGCCCCGGCGCTGTTCATCGGCTTCGGGCTCCTGCGCTGGCGCGTCCGGCGCTCACGTCGCCAAGGTCAGAAACTATGAATCGAAAAACAGTCACCGCTCTCGGCGTGTTCGTGGTCCTCGCGGCCATCGCCCTCTTCGCGCTCCGCCAGCCGGAGAAGGGGGAGCGGGCCGCCGATCATCCGCACCCCATCGCCAAGCTGAACCCGGCGGAGATCACCAGCCTCGAGGTCACCCGGAACGGGGCGACCACCACCATCAAGAGCGAGGGCGCCCGGTACCGGATCGTCGCGCCGGTCGCCTACGCCGCGGACGACGCGAGCGCCAAGGCCGCCTTCGAGGGGCTGGGCAAGATGGACATCTCCGACCTGGTCACCGAGCAGAAGGCCAAAGAGACGGAGTTCGAGGTCGACGACAAATCGGGGATCCGCCTGGTCGTCAAGCACGACGACCGGGTGCTGGCCGATCTGATCGTCGGCAAGGCCAGCGGTGCCGGGACCATGATCCGGCCGAGCGGCAAGGATGAAACCTGGCGGGCGAGCGGAATCACCCGCTACCTCTTCGACAAGAGCCCGGCCGATTGGCGCGACAAGAGCATCGTCACCTTCCCGCTGGCCGACGCGGGGCGCCTCGAGGTCGCGGCCAGGGACGGCTCCAAGATCGCGCTCAAGAAGACCGGCACGAAGCAGGGGAGCGACGACGCCTGGGACGTCACCCAGTCTTCCCTGAAGATTGACAAGCTCGACGCGACCGTTCCAAACGGCATCGCCTCGGCGCTCGCCTCCTGGAAAGCCAACGACTTCGCCGACGGCGTCGGCTTGCCCGCCGCCGGGCTCGCCCCGCCCGCGCTCACGGTGACCCTCGGCGGGAAGACCGGCGCCAAGGACGACAAGAGCGTCACGGTCTTGATCGGCGACAAGAAGGGCGAGGATGAGGTCTACGTCAAGAAGGCCGACGCGCCGCAGATCTTCCTGGTCAAGAAGTACAACCTCGAACGGATCGCCAAGCGACCGATCGAGTTCCGCGACAAGACGCTGTGCGACGTCGCGGCCGACGCGCTGACCGAGATCTCGGTCAGTGCGGCAGACCGTTCCTACACGCTGGTCAAGAGCGGCGCCGACTGGAAAGCGACCAAGCCGGCCAAGCTGGAGGTCGACGCCACCAAGGTCACCCCCATCGCGAGCGGCTTCAAGGACTTCAAGGGCAACGGGTTCGCCGAGGATCAATCGCTCAAGGACAACGGCCTCGCCAAACCCAAGGCGGTCATCACCGTCAAGGCCAAGGTCGCGGGCAAGGCAGCCAGCGCGCCGGCCTGCCAGATCCGCGTCGGGGACGAGACCAAGGACAAGATCAACTACCTGGTCGCGGGCGCCAAGGCCACCGACGTCTACACCGCGCCGAAATGGGCGATCGATCGCATCTTGATCAAGCCAGACGACCTCAAGAAGACCGCGGCGGCACCCACCGCCGCCGCCTCAGCCAAGCCCGGCCCATCCCGGGTCGCCAAGAAATAGCGCGTCTCGCGATCGCGTCGAGCGCAGACGCGCTCCGCGCGTCGAAGCTCATCGCGGGGGGCCTGGGACCCTCCCATGGTCCCGATTCGAATTGTCGCTGCGGCCTCGTGCCGTGCGCATCTGCTCGGCGATGAGACTCGCCTGGCGGCGCAGCTCGGAAGCGGTCTCGTCGCGCCCGGAGCGCTCCTCGAACTCGGCGTAGGCGGTCAGGGTGCGGGCCAGCTCCAGCTCGGCGCCGGCGCCGGTCAGGACCTCCACCGCGCGATCGAACATCTCCCGGGCGCCGCCCAGCTCAGCTTCGCCCGGTGCGCCCGCGCCCACCGCCGAGGCGACCACCCGCAGAGCGGCACCCGCGAGCGGGGGAACCCCCGCCCGTTCGGCGATCTCGAAGGCGGTGCGGGCGTCGTCGCGCGCACGGGTCGCGTCCCCGAACGCCAGCTGCGCCTCGGCCATCCCGCGGGTCGCCTCGGACAGGAGGACGCGGGCGCCGAACTGACGCGCGATCTCCCGCGCCGTCTGGAATTCGATGAGCGCTGCGCGCGGCGCGCCGTCGGCCAGGTGACAGTCCCCGATCTCGATCGACAAGCTGCACTCGTAGAGACGCTCGCCGCTGGCGCGCGCGAGCTCGCGGCCCTCGCGCAGCAGCGCCAGCGCCTCCGGCCGGCGTCCCAGATCCCGCTCGAGCGCCCCCAGATCGAGCAGCGAGGCCACCACCCCCTGCCGATCCCCGATCCGGCGCCGCAACGCCAGCGCATCGCGGAAATGCTCGCCGGCCGGCGTGAAGCCGCCGGTCTTCTGCAAGACCTGGCCGAGGCGCGAGAGCGTGAGCGCCCGCCCCCGATCGTCGCCCAGCTGCTCGCGCACCGCCAGCGCCGCTCGGTGGCACTCGAGCGATCGCTCGGGCTCGCCCATGAGAAAGTGGATCCGCCCGACGTCGTCGAGCGCCGCCGCGACCCCCGGCCCGTCGCCCGCCACCTCGAACAGCTTGTGCGCGAGCTCCAGGTGCGCGCGCGCCCGGGCGTTCTCACCGAGCGTGCCGCACAGCCGACCGATCCGTCCGTGCGCCGCGCCCCCCTTGGCCGGAAGGTCCAGCCGCCAGGCGAGGAGCACCATCTCCTGAAACAGCCCCACCGATTCCCGCGTTCGTCCCAGGCGCGCCGCCACGTCGCCCGCCGCATAGAGCGCGTCCATCTTGGCGACCGCGTCGTCGAGATCGAGCAATCGAATGCCCGCCAGGTAGAGCGGATGGGCCCGGTCGAGCAGCAGCCGCTCGCGCGCGATGCCCGCCGCGGTGATGAAGCAGTAGGCCGCGCGCCGCCGATCGTCGGCCTCCTCGTAGAGCCGAGCCAGCGCCTCCAGCCGTTGCTCGCGGTCGGTCCCGCTCCGGCTCTCCAGCCACTGCGCCGCGAAGGCCTTGCGGCGGCGGCGGAGCTCCGGATCGGTGCCCGCGTCGAGCAACCGCTGCTCGAGCGGTTGGCCGAAGCGCCAGGCCGTCTCGTCGGGAATCGACGCATCGGCGACGGTCTCGAGGAAGCCCCGCCGGCAGAGACTCTCCAGCATGTTCTGGATCTCGGTGATGGTCGGATCGGGCGCGAACACCGCCGCCTCGTCGGGCGGATCGGAGCTGAAGCGACCCAGCGCCACCACGCCGCCGGTCCAGAACAGCGGACCGAAGACGGCGCCGCGGGTGAGGACGTCCCGCTCGGCCGGCGTCAGCGCCATCACGTGCGCCGAGGCGGCCTCCTCGCGCGTCACCGCCGTGCGCTGGCGGGCCGCTCGCTCCGCGTCGAAGCGCCACCCCTCGGCGGCCGCGGCGCTCAGGATGCCGGACTCCTGGTAGACGCGCAGCAGCTCGGCAAGGAGCGCGGGGTTGCCGCCGGACTCCTCAGCCGCCCGCTCCGAGAGGTTGGCCGCCAGGGTCGTCGTCCCGAGCATCGACCGGATGAGCGCGTCGGTCTCGGGGCGCCCGAGCGGTTGCAGATCGATCCGGGTGTGGCTGCCGCCGCCGTGTCCCCAACCCGGACGGCGCACCAGCAGATCCGGACGAGCCGTCGCGACGATCAGAATCGGCGCGTCGGCGAGCTCGGCGGACAGGCCCTGCAGCTCGTTCAGAGAATCGTCGTCGGCGTCCTGTAGGTTCTCGGCCACGATGACCAGCGGCCGCCCCGCCGCGTCCTGCTCGAAGAACCGTCCCAGCACGGCGCGCGCCAGCTCCATCCCCTGTTCGGGCCGCCCGGCGAGCGCGAGCGCCAGGGGGCTCTCTTCCATCTCGAAACCCAGAAAACGTCCCAGGAGCACCGCCATCTCGGCCACCCGCCGATCGCCAAAGGCCTCCTGGAGCCCGGCGCGGAAGCGCGCCAGCGCCTCGCCGGACGGCAGGTCCCCCAGATCGAAGCGGGCGCGGAGCAGGTGCGCCACCAGCGAGCCCTGGGGTGGTGCCGCGGCCGTCCCCGAAACCCCGTTTCCCGCGTCGGCCGCAGCGCGGACGATCCGAAGGTCGACGGCGCGTTTCGACGCGAGCCATTGGTCGAGGAGGCGGGTCTTGCCGATACCCTGCGCGCCGACAATCGTGACGGACTGAGGCGCCTTGAATTGGGTGGCGCGGGAAAACGCCGCCTCCAGCGTGTCGAGCTCGATCTCCCGCCCCACGAACCCCGCCGAATCCTTCTGCATGGCCCCTGTCTAGCCTCGGGACCGGGCCGCGTCCACTATGTCGAGCGCACCATCTCGATGATCACGACGCCGCGCTGCGGCCCGTCGCGATCCTCTTTCTCGTCTTCGTCCCGTTCTCGCCGCTCTCGCCGGCGCTGTTCCTCTTCGCTCTCGGGCTTCCAACGCTCGTCGCGCTCCGGGACTTCGAGTCGCGGGCGGTCCTGACGCCGTCGCTCCTCTTCTTCGCGGCGGCGGATCTGTTCGATGATCCAGGGCTCGAGCACGACGAGAAACCTCTAGCTAGATGCCTGCAATATCTCTTCCTATTAGTCAAGTTCGGCAATTCGTGGCACAAACGTGAGGCGTAAAAAAGATCAGTGTTCTCCACCGGTTACAGCGTGGTTTTGGTCCGGATCCTCCACCTTCCATTGTCCGGCCTCACGGACGAGCCTGACTTCCCGTCCGGGCGGGTACGGCAGGTGGGCCTCGTCGCCGGCTTCGACGATGGGCGCGGTGAGAGCCGCCCGAAGCTGAGCCAGGAGCGCGGCGTTCTCCTTCTTTTCGTCGCCTTCCCAGGCGGCGCGAAGCTGGTCTGCGCTGAGGCCGGCGCGGTACCGGTCGGGAACCAGGCGCAGCACGATGTCGTAACGCCGCTCGTCGAGCGCACGCACGAAGGTGCGCAGGGCGTCACGCGGCGTGCCCTGCCCCCACGCTTGGTAGACCGGGCCGTCGATCCGCCAGCCGGCATCTTCGAGGACTATCGGCACCCGCTCACCGAGCGACAGCTCGACCTCGACCCGGGGCGCGATCCGGGGCGCCTCGGCAACCATGCGCCGGCCGAGGGCCTCGGGCTCGCCCCCACCCGCTTTGAATCCGGCCACGAAGGCCTCGAACGGCGTCCGCCGCTGAAACGCCGCCGAGGTCAGGCCGTAGGCGGCCGCCAGATCACCGCGCGTCACCGCCGATCCGAAAGCAGCAACGGTGGCCCCGGGTCCCTCGGCAGGGTGGGCGCAGCCGGCCAGGGCGCCCCCCACCGCGCAGGACAGCAGAAGCGCGGCGGCCGTCTTCATTCCGCTTTCGGCGGGGCCTCTGGGGGCGCCGGCTCGGCGGCGGGGCCGCCCGGGTGGCTCGAAACGGTCAGGTGGTAGGGATCGTCCGGGTTGGCCGAGCCACGGCCGCCGGCCAGACGAACGAAGATGGGCCCGCCCGGGATCGCCAGATTGGCGAGACGGATCGCCCCGTGTCTTCCACCCTCGGTGCGCGCGACGAGCGTGCCGTCCGCGCGCAAGATCTCCAGCTTGACGCTGGCGTGCTCCGGGGGCGTGAGCTCGACGTCGAGCACCGCGGGCGCGTCGGTCACGTATCGAAAGACGTCGACATCGCCGCGCCCCAGATACCCGATCACGACCCCGTCCCCGACGGTCTGGGCATGTCCCGGATCGTCGTTCGGCTCGGCCTCCGCCCCTGGCTTGGGGAGATCGGCGCGCGGACGAACGTTGTAGCGCGCGTCGGCGCTCCAATCCGAATCGGCACGCACCACCAGGAAGACCTGGGCATCGCCCGGCGGGAAGCGCACGTCCCGCAACACGACGCGCTCCCCTTTGCGTCCGTGCGCCTCGGTCAGCTTGTGGGTGTCGGCGCCGTAGAGTTGCAACGCCGCGGCGACGCCGGGGACCGGATCGAGATCGACCGACAGGACGCTGCCCTCGGCCAGACCCGCCGTCGGCAGTCGATACCAGTCCTGGTCGCGGCGCCAGCCGAGATAGCCGACCGCTTCGCCGCCCGGCGCGAGCTCGGTCGCCAGCGCGGCGCTTCCATTGGGTTCGATCTCCGCGCCGACATCGAAGGCCGCCAGGTGCGCGACCAGGCGATAGCCTCCGGGCGGCGCCTCGCCGCTCGCCGCCCGGACGCGGAGGTAGGTCGGGCCCGGGGCGATCGCGAGATTGGGGATCGCGATCGCTTCTCCAGGCTGACCCGGCGCCGACACCAGCGGGTGCCCGCCCGCATCGAGCGCGTCCAGCGTCACGGCCACCCCCGCCTCGGGACGCAGATCGACGCGCAGGAGTGAGCGCGGCGGCGGCGCCACCCCCGCGGCGTCGGCGCGCACGACCGGCGGCGTCGGGCCTGCGTCCGGCCCGGGTAGATCGATCCGGAACCAGTCCACGTCGCGTTTGGCGCTGGACCCAGTCTTGATGAGGCTCCCCCGGACGGCCACCGGGGTGGTCGGCGAGAGCGCCAGCCGCTGCGCGGTCGCCACGGTGTCGTTCGGCTCCGCCTCCGGCACCGGCTCGAGACCGTCGTCGATCACCTCGGGCGAGAGCACCACCGCCGCGCCGTCCGCGCGCGGCGGCATGGTCGAGCGATGGCAGGCGCCGCCCACCGCGGCCGCCACGAGCAGGATGACCGCCTTCCGCCGCAGAGCGTCCCCCGTCAGGCGGTCTTGGGCTGGATGGTCGCCATCAGCTCGGCCTCGGCGACCACCGCGCCGTCGACCTTGGCTTCGCCACGCAGTTTCCAGATGGCGCCCCCTTTGCGCAGCGGCACCACCTCCAGCACCAGCAGGTCACCGGGCACCACCGGCTTTCGGAAGCGGGCCTTGTCGATGCCCAGGAAGAAGATCACCTGCTTTTCGGGGTCGAAGCTGACCACGCTGGCAGCCAGGAGCGCGCCGGCCTGCGCCAGCGCCTCGATAATCAGCACGCCGGGCATCACCGGCAGCCCCGGAAAATGTCCGTTGAAATGGGGCTCGTTGCGGGTGACCAACTTGCGCGCGACGATCCGATCCGGGCCCAATTCGTCGACCCGGTCGACCAGCAGGAATGGGTAGCGGTGCGGGAGGATCCGCTCGATCGCGCGGATATCGAGCATGGCGCTTACTTCTTCGCGGGCGGCGTGGCCGGCTTGGCCGCCGTCGCCTTGGCCGCCGGATCGGCCCCCTCGCCGCTGTTGTACCGGCGGATGAGCTCGGTGGTCAGATCGAGGTGGGGCTTGGCGAACACCAGCGCCGACTTGTCGACGATCATCGAGAAGCTCTCGGAGGCCGCGATCTTGGCGATGATCTTGTTCATGCGCTCGTAGATCTTGGCGGTCGCTTCCTGCTCCTTGCCGGAGAGATCTTGCTGATGGCGCAGATAGGTCTGCTGGACCTTCTGCATCCGCTGCTGCAGCTCGCCCTCTTTCTCGCGCACCTGATCGGGCGGCAAGAGAGTCCGCTTCTTGTCGAGATCCTCGATGTCCTTCTTGAGCGCGGCCTGCTGCTCGTCCAGCTCCTTCTGCTTCTGGTCGAAGACCTTCTTGAGCGCCGCCTTGGCCTTCTTGCCGTCGTCGGTCTCGTTCAGGGCGCGCTGCATATCGACGAAGCCCAGCTTGAAGTCCTCCGCGAAGGCCGACGAGGCGTTCAACAGAAAGACCGCCAGGACCAAGAAACGTGATGCGCGTGACATGTTCATCTCCTTCACCGCCCGGTTGCTTAACACGTTTAGAAAAAATTACCGATCGTGAACTCGAAGACGATGGGCTGCTCGCCGGGCAGCGTCCAGAAGGGGACGCCCCATTCGAACCGCAACGGGCCGATGGGGGACTGCCAGCGGAAACCGAAGCCCCAGCTGGCGCGGTAGGCGCCGATGTCGAGCGGGTTCTGGCAGGGATCCTTGGACTTGTCGACGCCGAACGGCCGCAGCTTGCAATACTGGTCTTCCAGGTTGAACGCGTTGCCGACGTCGGTGAAGACCACGCCGCGGATACCCACCTTGTCGAAGATGGGGAACTCGATCTCGGCGTTGCCGATCACCTCCATGTTGCCGCCGATGAGGAAGTTGCTGAGCGATCCGTCCGGCGCCTGGGTGCTCTCGGCGCGGATGACCGGCCCCAGCGAACGCGGCGAGTAGCCGCGGATGTCGTAGATCCCGCCCACGAAGTAGCGCTCGAAGATCGGGACACCGCGATCGTCGCGGCTCGCGATGAGGCCGAGGTTCCCCTTGAGTCGAAGCACGAAGGGCCCCCAGAGGGGATAGAACGCGCGAGCGACGGCCTCGTAGCGGGTGAAGACGTTCTGCGAGGCGATGAAGTACGGGTCGGCGATCTCGGCCTTGAGCGTGTTGTACCAGCCGCGGGTCGGAAACAGGCGGTTGTCGCGTGAATCGTAAGAGAGCAGCGCCGTGCCCGAGGAGGTGATCCCCGAGCGCAGCAAGTTGGCGATCGACCCCACCTGCGTCGGCTGGATCACCGAGGTGGAGAAGAAGCTGGAGAAACCGCTGGTCGAGACGCCGACGTCCTCGAGGGTATAGGTGAGGAGCAGGCGGGTGTCCTCGGCGAGCAGGTAGCCCCAGGTCAAGCTGCCGCCCTTGGAGTGGCGGACGAACGAGAACAGGAACTGGTCCTGCTTGAAGATGTTGAAGCCGAAGGTCCAGTTGGTGTCGAGGAAGTAGAGATCCTGGAACTGGAGCAGGTAGAGCTGGCGCAGACCGGAATACTGCAGCTGCAAGGTGAGCAGCTGGCCGCGCCCGAACAGGTTGTTCTGCGAGACCTGGGCCTGGGCGATGAAGTTCTCGACCGAGGAGAATCCGGCGCCGATCTGGAAGGTGCCGGTCGGGCGTTCGGCCACCTCGAAGTTGACGTCCATCTTGTCGTCGGTCTCGCCCCGCTTGGTGGACATGTCCACCTTCTCGAAGTACCCGAGCGCGTTCACCCGCTTCTTCGAATAGTCGAGCAGCGATTGGTTGTACGTGTCGCCCTCGACGATGCGCATCTCGCGACGCATGACCTTGTCGCGGGTCTTGTTGTTGCCGCGAATGTTGATCCGGTTGATGCTGACCAGCTCCCCCTTCTGGATCTCGAAGAAGACGTCGACGATCCTGGTCTTCTCGTTGACCGGGGTGGTCGGGGTGGCGTTGACGTAGGCGTAGCCGCGGTCCTTGTAATAGTCGGTGAGCTTCTGCAGATCGTCGGAGAGCTTCGACCGGTTGAAGATCTCGTCCGACTTCACCGACACCCGGCCGAGGAAGAACTCCTTGGGCATCAGCAGATCGCCGGTCACGTCGACCTTGCCGAGGTGGTACTGCGGGCCCTCATCGACGGAGATCGTGATGTACATCGACTGCTTGT